>JAICKC010000016.1 GCA_025928155.1 Candidatus Saccharimonadota bacterium
GCTCGATCCGACGATCAAGGTCCCCACGACCTACATCGCCGTCAAGGGCAAGAACATGCGCGATCTGAGCGACCTGGCCGCCAACCCGCCGGCCCACGTCAGGCAGCCTGCCAAGGCAGTTGTCTGGATAGCCATCTGGACACTGTTCACCGCTGGCGCGGCAACCTACGTCGCCCTCGGCAACCCCGGCGTCTGGGGCCAGATCATCTTCACCGCCTTGTCCCTGGTCTTCTTCATTGACCTCACCGAACTCCGGAAGCGTATCCGCAACGTTCCCCGCGCGCGACGGTTCGCCCAGGCCCGTACGAACAACGACATCGTGGTGGTGTCACCGCATATCATGCAGGCTCTCATCAAGAAGGCGCGGTCACTGGGTATCACGCTCAGTACCAGGGATTACCGGCAGATGGTCCAGGCCCAATTCGGAGTCGTTCAGAACCTCCAGGACCGTGTCATCCCGACCTTCGAGCTGAGGGCTGACCCCGACGTCGAGGTCGTCGTGGCCGGCAGGGCAAGGTTCGCCGAAGATGTCGACACCATCTTCTTCAACGGCACCAAGGACGAGCGCATGGCCCGGAACGCCGGCAACCTCCAGTTCCTGCGGGACGGCACTGAGAGCTAATCCCCACTACCCGGCACCGAGCCCCGGAAGCACTACGGCTCGGACGCAGAGAGGGAACGTTCGGCGACGCCGGCACGATGTACGCTACCCGCGTGCACTGCCGGCTGTCGCCAACGTCCCCCTCTCTTCTCTCATTTATTTTATACTACGGCAACAGGGGTGATAGGGTGACTCCAGCTGCCAACAGCAGCAAGGTAATAAGCGAAAAGCCGAACATACGGTGAGCCCACTTTTCGGGTGCCTGCGAGCGAACACCCGTTACACCCAGCCACAGCCAATACAAGCCGAGCCAGATCATACTCCAAAAGAATACCGTGCCCATATTGCCGGCAATGCCTAGCCAACCGACTGCAAGCACATACAGCAATACGTACGCGAGTATCCATCGTTGCGTATTTTTAACACCGTACCGGGCAGGCCAGATGGGCAGGCCGCCGGCTTTGTAGTCTTTGAGCCGGTAGATACCGATGGAATAGAAATGCGCCATCTGCCAGAAGACCATCACGAGCGCCAACGCCCAAGCAACTGCATCAAATCGGCCCGCTACAGCCGTGTAGCCGGCCACTAATGGCAATGCGCCGGCGGGGGTGCCAGCCAGCGTACTCCACGGCGTTGTGCGCTTGGTCCAGGCATACAGCACCACATAGTCCAAGTAGGCCAGCACGCCAAGCAGGGCGGTGAGCCAATTGACCCAGGCAAGCAACACTCCCAGCCCGATGCCGCCAAGCAGCACCGCTAAGCCAGCAAGGTTGCGCGCCGGCACTACGCCCGTGGCGCTCGCGCGTTTTCGGGTACGAGGCATACGCGTATCCAGCTGTGAATCAGTGGCGTTATTGGCCAGACACCCCGACATCACGAGTAGGCTGGTGCCGACCATCGCCGCCAAGAAAAGCCACCAATCCACGCGACGCCACTGCGACGCCAAAAAGAAGCCGGCGGCCGCCATCATGACGTTAAAGAACGTTCGTTCGGGCTTTAGCGCCTCAAAGTAATCCTTCAACCTACAAGCTATCCTGTGATTTCAAATACTGGTCCATCTGCTGCGGCGTCATGCGGGTATTGAGATTGTTCATAATCCAGACGCTGCCGCCCACCAATATAAGTATCACAACCAGCATCATGCCGGCCATACCAAGCTTCCAGCGCGGCCCGCGCTCTTCGCCGACGTGCAGAAACAGCAGCATTTGCACGGCGAACTGGACAATTGCCAACACGCCCAATACGATAGCTAATGTGTTACCACTGGCTGTGCCGTGCGTTGCCAACCAGTACGCCGTCAACGTCAGCACTACCGATCCGACAAACCCGGCGGTGTACTTGCTGTACGTCAGCTTCTGGTCACCGTGCTCGGACACTACGGAATTCATACGTTCAGACTCCCATACAGATAGACGATTGTGAATATGAAAATCCAGATCACATCCAAAAAGTGCCAGAACAAGCTCAGCAGGATCAGCCGCTTGCGCACACTGTCGGTCAGCCCACGGCTCCGCACGTACAACCCCATGACCGCCATCCAGGTGAGGCCGATGGTGATGTGCGCCCCGTGCGTACCTACCAGTGTAAAGTAGCTGCTCAGGAACCCACTGCGCCGCCAGCTGTTGCCCTCGGCAGCCATTTTGCTGAACTCGTGCAGCTCGAGGCCTAAGAACAGCGCACCAAGCAGAAACGTTACACCCAGCCAAAATAATACCTCATGTTTAGCCTTGCGCTGCGCTGCCAGCATGGCCAAACCGCAGGTAAAGCTGCTGGTGAGCAGCGCAAACGTCTCGACCAGCACGTAGGGCAGACTAAACAGCTCACGCCCATTCGGCCCACCAAAGGTGTTATGGCGCAGCACCGTGTACACGGCAAACAGGCTCGCGAACAGTACGCAGTCGGTCATCAGGTAGAGCCAGAATCCGAAAATGGTTTTCTCGGTGGCCTCATGCTCGCGCCGTAGCTCTAGTGCCACTTCCTGGTTCATGACTGTATGGCCTCGTACTCTTTCACCTTCCGGGCTTGCGCCTGATCTAGTTTTTCAACCTCGCGTGCAGTCAGTACATACTCGGGTTCGTCATTCATGCTGCGTACAACCAGCGTTACCACCACGCCCACGAACGCCAGCGGCAACACCCAATACATGTGCCATACCAGGCAAAAAGCAAACGTAAACGCCAACGCGCCAACGGCTACACTCCAGCCGCTATTTTTGGGCAGCAGCACGTCTTCATACTCTTTATGGCTCTTTTTGGCCTGCTTGTCAGCCCAGAATTGGTCACGTACCTGCACGACCGGCTGCTTGGTAAAGCTATAAAAGGGAGCCGGCGAGGGCACCGACCACTCTAGTGTGCGACCGTTCCACGGGTCGCCTGTCAGGTCACGGTTGCTGTCGCGCAGCAAAATACTTACCACCAGCTGCGCCACCTGGGCCGCCACTCCGAACCCTATCAGCGCTGCACCGATACCAGCCACAATAAACAGCGGCTGCCAGCCGAGCGACGCATCGTAGTGGTCGAGCCGGCGCGTTGCGCCCATCAAGCCCAAGACGTACAGCGGCGTGAAGGCCACGATAAAGCCAACGCTCCAGAACCAGAACGCAACCTTGCCGAGACCCTCGTGCAAACGGAAACCGAAAATCTTGGGAAACCAGTAGGAGAGGCCGCTAAAGAATGCAAATACCACGCCACCGATAATCATCATGTGGAAGTGCGCTATCAGGAATAGGCTGTTGTGCACCTGATAGTCAATAGCCGGTACGCTCATCATCACGCCCGCCACGCCACCTATTGTAAATATTACGACGAACCCCATGAACCACAGCATTGGCGACCTAAAGCTGATTCGCCCGCGGTACATTGTGAACAGCCAGTTAAATATTTTGACGCCCGTGGGCACGGCGATAACCGCGGTCGTAATACCAAAGAACGCGTTTACATCCGCTCCAGCGCCCATAGTAAAGAAGTGATGCAGCCAGACAGTGTAGCTTAAGATCACGATAGCCCATATCGCCCAGACCATGCTAGTGTAGCCAAACAGTGCTTTGCGGCTAAATGTTGCGACTACTTCGCTCCAGATCCCAAAGGCTGGCAGCACTAATATATACACTTCGGGGTGGCCCCACGCCCAGATAAGGTTCACGTACATCATAGCGTTACCGCCACCACCGGCTGTGAAGAAGTGCGTGCCGATGGTTCGGTCGAGCGCCAGCAGTGTTAATGTGACTGTCAGGATAGGGAAGGCGAAGGCTACTAGTGCCATACTGCCCATGACCGACCAGGCGAACATCGGCATTTTCATAAGACTCATGCCGGGCGCGCGCATCTTAATAATGGTCACCATGAAATTAATGCCCGAGAGCAGACTGCCAATGCCGCTGATTTGTAGCGCCCATATCCAGTAGTCCACGCCGACGGTCGGGCTGTATTTGAGTTCGCTTAAAGGTGGGTACGCCAGCCAACCGGCTGCCGAAAAATCACCCAGTACCAGGCTCGCCATCACTAACGCCATACCCGCAAAAAACAGCCAGAAACTAGAAGCGTTCATGAATGGAAAGGCTACGTCGCGGGCCCCCAGCTGCAAGGGCAAAACTAGGTTAATAAGTCCGAACATCAAGCCCATCGCTACAAAGAAAATCATAATGGTACCGTGCGCGCTCACGATTTGCTGGAAGTGACTGGCGTCGAGAAACCCCTGGTTGCTACCAACACTAACCGACTGCTGAGCGCGCATTAAAAAGGCGTCGGCCGCACCGCGCAGCAGCATGATCAGCGCTACAATCACATACATTACGCCGATGCGCTTCGGATCCTGCGTCGTCAGCCATTCTTTCCAGAGCCATTTCCAACGATGCAGGTAGGTTATGAGCCCCGCCACCGCCAGCAAACCGCCAACCACCATGGCGGCTCCGCCATAAGCAATCGCGTTCGGTGGTAACTGGTTCCAGCCGAGCCGACCGAGCAGTGCAAAAGCTACGTGACCTAACAGCATCAGAAACTCACCCCCACTGCGTCCACGCTATCACCCCCGTCTGTCGGCATCATGTACTTCATAATAATCGTATCATACAAGTCCGGCTGCACGGCCGCGTAATAGGCGGCCTTATTGTTGCTGCTCGGACGCGCCAGGTTCATGTAGGTAAAATCGGTGAGCTTGCTGCCGGAGTGCTGAGCTGCTCCTACCCAAGCCTTAAAATCGCTCTGCGACTGCGACTTAACGGTGAAACTCATACCGGCAAAGCCGCTGCCGCTGATGTTAGCCGCCACACCCCGAAAGTCGCCAGTTTTAGCAGCCATGAGGTTCTCCTGCGTATTCATGCCGGGCATAGCGTACATTTGGCCGCCGAGCTGCGGCGCCCAAAAGCTGGTCATCACGGTATCGCTGGTAATCTCAAAATCCACGGGAGTACCCACCGGTATGGCTGCCTCATTCACACTCGCCACGCCTTGCTCAGGGTAGATAAACAGCCACTTCCAGTCCAACGCCACGACCTGGATATGCAGCGGCTTGTTGCCTTGGAGCGGCTTGAACGGATCAAGCGCGTAGCTGCTATTCCAGGTAATCACGCCGATAATCGTAATAAAGATTGCCGGTATCGCCCACCAGACGGCTTCGAGCCTGCCGTTACCTTCAAACTTGGGATCATAGCGGCCACGCGGATTGCCTTCGCGGTAGCGCCAGGCAAACATACCCAGCATAACAAACACCGGCACAACCACAATGAGCGATATGCTGGCAGTAAAGATCATGAGATTGCGCTCTTTGGTGCCAACTTGGCCGGCTGGCTGGAGCACTGCGATAGGGTGGCTGTGGAGATAACTGCCGGCTAGCACCACTACCGCCAGTAGCAGCGTTGCTACTACAAGAATCTTTCCCCGCGTTTTCATCCTTATGCTTATTGTAGCACGCCTAGAAGTGGTCGCGGATGTGGGAGTAGCTGTAGTCCCAGTCAGCGTCGGACTTTTTGTGTGGGTTGAAGATGTTCTCGGGATCAAAAATATGCTTAACGTCGCGGAACAGCCCAACGATCTGCTTACCAAACTGTGCTTCCAGCCACGGGCCGCGCACCAGGCCGTCGTTGTGTTCGCCACTTAAAGTGCCTTCATAGTGCAGCACCAGATCGTTGACTTCCTTTTGGCTCGGCTCAATTTTCTTGCGCTCCTTGGGATCCTCAATCTTCATGAGCGGAATCACGTGGAAATTGCCGTCACCCATGTGCCCGGCGATGGTTGCAAACAAGTGATATTTTTTGATGATTTTCTGTAGCCGCGGTAGGAACTCTTCCAGATGCGTTGGTGGCACAGCGAAGTCATCGATATACGGTGCAGTGTGCTTGTCCTTGACCTTGCTCCGGAGCAGCTGGAAACTATTGCGGCGCATAATCCAGAATTTCTCGCTTTTGCCCTCGGTGGGGTCTTCTTCGAATCCATTGATTTCGTAGCGGGCGCGCAGATGTTTAAGCTCGCGGTGCAGGGCTTTGACTTTCTGGCGCACTTCGTCCTCGGTTTCCCCGTTGAACTCGACCATCAGAATGAGCTTGGGGATGCCACGCAGCAATTGCAGACCGTCCGGTATGAGCGTGATAAGTAGATGGATGAACCGTCTCCAGCCCAACATTTTAAGGAAGCTCGGCATAAAACGAATACTGAGCCAGAGCGTTTGGTCATCGAAACTCTCGAATGTGGCAGGCTTATGCTCTAGCACCTTTGGAATAAGTTCGCCCAGGTCGTTGATGTTGCGCATAAACAACACGAGCAGGCCAGAATGCGGGCGGTGCGGCACCAAGCGGTATTTGATATCGGTAACAAAACCGAGCGTGCCCTCACTGCCGACAATTAACTTCGTGAGGTCAAACACGCCGGTTTCACGGTCCCAGACCTCCCACAACGTATAGCCCATGCTGTTTTTGCTGACGTGCGGTTTGGCCGCTTTGATGGCGTCGTAATGGGCTTCACACAGGTCGTAAACCTGCTTGTAGATACTGCCTTCGTAGTCCTTTTGCGCCAACTTTTTCTTAAGCGCCTCACCTTTAAGCGGCTTCACTGCATACTCATTGCCATCAGCAAATACCACTTGCAGCTCATTCACGAAGTCTTTGACCTTGCCGTATTCCAACGATTTTTCACCGCCGGAGTTGTTCGCGACCATGCCGCCGACCGTACAGAGTTCGCGACTGGCGGGGTAGGAGGGCATGAGTGCGCCGTGCTTCAGCGTTTCACGTTCGAAGTCGCGGTAAAATACGCCGGGCTGGGTTTGCGCTTCTTCGGGCGTGACCTCTTCGATAGCGGTAAAATGTTTGTTGAAATCAACGATGACTGATTCATTGATGGCACCGCCGGCCATATCGGTGCCAGCACTTCGAGCCGTGACCGACAAGTCGGGCATCGATTTCTTTTTCTCGGACACCAGCTTCACCAGTGCCTGGACATCTTTGCTATCCTGCGGCATTACCACGAGCTTGGGCCGCAATTCAAACATGCTGGCGTCGTGACTATATTTTTCTTTAGCCTCTGCCGAGTCCTCGAACTCGCCCTTAAAGCCACGTTTTTTCAGCTCGGTTTTGATATCTTCCATGCTACTTAAGCTTAGCATGGTTTTTCGCCTTTTCGTCCTTTTGGGACTCCTACCCCTCGGGAGGGATACGAGTCGCTGTACTCGGAAAGTCAAATGTCTGGAGCAAACTCCAAAGTTTGCTTTCCCTCCGTACAGCACTCATCAGCACAAATACACATCTGTGAAAGACGAACATAACAAGCAAACAACGGATGGGGAAACAAGGGGATACGGAATGGACCGTAACACCCCTACCACAGCCGTTGTTTCCTCATTATGTTCGTCAGCGGCGTTGCCGCTTTCGTGCAGCTTGAGGGTTGGTTGTGGCCAGGGTGGATTAGGTGGTTCCTCGACCGAGGTCGAAGAGCTTGGTAACTATGGTAACTACCGCTTGCAGCAGCTGTAGGCCAGCATGACTACGGCCAGCAGCACCGACAGGTAGACGAACGCCGGGTTGATGAAGATAGCCATCATGGCGATCAGCATCCAGCCAGCGCCGAAACTGATGAGTTCCTTGGTCGAGAATAGCTCGCGGAGCGGAACGCTTCCCTCACGATAGTTCGACATCGACTCCCCTTACTTTGATCCGATTTTTAAGAAGACAAATAGGAGACAGGTACACCGCTAGTAGGTGTACACATTTCCTATTTGTCTTCCCGTTTGCTTGTTAATGTACCTCGGAGTACGTGTACTCAACGAAGTATACTACATTATACCACAAGCATGTTGTTTGTCAACTTTCACCCCTGGCGCATGCCGTTTGCATATCGCTTATCGTTATTGTTACAATGAGTTTGAAATGGCAGAAAAACAACAAAAACAGCGTATCGTCATCGTAGGTGGGGGCTTTGGCGGTATAAAGACCGCTCTAGAGCTTGCCAAGTACACTGACAAATTTGATATCACCCTGATAAGCGAGCGATCGGATTTCTGGTACTTTCCCACGCTCTACCACACGGCCACTGGTGGCACACGGCACGAGAGCAGCATCACTATTAAGCACCTACTGCACGGCAAGGATGTCAAGTTTGTAGAGGGCACGGCTGAGAGCGTTGACCGCGCTGCTAAAAACCTTATCCTGAAGGGCAAAGACAAGCCGGCTGTTCCATACGACAAACTAGTGCTGGCACTTGGATCAGTCACTAACTACTTTAATATTCCGGGCTTGCCGGAGTTCAGCTACGGCGTAAAGTCCATCGGCGAAGCCGAGGAGCTCAAACGCCACCTGCACCAACAGATTATCGACGATGGCAAGCCGGACCTGAACTACGTAATTGTGGGTGGTGGTCCGACCGGCATTGAGCTGGCCGGCAATCTAGGACGCTATATGCAAGAGACGCTGAAGCGCCACGGTATCGACGGCCGACCCGTGCACGTCGACCTTGTGGAAGGTGCTAAGCACCTTATGCCACGCATGCCGAAAAGTGTCGGCCGCGCCATTGAGCGCCAACTGCGTTCACTCGGCGTCAAGCTCTACCTAGGCAAGGCGGTACAGGGCGAGACTGCTGACGAGCTCACTGTAGACGGCAAACCCATTCGCAGCCACACAGTTATCTGGACGGCCGGGCAAGCTAATAATCCTTTCTTTACAGCCAATAGCTTCACGCTTAGCCCGCGTAAGAAAGCGCTAGTGGATGAATTTTTACGCTCGTACGACGACCGCAGCATTTTCATCATTGGCGACAATGCCGAAACCCAATACAGCGGCATGGCCCAGACCGCCGTGTACGATGCTGAATTTGTCGCAGCCAATTTTGTACACGAACTGACCGGCGACCCCAAACTGGCATACAAGCCCAAAAAACCAGTGTACGTTACGCCGGCCGGCCATCGTTGGGCAGCAGTGGAGTGGGGGAACTTCCACTTCTACGGCCTGCTCGGTTGGTGGTTGCGCGAAGCCGCCGACTTTGTTGCCTTTGACGGCTTGGAAGGTCCGGTTGGTGCTGCAGAGCAACTGACGCAAAGCCTTGGCCGACAAGATCTGTGCTCGGTCTGTGGTAGTGTTTCTTGAGTGGTTATGCAGCCAACTAAATAAGTAAGAATCCTTACAGAAACAATCCATGCCCGGCCTTTATGCTAGGCCGATGCATTACGATTTAGACGCACTGTCACAACCTACTGAAGTACCTAGAGACCTTACCTACGAGGCCGGGGCGGAGCCATCCGACGATACGCTCCGCAAACTCGCGCGACTTGCTCTCTCTCCCGAAAGAACCCTCGAAGTAGCTGATGCTGACAAGCTCCAGCAAGCCGCCGCCGATGTCGCTCACATCAGCTTAAAAGCTGCCGGGGTTGAGGTAGAAGGGGTACGAAGAGCGAAAAAAAAGACGGGGAGTCCCGGCGATCCAGGGAAAGGACCTAGACGAACGAGGATTCCTAAACCTAAGACCCCTATCACGAAACCCATAACGCCCAGAAGGCAGCCCGTTCGACCAGGACGAAAACCACAAGCGCCAAGCGGACCCGTAACACCAGAAAATCCACCGGGCCGCCCCTGGGTGCCTGGAAGAAGAAAGCCGGCACTTCCAGCTAAGCAGCCCCTGGTAAAACCAGTGAAGCAACCACGCAGAAAGCGCCACTAGTCCCCACGCGTAGTCCCAGCCTGCCCACTATGAGATACTGTAGGGGCGAATGAAAAAGGACGAAGGGAAGCAGAAGAAGACAGGCCTGAACGCAGCTCAAACAGCTGCGGTACATGTCAACGAAGGACCGGTACTGGTAGTGGCTGGGGCGGGTACGGGTAAAACCCGGGTGATCACCGAACGAGTTCTTCGGCTTATCCAGGATGGTACAGCCCCGGAGAGTATCCTGGCGCTTACCTTCACGGAAAAGGCAGCTGGTGAGATGCGTGACCGGGTAAGCGACACGTCTTTAAGCGCGGCGCTCGATACTGCCATTGCCACCTACAATGGCTTCGGCAACGACTTGCTCAAACAATACGGGAGCGAGTGGGGACTCGGCGAGCTGCATCTGCTGGGCGACACCGGACAGCTAGTGTTTCTGCGTGAACACTTCGACGAGTTCGCGTTGGAATATTTCGCGCCCATTAGCAATCCGGACGGTCAGCTGGAGAATCTGCGCGGCTATGTGTCGCAACTCAAGCAACAGCTCGTCCAGCCCGAAGCATATCTAGAATACGCTAACGAGCTGCCGGTAGCCGACCCGGCCGACGCGCTTGAAAAAAGCAAGCATCGAGAGCAAGCTCACAACTACCACACCTAACTGCGCCTCTGCCGCGAACATCAGGCTATCGACTACGATGACCAAATATATCTAACGATTGAGCTGCTCAAAGCCCGTCCAAATATCCTGCGCGAATTGCGGGACCGATACCACTATATTTTGGTCGATGAATTTCAGGATACCAACCCCATGCAATCGGCGCTCGTCGATTTGCTAGCCGGTGAGCACCAGAACCTCATGGTCGTGGGTGACGACGACCAGAGTATCTACGGCTGGCGCGGTGCCACGCTCGCCAACATTTTGGATTTCAAAAACCGCTACCCGGCAGCTCAGGATGTGACCCTCATCGAGAACTACCGCTCCACTCAGAGCATTCTCGACGCCGCTTACCGCCTGATCCAAAATAACAATCCGGAGCGGCTAGAGGTAATCAACAAATTGGATAAGCGCCTGCATGCGCAGACAAACAACGGATCGGCGCCCATCGCACGGCATTTTTATACATTGGAAGCCGAATTGACCTGGATCAGTGATGACATTGCAGCACGCCTGCAACACGGCCAAGACCCGGGCAGCATTGCAGTGCTGGCCCGTAGTAACCCCATCGTGGAACGCGTCCACCAGAGTCTGGAGCTGCACGACATTCCGCATATCATGGCCGGGCTCAAAAACGATCTATACGACCAGCCGGCGGTACGCCAGTTGCTCGAGGCCCTCAAAGCTGTGAGCGACCCGTTGGACGATTTGGCATTATTCCACACTTTGAGCGGACCGCTGTTCGAGCTGCCGCAGGGCGAGCTGTCGCAATTTGCCGCAGCATCCCGGCGCGAGCATGCGCATTTGAGCCAGGTCATTGAGCAGTCCGACAATAGACCATTTAATGCCGCCCTGCAAACGATTGCCGCGTGGCGCGAACAAAGCAGTAGCCTGAACGTCGGCAACCTGGCATTCGCCATGCTGGACGAAAGCGGTTGGAAGCAGCGTTTGTACGACCAGGCGAACACAGCTGGCGAAACGTACATACAAGTGCAGGCCCTTAAAAAACTGTTCGACACCCTGAGGGAATTCGAGCGCATTGCCGGCCTCGCCAGCGTACAGAGCTACCTCGTAAGCTTGCCCGTGCTACAAGCCGGCGGCGGCGAGTTCGAAGATGCGTCGCTCGACATATCCGACTCGCTCGTCAACTGCCTAAGCGTACACCGCAGCAAAGGTCTGGAATGGGACACGGTGTACGTCATCGACTGCACCGAAGGGTCGTTCCCAGCGCGTAATCACGGCGCGTCGCTCATGGTGCCACAAGAACTAAAGGCCGTTAAAAGCGTCGCAGACGAGCGCATAGCCGAAGAACGCCGTCTGATGTATGTGGCCGTGACCCGCGCCCGCCGTGAGCTTATCCTGACCTACGGCGACCGGCACGGCACCGGCACGCACCGCAAGCCTTCGCGTTTTCTCGCAGAAATGTTCGATGCGCCGGCCACCGATACCTTCGAGGCAGAGCGGCAAACCAGCCTAGAGCTATTCGCACCGCGCGAGCTGCCAAGCACTGTGCCGTTGCCGGAAAAAATGCTGCAAGACGCTACCTATGCGCTCACCGCCAGCCAAATAGAATGCTGGCTCAAATGTCCGCTCGATTTCTACTACAAACATGTGCTCGGCATGCCCGAGCCGCAGAACCCGGTAGCCGCTTATGGCACAGCTATTCACACTGTTATCCAACGCATCTTTGAGGGCCGCCGCAAGGGCAATGTGCCACCGCTCGACGAGCTGCTTGCCGAGGCACAGCAAGCGCTGCCACAAGCCGGTTACCAATCGGCGGGCACCCGCGACCGGGCTCACATGCAGGCGCTGCAATCAGTCCGCACGGTTTACGACCGTTTTATCAAGGAGGAGCTGCCCATAGAAGTGGAGCGGTCCTTCGGCGTGAATATACCCGGCTTACCGCTCAAAATCATTGGCCGCATGGATGCCGTATACCAGCACGGCAAAGGTGTCGAAATCCGCGATTTCAAAACCAGCAGCAGTGTAACCACGCCGCAAAAGGCAAAAGACCGCGCCACCGGCTCGCAGCAGCTCACCATCTATGCGCTCGCCTGGCAGATTATGCATGGCGAACTACCGTCACAGCTCACGCTCGATTTCGTCGAAACCGGGCAACTAGGCTCGGTGCGCAAGACTCAGCGGTCGCTCGACACCTTGCAAAGCAAGTTGACTGATCTGGTCGCCAAGCTGCGAGCAAGTGAGTACCCGCGGGGCCGCGATCATACTTACTGCTCACACCCATAAGCATAATCCGCATAGTTGCTGCTATAGTAGGCTGTGTCGTCCCCAAAGTCGAAGGGTGGTGATGTGATTGAGCCAACTACGCAAATCACTAACCAAACGGCGCTACAGCCCACGAAGACACTGGCCGATATTCCTGACGGCTGGCGTCCTTGAGACGGGAATACTGGTGGCGCCATTCGTGGTAGCTCCATGGTGGTGGCTCGGGCTGGTAGTTCTGGCTGCTTCGTGGGCACTAGTGCCAGGCTGCTGGAAACACAAGGACTTCCTCGAGCCCATCCTGGACCTGGTACTAGGCAAGAAGACGAAGTTTGACCGCCTGATGGTTGCCACGATGGTTCCCGCCGTCTCACTGGTGACCTTCGTCGTAGCCTCGGCTATTGCCGCTGCCGTGGGGATATTCGTCATACTGGCAGAATTCCTCATACTCATGGCGATAATCGTAGGTTATATGGCATGGGTTTTCGCGCCTGTGGTAATACCAGTACTCGTGGTCATCACCGTAGCGAAGCTGTACGGGTGGCCGAACAAGAGGTAGCCCCATAGGAAGGGAGACGACGTGCGCAGCGCAGAACTTAGCCACCCGGCTATACAACAATTCTGCGCTGCGCCTCCCTATGCAACAGAAAAACGCCGGGCATTCCCGGCGATTTTCGTGACCCTATACGTCGTGGATATTTACGCTGCGTTCGGATTACGCCGACGAGCCGTACTCGAACGGCCACCACGCTTCGCAGGAGCTTTCTTAGCAGCGGTACTGCGAGACTTGCCGGCAGCGCTGCGGCTACTACTGCGCTTCGCAGCAGGCCTTTCTTCCTCGTCGTCAGCAGCCGACTCAACTTCAGATTGCGTCAGCGTAGCATTCAGCTCGCTGGTCTTAGCACGCTCACTCTTGCTGGTCGCCACCTCGGCGAGCTCAGTCTCTACGAACAATAGATTGTACATATTGAATCCAATGACCGCACCGAGCACCGGGCCAAGCACGTATGTGCCCCAGCCCCATTGGTGTAAGCCCAAAGCCACGGCAGGGTTCAGGTAACCGGCCGAGCCGAGTGATGCGATCAGTGAACCGACAGTCAACGAGCCACCGATGGTTGCAGCCTTAGCCAGCAGGTCAAAGCGCTGGTAAATAGCAGCCGCCCAGCCGAATGAGAAGATGAACGTACCGACCACTTCAGCGACCAGGATTCGGGCATTGTAGGTGCCGGTGTTGTGTATACCGCTCACCTTAGTGAGGTAGATAAACAGCTCCCAGGCGACCCAACCACCGGCAAACTGCACAACCAGGTAGCTCAGGGCCTGCAGAGTGCGTAGTTTGCGAACTGTCCATAAGCCAATTGTCATGGCTGGGTTAAATACCGCCCCGGAAATACCGGCTAACGACATCGTCAGCAGCGCCACGATCAAACCAGCGGCGCTGGAAATAAAGTAGCCCAAAGAAAGCTGTGAATGGGTAATAGCCAAGACAACCAGCGCCAGGGCCGCTGTACCCAAAAATTCACCCACGAGCATCGCGAGCTTGTTTTTACGAAACATATAGTATAACCTCCGCTTTTTTGCTAATAACCCTAGCGTATCGTGAACTTGCGTACTTGTAAAGCCTTTGACAGACTAAGCCGCCGTGAGTTCTGGCTCGCGCTCGGGCGTACGTGCAGGTTCTTCGACCGGCCTCACCACGTACACTGGTAGCTTGCCGTTGGTAAGGATAGCCGCCACTGACAAGGTGTACACGACCATGCTTTGAAACGCGCGCTGCTGCTTAGTAATATCATCCGGATGAAGGCGCTCGGCCAAATCCTGCAGACGCCACACATCCACGGCAAATACATCGGCCTTGCCGTCGCTGACCTCATGCACCAGCCCCTGGTTTACCGTTGTGCCGCGTACGCAGTTCAGGATGATACGCGCCTCTAGATGGCCTCCTTCGAGGTCCTTGATAATCTTACCTTCGCCGGCGATTTGGTCCATTACGGTTTTGCCGCGGTATTCCTGTCCGGCAGTTTTGGCGCTGAACGCCTGGAAGTTTTTGAAAATATCGGAGAGGTGATTATCCGCAAGCAATGCGCCTAGGCCCGCTGCGGCACCGTCTTGGCTTTTGCTGACTAGTTTGTCTTTCAGTAACTCAACAACACCTTCAATCTGCTCGGCATAGGTACCGACCGCGCCAACCATCGCGGGCGCCTTGTCAATCGCGCCACAGCCACAGCTGCCATCCTCAGCATGTCCGGTGTGCGCACCGAAGTCAATCTCACCATCCTCCAGTGCATCAATAGCCTTGCCGAACGTTTCGCTCAGCGTACCCGCAGCCCGATCCGAACCGACCAGGTCAGCCATCGCCATGGTGCTGCCACCGCCAAAAACCTTGGCGCGATGCTTGTTCACGCTGTTGCGCAGCACGTTGCGGCCACGCTTGATGAGCGCGGTAACGCGCCCGTCACCGCAACCATCGTCATCGAGCATACGCCCTTCACTGTCAGTATCGACATCGACCAGGATAGCTGGCGATGTAATGAGCGTGTCAACTCTGCCCATTACCTCGAGCCCAGCAGCCTCCGCGATTTTGTCGCCGGCAATACCGTCTGCCTGTCCAAACGGAAGGTCGTCGGCAATTTTTTCTACTACAAACTCTGTGTCCATGTTATTCCTTTCGCCGCGAGGCACGCTTGCACTCGGATATGTACCCACACCCACGTGCCCAAGGTCACGGTTACGTTGCTCTTGCGAACGTGATTCATCTTTTGGTGGTAGTTCCATGCGTAAGAAACGGCGCCATTTGCGCGCCGGTGTGTGAATTATCACTGTCGGAAAGCAGTGTACACCTTACTCTTAGAAGTATCAACCACTAACGCAGGGGAGCGCACGTATGAAAAAACATCAACACATCCCACCGAGGAGCCAAGATGCAAAAACTATGGCCCGGCGACTTGATGCCGTGCCGGCCATAAATAAACTGTCAGACGTAGGGGAACTGGCTGCACTCACAGCCAGTTATCGTCTTAGGGCCAACAACCCGCAACTGCGAGAGCAAATTAGGATCCTTATAAACTCCCTCACCGACGAGATTATCGAACAACTCGACAAAGACCCTGAAACCGATGATTTGATTGTCACCGAACTCGAGATAAAAGGTGTCGTAGCCAAGGTGTTCCACCGCGCCACTGCCGCTCTAGCGCTGGGCGTTGGCGACTCACTTCTAGAGGCTCATGCGCTGAGCGAGCAGTTCACTTTATCCGAGCTAGGAGGACTTGAGCCTGTGTCCGGCATCGTCAGGCCGCAGGTGCCTGAAGCGGAAGGACTGTAGTACTCGGCCACGCCGTGCGGTTAGGTGACTATTTCTGGTGACGACGCTTTAGACTAGCAACCTGCAGCCGTACAGCGTGACGATCAACCAGCTGCTGGGCATGCTCCAGACTCACTTCGTCCTTAGCCTCTGCCTTGAGCTGCTTGGCGCGTTCGTGTGCCGCCTCGGCTTCGGCCTCGTTAATGTCAGCAGCATTGTCGGCTTCGTCCACTAGCATGCGGAGTTTGTTACCGCTCACTTCGATAACGCCGCCGCTAATAGCAAAATATTCGCGGTCACGGTCGGCATCACGCGGCTCGCGGCGAACGGCAACCACACCAGTAGTTGCTACGCTGACAAGCGGCATATGGTCCTGCAGCACACCAATTTCGCCGTCCAGCGTCGGCAAAACAATTTCGTAGGCCTCGCCGTCGAACTTCGTACCAGTCAGTGCTACCAATTGAAAATGTATCATCTCTTTTCCCCTCTAACCCATCTGGCGAGTGAGTCTAGGGCCATGCCAGCAACTTCTCGTGCCGACCACAGCATGCCGCCCCGCGTCTCTCCATTATCTACCACAGAAACTCCATCAACGTAGCCAGGGTGAGCGGGCCCTATAAGATCACGGCCGCGTATCGGCTGCGGACCACCGACCGGCGTATGTACCGTCGGACCGGGGTCGGCGTCGCGGGCTCTAATGCTTAGGTCACTCTCCATTTAGCTACTTCGTTGCCTTTGCCGCCTTAACCACATCTTCGATAGTACCTTTGAGGTTGAAAACCGTCTCCGGAATATCATCGTGCTTGCCGTCCAGGATTTCTTTGAAGCCCTTAATGGTGTCACTCAGTTTGACGTACTGGCCTGGGTTGTTCGTGAACTGCTCGGCCACGTAGAATGGCTGGCTCAGGAAGCGCTGGATACGGCGGGCGCGATACACGAGCTGCTTGTCTTCTTCGCTCAGCTCTTCCATGCCCAATATAGCGATGATGTCCTGCAAGTCTTTGTAGCGCTGCAGCACACGCTGTACTTCGCGAGCAACGGCGTAGTGTTCTTCGCCTACCAGCTCAGGGTCGAGCAGGGTAGAGCTGGAGTCAAGGGGGTCGACGGCAGGGTAGATACCGATTTCCGTCAGTGCACGGTTCAGCACGATGGTGCTGTCCAAGTGGGCAAACGTTGTCGCCGGAGCCGGGTCAGTCAAGTCGTCAGCCGGCACATATACAGCCTGCACCGAGGTAATCGAGCCTTCGCGGGTGCTGGTAATGCGCTCCTGCAGCTGGCCCATTTCCTCTGCCAAGTTCGGCTGGTAGCCCACAGCACTTGGCAATCGACCAAGCAGGGCAGATACCTCAGCACCAGCCTGAGTGTAACGGAATATGTTATCGACAAAGAGCAGCACATCCTTACCTTGGTCACGGAAGCCCTCGGCAATGGTCAGACCGGAAAGAGCGACGCGGAGACGAGCCCCAGGCGGTTCGTTCATCTGGCCGAACACGAGACTCGTGTTCTTGATAACGCCAGACTCTTCCATTTCATAGTACAGATCATTACCCTCACGGGTGCGTTCACCGACGCCAGCAAACACCGAGTAACCACTATGGAACTTAGCGATGTTGTTGATGAGTTCCTGGATAAGCACCGTCTTACCCACACCGGCACCGCCGAAGAGGCCAGCCTTACCGCCCTTGGTCATCGGACAAATAAGGTCGATGACCTTGATACCCGTTTCCAGGATTTCGACTGAGCCGCTCTGGTCAATCAGCGGCGGGGGAGTGCGGTGAATCGGTGCGGTTTTGCTAAACTTGCCACCTTTGCCGTCAATTGGTTGGCCGGTGACGTTGAACATGCGGCCGAGGGTTTCCTCTCCAATCGGTACGCTAATAGCTTTGCCAGTGTCAGCTACTTCGACGCCGCGGCCGAGACCGTCGGTCGAACCAAGTGCGACTGCACGCACGCTTGATTCGCTCAAGTGCTGCGCTACCTCGAGCGTCAGGGTTTTGCCGCCCAGCTCAAGCGTCAGCGCATTATAAATCGCCGGTAGTGTATCTGTTGTAAATTCTACGTCGACAACCACGCCCACTACCTGAGTAACTTTGCCGAGCGCAGTTTTTTCTTTCGTTGCTTGTGCCATATTATCTCCTATATTTCCTCGATTTCGGTTGGGCTAACTTTTGATGCCGGTTCTAACGCCGCTTCCGCGTCCAGTTGTGCTAGAAGGGCCGCCCTGGCCAGCTCATGCCGCCTGTCGTCATCTACATCTGGATACAACGCGTCTACAACCCGATAGGCAGCCGGGGCCAGGTCCCGCCTACCCTGTCCATGGAAAATGTAACCGTCACCCATTGAGCGCCTCCGCACCACCGGTGATTTCGGCCAGCTCCTGGGTAATTGCCGCCTGGCGGGCGGTGTTCAGCTCTAGCGTGTAGTCGTCGATGAGGTCCTTGGCGTTATCGGTAGCGCTCTTCATGGCCATCATCCGCATGGCATGCTCGCTGGCGATACTTTCGAGCAGTGCCTGCCAGACCTGAGCTTCAATCAGCCGCGTCGCAATCTGGTCGATAACGGTTTCGACATCCGGCTCGAAGTTGCTGATAGCCGTACCCGTAGCCTGGCCGTCCTCAATCGGTTTGGAGGGTAGCAGTTGCTGTACCGACGCCACCTGGCTCACCATTGATTTGAACTGCGTAAACAATACATGTACATCGTCAACCTCACCATTTTTGTACTGCTCCACAATCGTGTTGAGCACTGGCCGCAAATCGTTGGCAGTCGGTTCGTCACCAAAACCCGGGTAAGCGGCCTCAAGGTCGATATCGCTGACGCGGCGAACAAACTGAGCGCCCTTGTTGCCGACAGCCAGCACGCAGCTCTTCACTTTTGCTTGCCGGTCAGCTTTAACCGAGGCTGTTAACAGCTTAAGCACATTAGCGTTGTACGCACCAGCCAGACCACTGTTACTCGTAATGAGAACATACAAACGGGACTTGACCGGACGTTTTTCGAACAACGGTTGGCGCTCAACTTCGGCAATGCCGCTGAGGCGCGTAATCAGCTCGTTGGCAAGGTCAGCGTACGCACGTGAATGTTCAGCATATTCCTGCGCGCGGCGCAGCTTGCTTGCCGCCACCAATTGCTGAGCCTGTGTAATCTGCCGGGTGTTCTTGATGGACTTAATTCGTCGCCGAAGGGTGATAGTACTTGCCATAGTGGTTTAGCCTACTTAGCCACCTTTACCTCGTACTGTTTAGCGATTTCATGAGCTACCTTCATGACCTCGTCGTTCTGGACATCGTCCGGCTTGTTACCGGTGTTAAGCGCCTCGACGAGTTTGCCATGCTTAGCCTTGAGCTCGCGGAGCAACGCTTCGCGAGCAGCCTCGACCTTGTCGAGCGGTACGATGTCAAACGCACCATTGTTAGCAGCATAGATCACGCTATACATTTCCCATACAGCGTACGGGCTGTACTGTGGCTGCTTAAGCAGCTCAGTCAAGCGTTGGCCACGCTCAATGGTGTGACGAGTGTCGGCGTCAAGGTCAGTCGAGAACTGGCTAAAGGCAGCGAGTTCACGAAACTGAGCCAGAGCAAGCTTCAGACCACCACCAGCGGCCTTCACAGCTTTGGTCTGAGCGTCACCACCCACACGGGAGACTGACAAACCAACGGAGATAGCCGGGCGAATACCCTGGTAGAACAGGGAGGTTTCCAGAAAGATCTGGCCGTCAGTGATAGAAATGACGTTCGTCGGGATGTATGCACTAATGTCACCGGCCTGGGTTTCAATGATCGGCAGGGCGGTCAGCGAGCCAGCGCCTAGGTCGTCGCTCAGTTTTGCGGCGCGCTCCAGCAAACGGGAGTGTAAGTAGAATACGTCACCGGGGTAGGCTTCGCGGCCCGGTGGGCGGCGCAGCAACAGGGACATCTGGCGGTAGGCCTGAGCGTGCTTAGTCAGGTCGTCGTAAATGATCAGCGCGTGCTGTTTGTTATCACGGAAGTACTCGCCCATGGCAGCACCAGCGTATGGCGCCAAGTAGAGCATGGCGGCCGGGTCGGAGGGTGAGGTCGCAACAATAATCGTCTGGTCCATCACGCCTTCGCGCTTCAAACGCTCCTGGAGGGCTGCGACTTTGGAAAGTTTCTGACCGATGGCGACGTAGACATTAATGACACCAGTCTTCTGGCGTGCCTGGTTTACCATAGTGTCAACCACAATAGCCGTTTTACCGGTCTGACGATCGCCAATGATCAGCTCGCGCTGGCCGCGGCCGATTGGCACCATAGCGTCGATAGCCACGAGACCGGTCATCAGCGGCTCATGCACGTGCTTGCGGTCAAGTACGCCGGGTGCAGGGCGCTCTACGGGGCTGGTCTGCTTGGTCTTGATGGGATCACCGCCGTCGAGTGCGCGACCTAATGGGTCAACCACACGGCCGACCAGTTCCGGGCCAACCGGCACGGTTAGCACACGGCCGCTCAAGCGCACTGTAGCACCAGCTTTTACTTCGGTCGTATCGCCTAAAATTACGGCACCGATTTCGTCTTCAGCCAGGTTGAAGGCAAACGCTGTGACCTTTTGGCCGCTTAGGCCATCAATTTCGAGCATTTCGTTGTAACCCGCGGCACTTAAGCCATAGACCCAGGCAATGCCGTCACCTACACGAGTAACGACACCGATGCTCTCAATCTCGGGGCGGTTTTTGAGCTCTGCAATGGCCGAACGAATGTCGGCACTGAGTTCGGTTATTGATAAATCAGCCATAAATAATTCCTAAAGATTAATCCTTTCCGGCTCCAGTTAGCTGTTTGAATTGTTTCAATTTACCCTCGACGCTCAGGTCAAGCTGGCGGTCCGCCAGTTGAATCTGGACGCCGCCGATGACGCTCGGATCGATTACCCCCGTTACCACCACCTTGTCAGCTTGCGGGAACAAAGGCTTAACGCGCGCCGCAATGTCATGTTTAGTATCATCCGTCAGCGGGTGTGCGCTGCGGGCCAATACTTCTACATAGCCGTGCAGGGCCCAGTCGGCCTGGATGTCGCGCAGGAGCGATTCCAGTTCGCCGACCCTGCCTTCGTCCAGCAAGAGCGCGGCAACCTGCCGAGCATAGTCCTTGGAAGCGCCCTCATAGTACGTGTGAGCAGCTACGACGGTAGCGATACGGACGCGCGAGGTCTTCATAGGGCCCGTTGCTCCTTGATGGCGCGGTCGATAATGGCCGCGTCCTTGGTAGCATCAACTTTTTCGCCAATGATCGCTTCGGTCGCGTCGCTCACCCAGCCCACGATCTGGCTTTCGAGCTGCTTACGAGCCCGCTGCATTTCAGAAGCAGCTTTGTCCTGACCTTCTTTTACAATAGCGTCAGCCTTCTTGGCAGCATTTTCTTCAGCCTCGCGGATAGCGCTGCGAGCGGCTTCGTTAGCGTCAGCAATAATACCATCGGCCTCTTTGCGGGCCTTGGCCAGCTCATCGGCAACCTTAGCTTCGAGCGCAGCCTTGTCTTTCTTCATCTGCTCACCGAGAGTCACACCGTCTTCGATGGTCTTGCGACGCTGTTCCATAATGTGCACAATCGGCTTGAACGCCCAGTGCTGCAATACCCAAAAGGCAAGTAGGAACGTGATGGCCTGGATGACAAGCGCTTTGCCGTCAATACCCAGCGCTCCGATGCCGGAGGTGCTGTCTGCAAAATTAGTTGTTATATTTGCAAGCATTCAATATTCCTTACTTGACGAAGAATGTAGAGGCAAAAGCGAGCAATCCGTAGACCTCAATCAGACCCACGAACACCAGGGCCTG
This sequence comes from Candidatus Saccharimonadota bacterium, assembly GCA_025928155.1. Taxonomy (GTDB): domain Bacteria; phylum Patescibacteriota; class Saccharimonadia; order Saccharimonadales; family UBA4665; genus JAJZCD01. The sequence goes on from JAICKC010000016.1 coordinate 21,691, forward strand.
GCCGAGGAACTTGGAAGCCTCCGGGTTGCGGCCAACGGCGCTTAAGTAGTTAGCACCGACCAAGCCGATACCGATAGTTGGGCCAATAAAGCCGCCGCCGATCATGATACCGTGAGCGATGGTCTGCATCGCTTCCGGGTTAGTCACAGTACTCGCTACGTGCATTGCAACTGGTAACATATATTTCTCCTTATTAACTTTACGTGATGTTTTTCTGCCATCACGATCGAAGTCGAGATATCTTCGGGAGAAGATCGCTCTGTCCGATCGCGACCAGCACGCGTTCTATCCTTTAACCCCTTGGGCCGCCGCTCCTATTCTCTCAACGGGCGCTTCAGCGGTCAAGCTACCTGGCTCGTCGTGGTCAGCGTGCTCGCTTGCACTATTGACCGAAATGGCCAGATAGTTGACACCAAGGATAACGAAGATATAAGCCTGGAGCGCGCCCACGCCGAGCTCCAGTAGAGTAAATGGCAACGCTGTAATGGGCGCCAGGATGCTCACCGGAGCCAGCAGACCACCCAAGTACACGAACACCGCGATTACAATCTCACCGATGGTCACGTTCAAGAAAAGCCGAAGCGCCAAGCTCAGCGCCCGGGTAAGGTCGGTAATCATTTCAATCAGCCCAATCACCAGGTACAGTGGGTTGAGCGGACTGCCGATAAAGAAGTGGCGGATGTACTTGGCGAAGCCGCCAACTTCTTTAATAGATGCGGTATAGACGACAATCATTGTCACGAGACCCATGGCCACCGTCATATTCAGGTCGCCGGTGATGGGGCGCAACAGCGGGTGGCCGTGAATCTGAATGCCGTCACCCACGCCCGGGATCAGTCCTGACCAGTTGTTGAGTAGTGTGAAGAAAAATAGTGTCACGAAGAAGGGCACGTACTTGCGGCCGATGGATTTATCGGTAAACGCGCCTTCGACCAAATCAACCACAAAGCCCACGATCGCCTCGACATATTGGATAACACCGCCCTTGGGTTTTACGGTTGCCCGACGCGCCACTGTCGCCAGCCCAAGCGCGACAGCCAAACAGGTAATCCATCCCCATACCATCGAGTTCGTAATGTGCATACCGGCAACGGTAAAATCGGTGCCCGGCGCTACGTGAATGTCAGGGCCACCACTCGCAGCAAAGCGGCTCAGTAAACTAATCATCTTCGTCCTCCCGCTCGTACTGCTTGCGAACAGCACGCCGCTGCGCGTCAGTCAGCTTAGGTACCGGCAGGCCGTTAGCTGTTTGTAGCGTCCGCCACATGACCACTATCGAACCCAGTACGGCGACAGCTAGACCAATCAGCGTGCCCGCAGATTCATGGCCCGCCTTCTTACCCAGTTCTACACCGGCAATGATCGGCACCAGCACAACAATGGCCAGCTGCCAGGTCATAGTCAGCGCCATAGCCACAAATTGGTTACGCGCCACAGCTGATTTTTGGGGATCAACGGGTGCAGTACTAGAGAGTACCTTGCGACCACCCCTTAACGGAGTCCGCGCTATCACCGCTGGCTCGTGTAACATGCTCATTCACGGGGCAATATAGCATATCTGTTAGTCCCCGACAAGCCAAGCGCTGCATGAACACCCTAGTCCACCAGTGCAAGTTGCGCCTGGTGATACTGCCCTGCAGAGATTGCAAATTCCGTAATGTCATAGGTTCCGCCGGCGGCACTTATCGGCACGGTCCCGAAATTGGCCGGCTGCTGACGCGCGTAGAGCAGATAGGGTGTGTGCGTAAGCGCCGCCAGTTCAGTATCAGCCATGGTATTCGCGAAGGTTTCATGGCCAAGACGGGTGATTTGGACTTGGCCATATGCCGGAGACGGCACAGCCGTTATAACGTCATCAAAAGCCTGGAGCATTTCTACTTCCATACCATCGCCGCCGGTTAAAAAGGAGCGGGGCCGGCCTATCGCATCCGTAGGTTGGTATACCACGCTGATAACTTGATCGCCGGCGGGGTCGCCAAAGTCGTGAAAGCTCGTCTCACTGCTCGAACTCATCGCCTGCGCTGGAGGTGTCGTGCCAGCCGGTAAAAGTACCAGATCGTAGACCGCCGCCCTGCGCAGAGCCACCTCTGCCGTGGTAATAATTTTTTGGTCTGAGCCATCACGGTTGTGGTAGTTGAGCGGGAGCTCCCAGCGGCTACCCGTATCCGCCAGACTGGTGTCATAGACTATAAGCCGCTCGACTGCGGTTGGCGCAACCGGCGTATCTGTGAAATTGAACACTTCAACGGTCTTGATGCCGGGAGATGACAGCGTCATGAGCTGGCGAAGCGTGAGCTTGCCCAACGCGCCGCCAAATCCATAAGCATGGTCAATCTGCCGCACCTGCTGCTCGGCTGAACCATGCACGTCCGGCGCCCAGTTTTCCGTGGCTGAGTCATGCGCCAACCCAAACGCCAGCAGACCCACGACGGTCGTACTCATAGCTCGTTGTCCTGCTCTAGCTAGCTGTCGTTTCATAATTGAAAAGCGGTACCTCAAACGAACCTACCACACTGCCCCTCACGCCTCCGACTAGTCGGCAGCAAAAGGGACAGGACAAACGGACAATAGGAAACAAACAGGGGGAGGGGAGCACGCGGTGGGCGCAACGATGCTATGAATGGAACGTCGCGCCCCCGGTGTTAATGCACGCCCCAGACTAGAAGACTCTACCTTTGCACGTCGCTCGGCCAGTCGTAGCCGCTTCGCGCGATGATCGTTACCATGCGGCCGAGAAGGGGAAGCTGCGTGGTCCAGCTTGGGGCCATCTGATCGTAGTCCTTATCCGCCGATTGCACGAGGCCCAGCAGTTGCTTCTGCTGCGCGGTGGTCAGCGACCCGAAGTTCGCCTGGTAGGTGTCCGGGATAGTGACGTACACCACGAACGCGCTGTGCTCCTGATAGTGATCGTCGACGTAGTAGGGGATGATGCCCTGGAGGTACTTGAGCTTGCCGTTCAGCATGAAGACGTTGGGGTGCGTGCCGACGCCCTTCAGGTTAACATTCTTACTGCAGTTAGTCAGGTCGGTAGTGACTCCTCCCGCGACCGTCTTGGTGGTCGGGCAGTGGGCCCAGATATAGCTATTTGAGCCCTTGAGGACGTACACGGGCAGGTAGCCGAGCTTCGCCAGCGCCTCCGCGGTCGGCGAAGACTGCTTTACGGCAGTGATATTCGCCGGCACCTTCGGTGTGACGCTATCCGGACCGGTGCTGATGCTCGAGCAGGCGGCGAGGGCAACGGCAGCCAGTGCGGCTCCCGTTACGGCCAACGCCAGCCGGCGGTTGATGTGCATTGAAGTACCTTCCTCTAGTGAGGGGATTGATGGTTTCCTATACTCCTGGATGAGCGAAAGCTGCGTGGCGATAGCACGCTACGTATCCTTTGCTCATCCGAGAGCTTAGTCCGTTTGTCAATGGACGATTGCCGGAGCTTGTGGCTCGACGGAATCTAGATATATTATATAACTTTAGCTAAGCTAACGCAAATACTCCCTCTCTGTTCCTCACACTTCCGAATCATCGGCAGCAAAAGGGACAGGACAAACGGACAATAGGAAACAAACAGGGGGAGGGGAGCACGCGGTGGGCGCAACGATGCCATGAATGGAACGTCGCGCCCCCGGTGTTAGTGCACGCCCTTGGGCCAGTTGTAGCCGATCAGGACTGACAGATGAAGCTGACCTCCCGTAAAGGTAAGGTCCAGCGCCATGTTGTTGGAGCCGAGCGGTGCATCGCCGTGGGCGTGGTCCAGAGCGACTCCAGCAAGGGCGAGAAACTGCTTCTGCTGCTTGACGGTCAACGCACCGAAGGCCTTCTGGTACTGGGCCGGCACGGTGACATAGACCACTCCAGAGGCAGCCTTTCCGGTGACGGTACCGTCAGGCTTGGCGTTGACGTACTGCTGGTACGCCTGGAGGTAGACGATGGCGCCGTCGAGCATAAACACGTTCGGCGTGCCGTTTTCCCCCTTGCGGTTGACGTCCTTGCTGCAGGCGGTCAGATTGCTAACCGTACCACCCACCTTCGGGCATACGGCCCAGATGTAGCCCGGCTTGGGCTGCGTCAGCTCGTAGATCGGCGTGTAGCCAAGACGAGTCAGGGACCGCGCGTTCGCCGATGAGTTCTCGACGGCAGTAATGTTGGCGGGGACCTTCGGTGTGATGGGGCTGGGATCGAGACCCTTGCCCGAGGAGCAGGCGGCGAGGGCCGCGGCAGCCAGTATGGCTCCCGTGGTGGCCAACGCCAGCCGGCGGCTCACATGCATTAAAGCACCTTCCTCTGAGTTATGATTTCCTGTACTCCTGGATAAGCAGAGAGCACGAAAAAGTACGCGGCCTTTGCTTATCCGGGAGGGTTGTCCGTTTGTCAATGGGCGATTGCCGGAGCTTGTGGCTCGACGGAATCTACAATATATTATATAACCTTATTTAGCTTAAATCAAACGTTATTATATCTGTACCAGCCTATTGTTATAAACGCGACAATAGTATAAAATATATCTTAATTCTGAGCTCAATTGCCGCCAAAACACCCCCAGGGCAGTAGGTGGTTGACGGGGATTGAGTTCCCACACTAACGCACCCGTTAGCGTACCTTAACGTTTGAGAGGAGGATTCGAAAGAGTCCATCCAATGCACACCCAAGAAGTACTCGCGTAGCCAATACGCGAAGAAGGACCCACGTACCCTTAAGGAGGGACGATGGCTATCAAGGAAGGGACCGGTCATCAGCCGCTGAGGCTGACAGGGCTGACAGCCCTTGCAGCAGCCTTCATGGCGGCAGGTCTCGCCGGCTGTGGCAACAGCGGTAACTCGGCCTACTACGCGAACTGCGTAGACCCGGTCACCGGCCAGGTTGTCAGCCAGCAGTGGTGCAACAACAACCCCGGCCTGTACTACTACTGGATGACGTCTCGGATTTACAACTCGGGATACTACGTACCGGTCAGCGCCCGCACAGGCCCCGGCTGGTTCCACGCGAACAACACCACCGCCCGCACGAATGCCGGCCTGCCCAAGACGGGGACCGTCCCACACGGATTCAAGGTCACATCCAGCAGCGGCGGCTTCGACGGCCATGCCGGAACTTCCGGCGGCGGCGAAGGCGGCCACGGAAGTGGTGGTAGCGGGCACGGCTCAGCCGGTGCTGGCGGCCACGGAAGCGCAGGTGGCTGATGCGCCGCGTCACCGGACTCCTGGAGCGCCCTAACTGGCACGACATAGTCACCGGGGAGGGCCTGGTCTACGTCGACACCGAGGTAGGCGGGCAAACCCTGTTCTACTGGCGTGAGGGCGTGGCCTACGAGCTCACCGGGCTCGAGATCAAGTTCATCGAGGACGTGTCACGTCGTCTCGTCGAGATGCTAATCGAAGCGGGCGACTACGTCATCGAAAACGGCCTCTTCCACAAGCTCGGTATCCGACCCCTCGAGGCCAAGGCCATCAAGGAGCTGTGGAAGGACCCCAAGAACGACGAGAACCTCGACAAGCCTGAAGAGTGGGCCCGCCCCGGCTGGTACACTGCCATGCTCTACGGCAGATTTGACCTTTGCCCGGAGCTCGACGCGTTCGGGAACATCGTGGGGCTCAAGCTCCTCGAGTACAACGCAGATACCCCAACCGGGCTCGTCGAGTCGGCCGTATGCCAGTACAACTACGCACTCGCGGCGGGACTCATCGGCGAAGGCACCGGACAATGTAACGAACTCTACGAGAGCCTTGTCCTCGGATGGATGTACGAGATCCGTAACATCCGCCGGATCAACGGCCGCAATGTCTCCGTCGTCCACTTCGCGTACTCCTGCCAGGAATCGTCTGGCGAGGACGCGTGTAATGTCGGCCTCATGATGGACGCCGCCCGCGAGGCGAGTGAAAACCTAGAAGAGGCCGGCGAACCGGGGTTCAGAGTCCGGTCCCTGTACATGGACCAGATTGTCCGAGCCGGGACAGTGGACAGCGACGGGAACTACGTCGGGGTACAGTACTTCAGCGCCCCGATCGACCAGAACGACCCCGACGGCCCCAAGGAGCCCATCGAGGTCATCTTCAAGCTGTACCCATGGGAATGGCTCGTCCAAGACAAGTTCGGCCAGATAGCCATCGAGAACATGCTTGAACTCGACGGCACAATCTGGATCGAGCCAATCTGGAAGTTGCTGTGGAGCAACAAGGGGGTCCTCGCGATCCTCTGGGAGGTGTTCAAGGACACCGACGACGCAAAGTGGCTGCTCCCAGCCTACTTCGCAGGGGAAGAGCCCGCCGGGTTCAACTCCTACGCCAGGAAGCCGCTTCATGGGCGCGAGGGCAACGGCACGACTCTGGTTCGCAACGGCCAGGTGCTCGAGCAGGGACCCACAACGCCCTACAGCGGCGACACCGGCACGGACGGCCCGTACATCCTGCAGGATCTTTGTACCCTGCCGGAATTCCTGGACGACAACGGCCCGGCACTCCACCCGCTCCTCAGCGTCTGGACCGTGCAAAAGGACCCCGTCGGCCTCGCAATCCGCGAGAGCCCGAACTGCATCACGAACAACGAGTCATCGTTCGTGACCCACTACATAGTCGACCTACTCCCCGAGCAACAGGAGAGCTAGCCATGAACAACGTTCTCAGCGCCGGCAACGCCGTCGCAGCGGGAATTCACCCGTTCAAGAACCACTACACGCCCGGCGCATTCGCGGCGTTCGCGGTGGTGGCCGTAAGCATCGTGCTTGTCTGGGCCATGCTCAACCGCGTCACCTCGTACAACGACAACGACGAGATGTTCCAGCGGCAAAACATGGGGTACACCCTGGTCCGCGGCCTGCAGGTCGTCGGCCTGTGCTACGCCTTGGCCCCGGTCATCTCCTACTCCACCAACCACTGGTGGCAGCAGGCTCTCTGGGCCGCGGTCGACGTCGTCTGGGTCGTCCTGGCGCTGTTCCTCGTGTCGGAGGTCATCGTGTGGCTGGTCAACCGGACCCACGGCGGCATCGACGTCATCCGGAACCGCAGCGCGCACGTCGGCCTGGTGACCGGAATGTTCTACCTCGCGTTCGGGCTGGTGCTCGGCGCGACCCTGCCAGGTCCCAGCACGCTGGGTCTGGGGGAGACCTTCCTGGTCAGCTCGGTGTTCGGCCTGCTCGGCATGGCCTTCATCGCGGGTGTGTACGTCGCGCTGTCGCAGATCCGGTTCTTCCGGTACAGCCGCAACAGTGAGACCGTGCAGTCGTCGGACGTCCGGTACAACCTGACCAACTACATCATGGACCGTGACTGGGCAGCGACCATCCTGGCCGCAACGCTCGTCTGGGCCTTCGGTGTCGTGACCAGCTCGGCGATCGCCGGCGACTTCAATGGCTGGGCCAATGGGATTGTCACCTTCATCGTGGCAGCGCTCATCATGGTCGCGCTGACCATCGGCACCATGTGGCTCGTGGACCGGTTCATCATCACCCAGGAGACCACCAAGTCCATGATCGAGAAGGGCCTGATTCACCCAGCCCTCGTGATGGCCTTCATCCTCGGTGGTATGGCCATCTGCGTGAGCTACGTCGTGTCTTAAGACCGACAGCGCCCGCGCGCACACCTCCTCTCAGTTACACTCCCCGTTCACGGAGCGCGCTGCTTTAAGCGCAAGTGAACGACGATAAGCGTCACCGTCCCACAATGACAACTGACGCAGCGGATCGGGAGGAGCCTGGATGGCCCACTTTGAGCTTCCAGCTCCTCCTCGATTCCGTTGCACCCACTATGAGTGTGACTCATACTGACGAGTGTCGTACGCAGTACGACGACCCATACCTATGGGTTCCAAAAGGACGAATGGGTTTCAAATTACACGCAGCCAAGGGTTGTGCTATACTATGTATAGTAAGAAAGGCCTACCTGAACCATGGCTCAGAGCAATCCACAAGTTATCATTTACAGCGCCGCCTGGTGCGCGTTTTGCCACGCCGCCAAAGATTACTTGGATAAAAAGGGTGTGCAGTACACCGACAAAGATGTCGACAGCAGTCCCGCGATCGCCCAAGAGGCCATGAAAGTCAGCGGCCAGACTGGCATTCCGGTGTTGAACATCAACGGCCAAATCATTATTGGTTTTGACCGCCCACGCATCGACGCCGCGCTAGCGGCCGTATAAAGCTCGATTCTACGAGCCAGCGCCCGCACAGGCCCATGTGAGAAATACCACAGCCTTTCACCACAGCTTGAGCTATGGTAGGTACAGGAGGATGGCTATGGCGGCCGCAGCACAGGAGCTTTTGGAACCGGAAATTATCCTTGACCCCCACGGAGAATCTTTTGCGGAAGATATTGCAGTTTTGGATGTATACCGCGGGCTCGTCCTCGACAATCCAGAGGCGGCACTGCAAGGTTTGAGACGTTTCAAAGCCGGCCAGAGCTCCGACGTGGACACGATGTGGACAGACCTGACCGGCCGAAAATACGTCTTAGGATACGACTACGCATTCGACGAGCGAACCACCGCGGCCATCAACACCCGCGCCGACGCGGAAATGCCCGGCGAACAACGGCGAGGAGTGCGGTACCGCACTCTCGCCTGGGAAGTTTTTCTGGGGCTTACCCAGGGCTACCGCAAGCAACTTGCCCAGATTGCGCTGCGTGAAGCTAGTTAGCACATAGCGTACAATACACGCATAATGGCGTTTGAGGATTACCAGACCAAAGAATCGGTGGTAGTTGTATATACCGGCGAGGGCAAGGGCAAAACCAGTGGCAGTGTGGGCCTCATGGCACGCGCCCTCGGCAATCGTTGGAATGTGGCGTTTATCCAATTTATAAAATACTGGGGCGTGGGCGAGCACGCCTTCATCCGCGACATTATGCCCTTGTACGGCGACCAGCTGTATTTTTTTAAGGGCGGGAAGGGGTTTTACGACGCCGGCGACATCAGCGAAGCCAATGTAACGCCCGATCAGCACAAAGCGGCCGCTCTCGAAACCTACGGGCAGGCCCTGCAGTGCGCGACCAATGGCGAATATCGTCTGGTTATCTGCGACGAAATCAATAATGCCGTGCACGACGGCTTACTACCATTGAGCAAGCTGCGAGAACTCATCGACAAGCGCGCACCCGGCACCAGCCTCTGCCTGACTGGCCGCAATTTCCCTAAATCGCTTGAGAGTAGGGCCGACATCGTCACCAATATGACCAAAGTCAAACACCACTTCGACGACAAGTTTCTGGCTAACAAGGGGATAGATTTCTAGCTTTGCGGAGGCGCTTCAGCACGCATAGCTCGCCGCTGCTCAGTGGTGGTACCGGCCCAAAGCCCATATTCTCTATTCTGGACGGCAAAATCTAGGCACAGCGCCCGCAAAACTCTTGAGCAACTTGATCGGCTGCGGATTCGGTTTCCGATACAGGAAAGAAGACCTCGCCGTCGGCAGTCCTGCACTCTCCGTCACGTATCCAACTACGCATGGGAGTCGCCGCCAATGCTTCGGTAGAAAAACCTTTAGGCATACTCCATTGTTATCATACGGTTACACGTTAGGCAATCTAAGTAAGCGCCAGAACATCTATCCCGGTACGTTATACTGGCTTGTATGGCACGGAGGCTGCAGCGCAAACACGGCATTAGTTTGCTAGGGCTACTGCTGGTACTTGCTGTAGCGATTATGCAAAGCCGAGGTATGCTTGATAAGCCCGAAAACGGCGCGATGACCTCGCAGCCGGGGTTGTACGCTATCAATCATTACATCGATGGCGACACCATTTCGGTGAACATAAATGGTGGGAAGCAGGAAGTGCGCTTTATCGGCATCGACACGCCGGAAACCCATAAACCCAACACGCCGGTACAGTGCTACGGCCCGGCAGCCGCCGCATATACGCAAAACCGCATCAAAGCCGCTGGCGGCAAGGTGCGGCTGGTGAGCGACAACTTAGGCACTGACCGCGACCGTTACGACCGCTTGCTGCGCTACGTGTATTTGCCGGACGGCACTAACCTGAACCAGCAGCTCGTGGCGAACGGCTACGCATTTTACTACCCGTATTTTCCGTTCAGCAAATCGGACGGATTTAATAAAGATGAACAGGCAGCCATCGCCGCACGTAAAGGATTGTGGGGTGCCTGCCACCCTACGCCCAGCGACAACGGCGGCTACAAAATGGATGAGACCCAGGACAAAGCAAGTAGCTAGTCAACAAACGTCGCGGGATTAACACGGGCGACTAGGTCACCCCGTAGCAGCTGCATCCAGGAAAACCTTTGGCGAGTCCGGTCGTAACCCTGGTGTAAAACCCGCAGCAACGGATAAAGAGGCACGACGAGCGCCACCAGACACCACATCGAGCGCGTCCCCAAACCGTGCTGGCCGTAGCTACGTGGGTTGGCTGCGGCATACACATAAAAAGCCTGCCAATCCAGAGCACACTGGCGAGAACCGATGGTCACGTGTAACCGCTCGTCAAGTATCGCACTGCGCCCCATTTCCCCAAGGTGCACAGCCAGATCGAGATCCTCGTGCAAACCTGCTCGCGCGCACAGCACACTGCGCACTCCCAGCCAGGTGCTACGCCGCACCGCCATGTTCGCCCCTTGCAGTGGTACCACGCCAGCATAGAGATGGGCAAAATAGCGCCGAATAAGCCGATCAAGGTAACTAATCAGTGGTGCCCAAGCGATGTCGCGGTAGCGCACAACGCCTGTCACAGCACTCGCGCCCGTTTCAGCGAAAACTTCTTGCACTGTTTGCACCCAGTCTGCTGGTAGGTCAGTATCGGCATCAATACTGCCGATAATAGCGCCGCGCGCCTCGTCAAAGCCGCGCCGGCGGGCGTGCACTACACCTTGGCGACCCTCGCGCACCAATCGCACAAATGGGAATTGCGCCGCAATAGCGGCCGTCGTGTCAGTCGAGTTATTATCCACCACAATAACTTCATACGGCCGGACTCTCTGCTGCGCAACCGCGCGCAAACAGTCTCCGATTCGTTCGGCTTCGTTGTACACTGGAATCACGATGCTGACGCGCAAATTGTTGCGCCCGGTCGTTACAAAACTAGGATATGTCAAACCACGATCAATTATATACCGTCCAGGGCAAGCGACTTGCACAGACCTTCAGTAAATGGCCAGGACGCTATTGGCGCTTAGGCTGGTGGCAGAAGGTTATAAGCTGTGTAGTTATTTTAACTACGATCTGTATCCTGGGGATGTATGGCATTGGGCTGTGGTACCAGCACACCCAAAAGAGCAAACCGCTCGTGCAAGGTGTAAGTTTCATTGCCGATTACGCCAGCTATCTCGGCACCGACCCCCATGCCAGCCTCAGCGCCATTCTGAATGATCTCCACGTCAAACACCTACGCTTAGTGAGCTACTGGAGCGATATTGAGCCTACGCAGGGGCAGTACGACTTCAGCGAGCTCGACTACGAAATGCAGCAGGCTCAGACCCATGGCGTCAAAGTGACGCTGGCCGTTGGACTACGCCAACCGCGCTGGCCGGAGTGCCACCCGCCTACATGGGTTGACACGACCCGGCCGGAGAATACTTGGGAACCACAGCTTGAGGCCTATATGACCGCGGTTATTAATCGCTACAAAAAGAATCCGGTGCTGGAAAGCTACCA
>JAICKC010000003.1 GCA_025928155.1 Candidatus Saccharimonadota bacterium
CCACCTGGCGTCCAGGAGTTCGTCCTTGCGGAACTCTAGCGTACCGCCAACAATGTCAGCAGCGTAGGCGTGTAGCACCGGCCTATCGATAGAGGGGTGAACGACCAGTAGTTCTTTCATCAAAGCCACGTCAAATCCGCATTCTTCTTTTGCTTCGCGCACTGCAGTTTCTTCCAGACTCTCCCCCTCGTCAACGTGGCCAGCTGGTAAGTTCCAGAGTCCGTATACCTTTTGCTGCTTTTCTTGTACTAACAAGAATTTGCCGTCCTTTTGCAAAACAACTCCGCATACGATCGTTGTGGTTGCAAAGGGTTTGTGCATACTATTTCGCAAATTCGATGGCGCGAGTCTCGCGGATGACGTTTACTTTGATAGTCCCCGGGTACTGCATGCTGCTTTCGATTTTGGTAGCGATATCGCGCGCCAGGCGAATAGCCGACAGGTCATCCACTTGCTGCGGTTTTACAAAGACACGCACTTCGCGGCCGGCGCTGATGGCGTAGGATTTTTCAATACCCTTAAAGCCGTTGGCAATGTTTTCCAGGTCTTTCATGCGCTCCACAAAATTCTCGGCACTGATGTTGCGTGCCCCGGGCCGTGATGCGCTGATGGCGTCACAGACACGCACGACAAGTGCTTCCACGCTGGTAGCTTCCACATCGTCATGGTGCTGCTCGGCTGCCAACGCCACCGCTTCAGGTGCGCCGTACTTGCGCAGCATCTCACCGCTGATGTGGTGGTGTTTGCCCTCCATCTTGTGCGTTAGCGCCTTGCCCAGGTCGTGTACCAGCGCCGCATACTTAGCAGTCTTGACATCCGCACCGATTTCTTCGGCGATCATGCCAGCGATATGCGCCATTTCGGTGGAGTGCTTGAGTACGTTCTGGCCGTATGAGGTGCGATACTTGAGCTCACCCAGCAGGTGCAGAATTTCCTTGGGAATGCCGATGACGCCGACTTCGCGCGCCGCATCTTCACCGGCGCGAATCACCTCTTTCTCAACTTGTTTCTGTGCCTTTTCAACAACTTCTTCGATACGGCCTGGGTGTACGCGGCCATCTTTCAGCAAGAGCTCGAGCGCAATGCGGGCGACTTCACGGCGCACCGGATCGAAGCTGCTCAGCACGATGTAGCCTGGCGTATCGTCCACCATGATATCGACGCCGGTAGCCCGCTGCAGCGCCTGGATGTTGCGACCCTCCTTGCCGATGATACGGCCCTTCATTTCTTCGTCTTCGAGCTTCACGCTCGTGACAGTACGCTCAGCCGTTACTTCGCTCGCCAGACGCTCCATAGCCGTCGCGATGATGAGCCCAGCCTGTTCTTCGGCGTCCTCTTTCGCTTCATCCTGCAGCTTGGCTACGAGTCCGGTCAGATCACCCCGGATATCGCGCTCGGTCATTTGCATCAGCTTCTCGGCAGCTTCCTTTTTGTCGAGCTTGGCGATTTTTTCGAGCTTCTCCTGCTGACGAGTACGGATGTCGCGGATTTCGTTCTTGAGCTGTTCTACTTCGTCTTCACCGCGCCGCAGATTTTCGGTGCGCCTATCGAGCTCATCAAGCTTCTTATCAAAAGCCGCCTCGCGCTGGACAAGACGGTTCTCGAGGTCTTTCAGCTCATTTCGACGTAGCTTTTCGTCTTTCCGTGCCTCTTCGGCAATCCGCGCCGCGTCGTCGCGGGCAGTTTGTATAAGCTTGTCTGCTTCCTTCTTGGCCTTGGCGAGTTCTTTGGTGGCCTTATCCTCGTTAGCAGCCTGAGCCCGCTTTACATAGTAGAACGTCCCGCCCGATCCCGCACCTAATCCAACTACAGCAAACACTACTGCGAGTACTGCTTCCATACTTCTTCCTTTCTTACGTCTACAGACCGGCGATGCGGGCAATCGCTATCACTTCACTAGCTCGCTTGAGACACCAACCTGAATATCTAAATAAATCACTCTTACACGTTGTATTTGAATGCAAATACAAAAGCTACGGGATTGTCCCAAAACAACAATTCCTGCCCTCATAATACGCCCGCGCTTGCGGAGACGTCAAACTGCCCTACTTCTTTTGGAGCGTGATGTGAGCTTCGGCACCGTAAAACGGCTGTGTCTGGTTGTCGTTTTCACCGCCCAGTAACCGTTGGACAGCTGTCTCGAGCCACTCCGGATCCTGCGCTGCTACAATCGGAACCCCGTAGCTATAGGCGAGCGCGTTGCCTATCGTCAACCCAATGCGCAAGCCCGTAAAACTGCCCGGCCCCTGGAAACAAGCAATACCCTCAATATTCGACCAGTCTATTTGCTGTGATTTTAGCAACGACTCTATTTTGGAGTGCACTGTTTCGGCGAGCTGGCGATGGGCCTGCCAGGTCTCGTAGGCCAATTGCTTGCTATCCTCGTAGAGTCCGATCTCAGCCTCTGGCTTATCAGTACGAATAGTGAGAATTATCATCTAAGCCCCTCCAACAGATACGCGAGATCCGGCGGATAATCAAAGGAGAGGACACGAGAATCGCCACCGCTTTGGGCTAAATGCAGCGTCAGCCGATTCTCGGGTAAGACGTCGTGTACGATGCCGCCCCACTCTACTACCACTACATACTCCGGGTCGCCAACGACTTCGGCCAGCTCGTCGCCCACAATGCCAGCCTCACCCAAACGGTAAAAATCAAAGTGCGCAATGGTGAACCTAGGCGTCTTGTACTCGCTGCTTAATGTAAAGGTTGGGCTGCGTACCCGGTCGGTACTACCGGCGCCACGCGTGAGGCCGCGCGTAAAAGTCGTTTTACCGCCGCCAAGGTCGCTGACGAGCTCAATAACCTCGCCGCCACGCAAATTACGCCCCAGTGCTTCGGCGAGGTGTTGGGTTTGCTCGGAACTGTGCGAGCTTGCTTCCCAAGTCACAACGGTACTCATATACTTCATATACTACCGCGAGAACGGTAACAGCGACAAGTATATATACGAAAAGCATAATGGAACGCATTTTTTACAACGGTTGCCTTGTCGTTGCACGAGCGAGCTATACTATAAGCATGTTGCGCTTGAGTGAGAGTCTACTAAACCGCCCCGTTATGAGCCTGCGTACCGGACAACAGGTTGCCACGGCCGTGGAGCCCATTATCAATCCCAACAATCTGAAAATAGAGGGATTTTACTGCACCGACCGCTTCAACAAAGAGGAGCTGATACTGCTGTACCAAGACATCCGCGATATCATTCCCCAGGGGCTGGTAGTCAACGACCACGATGTACTAACTCCGCCCGATGAGCTGGTACGGTTACAAAAGGTTTTGCGGTCTGGATTCACGCTCATTGGCAAACCGGTAGTAACGGTAAGCAAACAGCACGTTGGCAAAGTGAGCGATTACGCAACCGAGATGGAAACTATGTATATACAGAAACTGTATGTCACCCAGAGCATGCTCAAAGGCTTTTTGGGCGGCAGCCTTGGTGTTGAGCGTAATCAGGTCAATGAGATTACCGACAAAAAAATCATCATCAACGAGCTCCTCAAAGGCACGCCTGCGGCTGCCGGCATGGCTGTCTAAGTTCCTTGTCCCAGGGCTATCTTGATGTCTTCGTAGGCAAAGCCCTGGCGCGCGAGGTATTGCATGAGTTTTGTGTTGTCCTGGTAACGGGTTTGCTTACGTTTGCGGGCAATGAGGTCACGTAGTACTGTCTGTTCGTCGGTGTCGTCTTCGGCCAGCACGCGTTCAATGATGTCGTTGGCTACACGTTTGGTACGGAGCTCTTGCGTCAGACGTCGCTTACTCACTGGCTTCAGCAGCCGACGGTTGCGTACCCAGGCTTCGGCGAATTTTTCGTCATCGACCAGGCTGAGCGCTTCCAGCTTTTGCATGATGTGCTGCGATAGCTCGAGCTCGTAACCCTTGCGCCGAAAGTAATCTGTCAGCTCGTAGCGACTGCGCATACGGCGCACGGCATACGCGAGGGCAAGGCCATACGCTTTATCATCGGCCGAGAGTTTTTTGTACGCTTTTAGCTGTCCAGCGTTGAGCTCCTGACCAACCGTTAGCTTCTCGGCCAGCAATGCATCCGCACTCAAGCTGAATTCATACTTTTCGTCAACGTAAACCGAATATCGGCCCTTGAGCCGCTCCTGCTGTCTTATCGCCGTGATAGTCATTTGGGCTATGGCTTCCGCCGCAGGAGCTTACTCCCATGTCCTATTCTGGTTTTTGTGCTCGCGGACAATGAAGGCCCTTTCGAGGTCGATGCCAAGCTGATTGCAAATATCGAGCAGGATGGCAAAAACGTCGGCCGCGGCGTCGTTCAGATCCTCGACCGGAGCGTCGGTCGCCTGCGCCAGGTTAGCCTTTTGGCGTGCTGCTTGAGCGAAGTCGCCGGCCTCTTCGAGCAGCAGCATGAACTTTTGGCTGACGCGTTCGTCGTCAAAGCCACGCTCGCTCATTACCTGTTTGACGTATTGCTGATAGGCTGCCAGCGCGGCGCCCTGAGTGTCATCTACACCGGCCACTACTGCCAGACCCTTTCGCGATTTTTGGCTTCTTTGGCCAGGAGTGCTTCGTAGGCGCTGACGCCGACGAGAGAGCTCAAGCCCAGCAGCACAATGAGCACATCAGCAATTTCTTCAGCCAGCTCAGTACGCTTGGTGGTCTTGGTAAACTTTAGGCCGGCTTCTTTGCGTATTGCCTTGGCGAGCTCACCCACCTCTTCGGTGAGTAGGAGCATCTTTTTGACAGCGTCTTCAGTGTTGAAACCCCGCTCTTTGTTCATCTGCCAGACATACGTTTGTAAGCCCTGGAGTGAATCGATTGTCGGCAGCGGTGTCGCGCTCAAAACGCTACTCCTTGGCCGCGTCGGCTGCCGCGCGGACCTTCTTAGCTACTTCGTCCTGGGTTTTCGGGTTCCCCTGCAGATAGGTTTTGGCGGCTTCGCGGCCCTGGCCAATTTTCTCACCGTTATATGCAAACCAGGCTCCAGCTTTCTCCACGATGTTGTACTTGACTGCCAGGTCGAGGATGTCGCCGGAGGTACTGATTCCTTGGTTGTACATGATGTCAAACTCGGCCTCGCGGAACGGCGGCGCAATCTTGTTTTTAACCACCTTGACGCGGGCACGATTGCCGATGACGCTGTCGCCCTGCTTGATTTGGCTGATGCGGCGGATGTCCATACGGACTGAGGCGTAGAATTTGAGCGCATTACCGCCGGTGGTTGTTTCGGGATTGCCGAACATAACACCGATCTTCATACGAATTTGGTTGATGAAGATAACTGTGGTCTTGGAACGTGAGATGACACCAGTGAGCTTACGCAGCGCCTGACTCATCAGCCGGGCCTGTAAGCCCATCTGCGGATCGCCCATGTCGCCTTCGATTTCGGCGCGCGGCACCAGCGCGGCCACACTGTCGACCACGATGAGGTCAACGGCGTTAGAGCGCACCAGCGTCTCGACGATTTCGAGCGCCTGCTCCCCGTTATCCGGCTGGCTCAATAGTAGATTCTCCACGTCCACGCCGATACGTTTGGCGTACGCCGGGTCGAGCGCATGTTCGGCGTCGATGAACGCCGCCGTACCGCCGCGCCTCTGCACCTCGGCAATCGAGTGCAGCGTCAGCGTGGTTTTACCGCTCGACTCCGGACCATAGACTTCAATAATGCGGCCCCGCGGAATACCACCGCCCAGCGCCAGGTCCAGGCTCAGGCTGCCCGTCGGCGTCGTCTCTACATTCACCGCATGAGCCTCGCCCAGCTTCATTATCGAACCCTTACCAAACTGTTTTTCGATAGTTTCCAGCGCCAAACCCAGCGCTTTACTTTTACCCTCGGCCTCGCTGGTTCCAGTTGTCTGCACTGCTGTTGCGTCCTTGGTTGCTGCTTTCGCCATTCCTACGTCCTTTCGTCTACGGCAGCGTGAGATAGCTGCCTGCATCAATTAGTGTTGTACGACCCACGTTACGCGCCCTATTCCGCTCATGCAAATTGTTTTTCACTGCTAGAGGACTGTCCTCCCGCGTTAGTTTTTACTTAAAACTGGTCGGCCAGCTCGTGTTTGAGAATGTCTAGCATCTTCTTATTTTCTTCGTAATCTTCAACGAAGCTTAGATACTCATCTGCGCTCTTAAACATGTCGAGAACACGATTCGGATTAATCCACGACACCTCTAGTTGTTGCAAATAATACGGCAGACTGGAGTACTCGTAGTCGCGCCACAATCGGGGATTGAGATGGATATAGCGCGTGATATGTTCGAGGTATGCGCCGTCCGTGATAAGCGAAGCGCGGAAGCGTGACTCAAAAAGCGATCCGCTGCGCTTGTATTTCTTATTGAAGTAGAGACTATAGCTGGTCATAAGGCTGCGCATAAAGGCCGTAAGAGCACTCGCCTGGTGCTGATAGACGAGCAGGTGAAAATGGTTGGGCATCAGACAATACGCCAACAGCTCGATTTTGTTATAGAAGTTTGGATAGACCACCCGGTGGCGGCTCTTAATTTCTTCGGACGCCAGATAGCGCTCAAGCAAGTTTAAAAAAAACAGGTAGTCCTGCTCGTCCAAAAAAATACGATGCTTACTGTGGCCCCGAGCGTACACATGATAAAAGCTGTCCGGAGCGTCTGACCGCAGTACGTTTCTCCTTGGCATATGCAAACTATATCATAAAAACGTATCGCAGAAGACTGCGAGAGGACAGTCCTCCCGCAAGGCTAATAAGATTATCGCGGTTGTGGTTTTTCATATATAATGGGAGTAACTATGCGTGTATCTGATGATCTGGTGGAGAAGTTGCTCGCGTCGACCGGTAAATTTAGCGATGAACAACTGAAGTCGCTGCGTGAGCAGGAAAAGAGCGACAAGAAACCGCTGCAAGACGTGGCCGTCGCTAGCAATGCCATAAGCGAGAAGGAACTAACCAAGCTTTATGCCCAGGAAATCGACGTTCCATTCATAGAGCTCAATGCCAAGGATCTCCATAAAGACATCCTGAAGCTCATTCCAGAGCGAGTCGCTAAGCAGTACCACGCGGTGGCGTTCGACGTGGACGAAGACGGTGTGGTATTTGTAGCCATGGAAGACCCGGATGACGTACCTGCCATCAGCTTCTTGCAGAAGCAACTTG
Organism: Candidatus Saccharimonadota bacterium; assembly: GCA_025928155.1. Taxonomy (GTDB): domain Bacteria; phylum Patescibacteriota; class Saccharimonadia; order Saccharimonadales; family UBA4665; genus JAJZCD01. The sequence goes on from JAICKC010000003.1 coordinate 7,095, forward strand.
GCCAGCCAGTACGTGTCCATATAGCCGCCGCAACCAATGTTGAGCAAGCGCTCGACCAGTACGATAATTCCACCGTCGGCACCGAGCTTGCCAAGGTCATTGCCGTCGAAGACAAATCTGAAGAGGAAGACGAGGCGGTCGACGAGAAAGACGTGGCCGAAGACTCGCCTATCGCTCAGACCGTAAATTTGATAATTGATTATGGAGTGAAAGCCGGGGCCAGCGACGTACATATTGAGCCGCGCGAAAACTTCGTGCTAGTTCGTTACCGCGTTGACGGCATATTACGGGAGGCCAACAAGCTGCCGCGCAAAGTGCTCAACAGCCTCATCAGCCGCATCAAAATCCTCGCCAACCTCAAAATCGACGAACACCGCGCTCCGCAGGACGGCCGCTTCAAGATTTCGGTGGGTGGACACATCTACGCGCTGCGCGTCAGTACGCTACCAGTGGTGGATGGTGAAAAAGTCGTTATGCGTATCCTTGATGAATCCAGCAAGCCGGCCACGCTCGAAGAGCTCGGCTACTGGGGTAGTGCACTGCAAGCCGTACAGCATGCCATCGTGCAGCCGCACGGCATGGTACTCGTGACCGGTCCGACTGGTTCCGGCAAATCCACGAGTCTGTTTAGCGTGCTAAGCATGCTCAATAGCCCAGGTGTCAACATCAGTACTGTGGAAGATCCAGTGGAATATCGTGTGGTAGGCGCTAACCAAACCCAGGTGAATCCCACCGCTGGTATGACGTTTGCAAGCGGCCTGCGGGCGCTGCTGCGCCAAGATCCGAACATCATCATGGTAGGAGAGATCCGCGACAGCGAAACCGCCGACCTGGCCGTGCAGGCCGCCCTGACCGGTCACTTGGTGTTCAGCACGCTGCACACCAACAACGCCGCCACCGCGCTGCCCCGCTTGCTCGACATGAACATCGAGCCGTTCCTAATTGCCAGCACCATACGCATCATTGTCGCCCAACGCTTGGTGCGCAAACTCTGCCCCGACTGCCGTGAGCCATATGAGCCCGATGAGGCCACGCTGAACCGCCTCGCCAAGTCGTTCGGTCTTGACAGCGGCAACATGAGGGTGCTACACGAACTGGAGAGTCAAGCCCTGGCTGCCGGCATTGGTGCCAAGGACATAAGTAAGATAAACAAGAACTCTACCGCCGAGCTCGCCACCTCCGAAAAAACTATTACCAAGTTCTGGAAAGCGCACGAGGACGGCTGCGAAAATTGCGATCATAGCGGCTACCGCAGCCGCATGGGCATCTACGAAGTACTATCCAACAGCCCGACGATTCAGGGGCTGATTGTGGGCTCCAGCACTAGCGAAGCCATAGAGAAAGAAGCTATAAAAGACGGTATGATAACCATGCAGATGGACGGCTTGGTGAAAGCACTACGCGGCCAGACAACCATCGAAGAAATCCTGCGCGTAACGGCGGAAAACTAGCATGACGCTTTTTAGCTACAAAGCCACACGGAAAGACGGCACGCCCACCAGCGGTACCATCGAGGCCGGCAGTCACGAAGCCGCCGTACAGGCGCTTGCTCACCAGGGGCTGCATCCGCTTACCGTCAAAGCTACAGCCGGTAAAGGCGGCGGCAATATATCGTTTGGTAACTTCGGCAAAAAAGTTAAAAGTAACGACCTGGTGATATTTACCCGCCAGCTTGCCACCATGGTGTCAGCCGGTGTGCCGCTGGCACGCGGGTTAGAGCTATTGCAGCACGACCCCGAAAGCGCGTACTTTCGTGAAGTGCTGGCGAGTGTCACTAAAGACGTGGAGAGCGGCATACCCATGGGTGAGGCCTTCGCCAAATACCCTAATGTATTCAGCGACGTGTACGTGAATATGGTAAAAGCCGGCGAAGAGGGTGGCATCCTCGACCAAATTATGAAACGTCTGGCAGTGCAAATCGAGAGCGACGCCAGCATGAAAAAGCAGGTACGTAGCGCCATGGCTTACCCGGTGGTTATCGGTTGCATAACCGTGGCAGCGTTTTTTGGGATTATGTTCGTACTCATGCCCAAGCTAGCGAGTATTTTTAAACAGCTGGCTGGCCCGGACTACCAACTACCTATTTACACGCGCGTGCTGCTCAATACTGCCGACTACTCGCGCCGATATGTATTTATATACATGCCGCTCATCATCACCGGCATTTACTTTTTGCGGCGCTATATGAAAACGCCTAAAGGCAAATACCAATGGCACGGCCTGCTGCTGCGTATGCCGATTGTTAAGCCGATCGTGACCAAACTGGCTATCGCCCGGTTTGCCCGCACATTCAGCTCGCTTATGGGTGCGGGCGTGAATGTGCTGGATGCATTGGCCGTAACCGGCGGCGCCGTAGGCAACAAGGTCATCGAAAAAGAGCTGGCCGAAGCTGCTGAAGCCGTGAAAGCCGGCAAGCCCCTCTCGAGCCAGCTGGCGCAGAGCAAGCACTTCCCCCGCATCATCCCCGAGATGCTGCAAGTGGGCGAGGAAACCGGTCAGATCGACCAGGTGCTCGTGAAGGTCGCCGACTTCTACGAAGAGGAAGTTAAGACCACCATGGACGGCTTGGCGAGCATTATTGAGCCGATTATGATTGTGGTGCTCGGCGCCGGCGTGGGCATAATTGCGGCCAGCGTTATGGGTCCGCTCGCGCAGCTGACGACCCACATCAATGCCAGCTCGTAGCACAGCGTGCACGTGCTGCGAAAAAACTTGACGGCAAGTTGCTTATGGCTATAATTGGGACTAGACCTTCGGCTATATCCCAAGTGGATCTGAAGCGTATATCAATTTCAATTCATAAACAATAAGGAGGTGGGTCCTTATGATCTCACTCAAACAAAAGTCAAAAGGTTTCACAATCGTTGAACTTTTGATCGTAATCGTCGTTATCGCAATTTTGGCGACCTTAGTCATTGTGACCTTCACCGGTATCCAACAGAAGGCTCGTGACAGTCAACGTCAGACTGACATCGACGCGCTCGACAGTCACTTAGAAGCGTACTATGCTGACAATGGTTACTACCCGACATTAAACGACCTCCAGACCTCCAGCTGGGTCGCTGACAACATGAAAGGTCTTGACCCAGAGTCACTCACCAGCCCTGACGGCAAGGCTATTGCCGACACAGCGGGCACTGGCGGCAGCGGCGGCTGGGCTTACGGCTACACCACTACTGGCTGTACTGCCACCAGCCCGAGCAGCACCAGCAACGAGTGTACCAGCTTCCAGCTCAAGGCCAACTTGGAGGGTGGCAGCAGCTTTACCAAAAGCAGCAACACTCAGGGCAGCGGCAGCTAATCTTAGCAACGCTTAACAAAAGGAAAACGGAACCGGAAAACGGTTCCGTTTTCCTTTTCAGAGCAGTTTTTACTATAATGAGCGTAAGCATTATGGGTAAGCAAACGGGGTTCACTATTCCAGAGCTCGTCGTAACGATACTGTTTATCGGCTTTGCTTTCGTAGCCATTACCCAGCTTTATTTGAGTGTCCAGCGTATCCAAGACCAGACAGCGTACATACAAATCGCCTCACATGCCGCCCAGACCGAAATTGAGAGCTTGCGCAACGGCAATTACAGTTCGCTGGCCGACAACTCGACTATCGACTTCAGTGGCTCTCTCCCGGCAGGCTTACCCGGGCCAAGTTCCGGGAACGTAGCTGTCACTTCGCCGATGGCCGGACTCAAGCGCGTTGATGTTACCGTCCTATACACCGACCACGGCAGTCAGCACAAGGTCGAGCTAACGTCGCTTATCGGCGTGATAGGAATTTCACAATGACGAACTTGCGTCACAATCAGTCGGGTCTGACTATTGTAGAGCTGAGCATTGCACTGAGCATTACCGTAGTGCTTCTAGGGATAGTGGTTAGCTTTTCAGTGGACAAGCTGCAACAAACCAATATCCAGAACTTTCAGTACCAGCTCCTTAGCAATGCACAGCGCGGACTGGACACCATTACGAATGACATCCGCATCGCCAGCGCGGCCGACGATAACAACCGATATATGGATCCCTACGCGCCGGGCGCGCCAACCAACGAACTGAGCTGGGCGTCAAACACCACCACGCTGGTGCTGGCTATAGCTGCAAAAGATAACCACCGCAATATTATTTTTGATGACGCCCACGACTATGTGAGCGCTAAAAATAACGCTATTTACTACTTGAGTGGCACGAGCGTTTACCGTCGCGAGCTGGCGGACAGTGTGACCGGCAATACCGCCACTACGACCTGCCCCGCTGCCCATGCCACGAGCAGCTGCCCGGCGGACAGCGACCTGCTTGACAATGTCAGCTCGTTTAGTATCAAGTACTACAACGATCAGAACCAGCAAGTGACGCCAAGTAATGCCCGTTCGATACAACTGAGCGTAATTCTGCTGGTGCACAAATATAATCGCAACATCACGGCCAGCTATACGACAAGGATGGTATTCCGGAATGGTTAGTATCCAGCGACAAAGCCACACTGGTGTTATATTGCCCACCGTACTTATCATCACGGCAGTATTAATGGGCATTGGCTTTGTGCTGCTCAGCGCCATCACCGGACAGTATACCCTGGCAAGTGATTCAGTTTATACCGACAACGCCCTGCAAACTGCCGAAGCGGGCGTAGAGCAGTCAGTTGACCAGCTTAACCAGAGCGACAGCTTTAGCGGCTACTCAGCCCCCCAGACACTGTTTAATAACGCGCTGCAAGGTTACGGCGTTTTCACGACCACCGTTGCCAATAGTCCGGATGACAGCAACGCCAAAGTCATTGTCAGTACCGGCACGGTGTACCACTACGGCCAAACGACTAATCCGGTTAGCACTCGTAAGGTCAAGGTAACGGTAGTAGGAACGCAGTCGCAGGGGTACTCGGTACTCACCGGCCCGGGCGGTCTCATCTTGAGTGGCAGCGGTTCCATCACCAACTCGCAGGTTTACGTCAACGGCACCATAACCTTGACCGGTGCCGCATCAATCGGTACACAAAATCAGCCGCTGAACGTCGATGCCGCCAACTATGCCTGTCCGGCTACCGGCGGCGCAACCTGGCCGCAGCTGTGCACGACGACGCAGCCAATTAGCATGGCACAGAGTACGCACATTTACGGTACCGTGTGTGCCACGGGGCAGACCAGCACGGGGCCCAACAACAACATCCAACCAGGCAATGGCGGTTCCGGCTTGCAGGTTGGCTGCACTGCGCCCCAAGTCTCTCCGCCCACCTACGATCGGTTGGCGCAGATTAATGCCGTCACGACCACTGGAGTTGGTAGCAATATCACCTACGACTGCTCGCAGTGGCAGAGCCCTAACGGTTTCGTGCGCACCTGGCCCGCCAACCTCAAGCTTACCGGCAATGTAAACCTGGCCAGTAGCTGTGACCTGACTGTGACGGGGAATGTATATATTACCGGCAACCTAACGATCGGTGGCTCCACCCATCTCCGTGTCGCCAACAGTCTTGGCACCACCCGTCCGGTCATTATGGTAGACGGCACCATAAACACCGGCGGTTCAATCACCCCCGTCGCCAACAGTTCGGGAACGGGTGTAGAGTTTATAAGTTTTAAGAGTTCCAAGAGTTGTACTGTGGCGACGACCGTAGCTACTTACTGCTCAGCTATTACCGGCAACGACCTGTTTACTTCTCAATCGCAGACCACCGTAACCGTAGGGGGCGGCGGCCCGGGCTTGGCTGGGTTCGTGTTCGACTCTTACTGGGGCACGGTGGTGGTGACTGGTAGCGGTAATATAGGCGCGGCAATAGGCCAAGTGGTGAACATGAGCGGGTCTGGCACGGTAACGTTCGGCACACAGATTGGGGCTGGATCGAAAACCTGGACGATTAGCAGCTACCAGATAATCCCGAATGGCTCAGGATAGAACCTGCCTAATGGTATACTAATAGCTGAAGTGCTTATGTAAACGTGGGAACATGGCAAACAAAACTACAACACTACCGCTGTTTTTCGAAGATAAACCGCTATTCGGTCTGGATATTGGTCACGGCAAAGTACGCGTGCTGCAGCTGCATGGCGGCGGTCACCACAAACCCAAAGTCGTCGGGTACGGCGAAACTACCTTTGACCCGAGCGCCATTAAAGACGGAGTGGTTGAAGTGCCGGAGGCAATTGCTGCGGCCGTCTTGGATCTGTTCAAACACCATTTGATTGGTGACATTACCACCCAGCGCGTCGCCCTTTCGGTGCCGATTGCCCGGGCTTTTACCCGTTCCATGGAGGACGTGCCCGACCTGAGCACCAAAGAACTCGCTGAGGCGGTGCAGAATGAAGCCGCCCAGTATATTCCCGCCTCACTCGATAACCTCTACATCGACTACGCCCAAGTAAAGCGCGGCGCCAACAACAATACTGTGCTCATCGTGGCGATGCCCAAAAACATTGTCGATTCGTATGTTCTGCTCGCCCGCATACTTGGGCTTGAAGCGGTCATGATGCAAACCAGTAGCGGTGCCGGGGCGCACCTGTTCGCCCGCGACCCGCAGGGTGATACGCCTTCGCTGCTGGTCGATTTCGGGAGTGACAGCGCTGATATCACCGTATACGACGGCGGCCCGGTAGTCAGTGGCACCGTGGCCTGCGGCAGCGACTTGTTTACCGAAGCTATCGCCCGAGAGCTGGGCCTATCTGAGAAGGAAGCGCTGCTGGTAAAAGCCAAATATGGCCTCGGGCACAGCAAAAAACAGGCCCAGATTGAGAAGGCTCTGCAGCCCACTCTGGCGCTGCTTATCAAAGAGCTTAAACGTACCGCCCGCTATTACGAAGAGCACAGCCACGACAAGCAAAAAATTACCCAGGTCGTCATAGCCGGCGGCGGTGCCAACATGCCCGGCCTGGCCGAGTGGCTCACCAGCAGCTTACGTCTGGCGGTGCGATCGTTTGATCCCACGCCATACATCGACTTTGGCCACCTGCAGCCCTTTAACCTAACCGAGCGCATGTCATATGTGACCGTGGCGGGCCTGGCTGCGATACATCCCGACGAGGTATTCGCATGATAAACCTGCTGCCGCCGGACCTCAAAGAAACCTACCGCTACGGCCGGCGTAACCGTGTGCTGGCGCACTGGATATCTACTATGGTGCTGTGCTTAGCCGGTGCTGTATTGTTGACGGCTGGCGGCTACCTGTACCTCAACATGTCTATCCACAATACCGAACAGCAAATCGCCGACACTCAAAAACAGTTGGAGTCTGCCAACCAGACCAAGGTCCAAAAACAGGTCACCGACATTTCCAACAATCTCAAGTTGGCCGTACAGGTGCTTTCCAAAGAGGTTCTATTTTCTAAGCTTCTCAAGCAGCTGGCCTCGGTCACACCCAACGGTGTCATACTGACCGGCCTGTCTATTACTCAGGCGCAAACCGGTATCGACCTCAGCGCCAAGACCACCGACTACAAGAGCGCCACCCAGCTACAGGTAAACCTCACCGACCCCCACAACCAGATCTTCACCCAGGCTGACATCGTCAGCATTGACTGCAGCGGCACGGGCGGCGACATCAACCACCCATGCGCGGTCAAAATTCGCGCCCTGTTTGACAAAAACAATCCGTTTTTATTCACGAATAGCGGCCAGAAAGGTAGCTCATGAAAGCTAAGCAGCTTTATTTTGTACTCCTTGGCGGCTGCTGCTTGGCACTCGTAGCTTTTGTAGGCGTAGGCTTCGGGGCAAACAAGCTGCTGGCGCGCCAGGCAGGTAAGCTCTCCGACCTGCGTGCATTGAACGACGCTGCAGAGCAGCAGCAGGCTTCGCTCGCCCGCGACAGGCAAGATATAACCAAATACAATGACCTTAACACCATTGCCGCCAGCGTCGTTCCCCAGGATAAAGATCAGGCGCAAGCCGTACGGCAAATTGTGAACATCGCCACCGCTTCCGGCATACCACAGCTGTCGTCCATCACCTTCCCAGATTCCACGCTCGGCGCTACCGTTGGCGGTGCGCCAAAGGCCGGACTCACACAGCTTTTGCCCGTCACAGGTATTAGGGGCGTTTACAACTTGCAAATTACTATCACACAAAAAACGGATAGCAGCGTGCCCTACACCAATTTCCTGAAGTTCCTTACCGGCCTCGAGCAAAACCGCCGTACGGCCGAAGTTACAACCATCGCTATAACCCCAAGCCAGGATAACCCTAACCAGGTAGCATTCACACTGGTGATAAACGAGTTTATAAAACCATGAAAAACGGCAATATAGACTTAGGCACACTTAGTACACAGTTCAGTGGCTTGCTTAAAAAGCTGCGGGGCTATAGCGGTCTTACCTTTTTCCTGGCCGTGGCCGTACTGTATGGATTCATTTTATGGCGGATAAACGTCTACAGTAGCGTGCCGGCTAACCAGGCGGAGGAAAATGCTCACCTTGCTACACAGCCTCATGTCGACCAAACGACGGTGCAGAAGATGCTCGATCTGCAGGACAACAGCGTAAACGTGCAAGCATTGTTCGACCAAGCACGCCAAAACCCGTTTCAGGAATAGTTTATTGCCGCTGCCCGTTGGGCTGAGTCGGATCAAAGGGTTGGCCGGTTTGAGCCGACCCTTGGACTGGCTGCCCGTAGGCTTGATTAAACGCCGCCGCGTTGGCTAATGCCCGGTTGGCAGCGTAGGTTTCACTGGGGTTTTCGGCGATGTAGGCTTCGTGGGCGGCTATAATCTGCTTGGCGCAGTCGTTGGGACGTGGACAGTAATCGAACACAAATTTGCCACGCTGTCCGGCCGACTCGGCGCGCAGACGGCCATAACCGAGCATCGACGGCAAGAAGCCGTTTTGCTCGACTGTGACATCTTCTAGGTTTGCCATACTGAGCTGGCTGGTTTGCTTGCTGAACAAGCTGGTTTGATCTATTTGTGTAATGCTGTCAGTCGTCACAACCCAGCGGTTGCCCTTGTAGACTATCGACCCGACGTACGTAAACAGTCCCACAATGGCGCAGACAATAACCGCGCCGAGCGCCAGTACCGCCTGATTTTGCGAGGTTATGCCAAGAAAGATTCGCGGTGCCAATGCCACCGCGCAAACTGCCGCCACCACAACTACCGCCAGCATAAAATATATGCCAAAAAGTCCTATCGGGTGCCGGCGAAGTTCACACACCACACGCTCGCCCGGTTGCATTACTTTAAGCGGGTTGTACGCACTCTGCAGAGCGTCGTTTTGAGGTTGATTGGGGTTCATAGCCGTCTTATTATACCGCAGATTATAGCAGGCTAGCTTGAGCCATGTCTTTCGGCGGCTGCTTGTCGAGGTGTTTGTACGTTTTGTACGTCACTTTGCGGCCGCGTGGTGTGCGCTCCAGCAGGCCGATTTGCATGAGGTACGGTTCGATAAAATCTTCAATAGTGCTGCGTTCTTCGGCTGTTAGCGCGGCTAGCGTTTCCACGCCCACCGGCCCGCCGTCATAGCTTTCGATGATGGCGTCGAGCAGCATGCGGTCAGCCGGGTCAAGTCCCAGGTCGTCGATCTCCAGCAACTGGAGCGCCTTAGTACTCGTGGCTACGTCAATGATGCCGTCGCCGTTCACATCGGCATAGTCTCTGACTCGCTTGAGAAGTCGATTGGCGATACGCGGCGTCTGGCGGCTCCGTTCGGCCAGCTTCAGCGCTGCTGGCTCGTCAATCCTGATATCAAGAATACTGGCCGCGCGCGTAATAACCTGCTGCATCTGATCGTGCGTATAGAATTCCAGCCGGTGGGTATGTCCGAACCGGTCGCGCAAAGGCGCCGCCAAGGCACCCGCCCGCGTGGTCGCGCCAATGAGCGTAAACTGTGGCAGATCAAGCCGGAGCGAACGCGCCGACGGCCCCTTACCAAGCATAATATCCAGTTTGTAGTCTTCCATGGCACTGTACAGCACCTCTTCGACCGTGCGATGTAGCCGGTGAATTTCGTCGATAAACAGGATGTCGCCGTCCTGCAGGTTAGTAAGCAAGCTAGCAAGGTCACCCGCCCGCTCAATGGCCGGCCCACTGGTAATGCGAATCTGCGCGCCCATTTCGTTGGCAATCACACTCGCCATGGTGGTTTTGCCGAGACCCGGCGGTCCGTACAGTAGTACGTGGTCAAGCGCTTCGCCACGCTTTTTAGCTGCTTGGATCGCCAGCTGCAGGTTTTGCTTGAGTCTGTCTTGACCGATATAATTCGCGAAGTCGTGCGGCCGCAATTTGACCTCAAACTCCTGTTCAACGTCATCGTCCGTTTGTGGAGCAGCCCCGACAATCCTTTCAATCATTAGCTTTATTATACTGCAATAAGCTAAGCTCCACGGCAAATATATTTCCGAGGTGTCTATGTGGTTGCTAGAAACTTCGTAACAAGAGCGTACCTACCACTAGCAGTAAGAGTGGCGGGACTACGAAAATGAAAAACAGAACAGTCAGTATAATGCGTATTACACTGCGAGCGCGAACCGGCTTTTCTGCCACCAGCTCCGGATGTTGCTGCAAGTACAAACGGTACATCACAGCCACAATCACGCTTAACGTTACATCCACGATAGCCGACGCCGCCAGCAACCGGCCATAAAAACCACTCAGCAGGACTTGTCCATCGTGCGCATAGACCACGCCCACAATCATCAAAGCAACGACAGCTATAAAGAAGTAGTTGGCGTAGACATATCGCTTTGCTTTCCAGTAAAGTACGTCCACATCAATTAGCGTTTTAACATGGACTAGCACAAACAGTGCCACAACGTACGTGGTATACAGCTTGAGCGCCAGATCGCCACCAACCACCTGCCAGATAGCAAAGACCGAGGTAAAGAAACTTAAAACGGCGATAGCAATCGATGCATTGATGACAAAATCGGAAGCCCGGGGAGATGGGTCGTTTTTGTGTGAGGCCACTACAGACACCAGTCCGAACAAAATGCCAATGTGTAACAGCGCAACAAAAATTGTAGCCAGCGCCTTCCCGGTTGTGTCGCTAAACTTACCGACCAGGATTGTGACAACCGCAACTGCCGCGGCAGCTACCAGGCAGTACAACATTGATTTTATGAGTGAACTTCTTAGTTTTAACTTGTCCATGCCCAGCTAATCTCCATCTAATTATCCACCATTATACGCCACGCATGCGTTATTGCTTTAATGCGAGTTTGATACGTTCTTCAGCGGGTAACGAGAGGTCGATATCCTTAAGCGCCACCACGGCATCTTGCGGGGAGTAGCCAAGAGACACCAGTGCTTCGACGGCTTCATCGCCGGCGTTTATGCCGGGGCGGCCCACGATTCCCTGTGCCGTCTCGGTGACAACCAGGCCCACTTTATCGCGGAGCTCCACTACAATCTGTTCGGCAGCGCGCTTGCCGACGCCTTTAGCACTCTGCAGCACCTTGACGTCGCCAGCTGCGATGGCGCCACGCACGGCCGGTGCTGTGCCGATATCTAGCACAGCCAGCGCCACCCTGGGTCCTACATTCTTTACCCCCAGCAATTGCTCAAATAATCGTTTAGTATCTAGGCTCATAAAGCCATACAGGTCGTAGCCTTGCTCACGGATATGCTCGTACACGTACACTTTTGTCGCCGTGGTGGTATTCCGTCGCCCGAAATCCTCGGCCGTCACCTGCAGGCCAGATCCTACACCATGCACATCTAGCACTACCATGTCAGCCAGCTTTTCGCTCACCACCCCAGAAAGCGTCGCAATCATTGGGGATATTATCTCACAGTTTGTGCATGAGTTAATGCAGCGGCAATAGCGTCAGCCGCATCGTCTGGTTTAGGAATTTCCGGCAGGCCGAGCAACACTCGCACCATTTCCTGCATCTGCTTTTTATCGGCCTTGCCATAGCCGGTGATGGCCTGCTTGATTTGCATGGGCGTATACTCGTAGATTTCCATATCCGCCTGTTTGCCGCACAGCAGCACCACGCCCCGGGCCTGCGCTACTGTCATGGCCGTCGTGACATTGCGGGCAAAAAATAACTTCTCCACGCTCATGACTTCCGGATGCGTATTGGTGATAATGTCAGTCAGCTCCTCGTAAATGGTTTGTAGCCGCACCGCGTCGTCTTCGTGGACTGGCGTGCGGATCACCCCGCCGTCTACCAGTGTAGCCTTGCCCTTGGTAGCTTCAATAATGCCGAAGCCGAGTATCCCCGTTCCCGGATCAATGCCGAGTATTCTCATGCTCTGCTACAGCTTTCTTCACCAATGGGCGCCAATCGTGCGTGCCTGTATACTTCAGTTCATCGAGGCTTACCAGCGGATACCATTCTGGCATCTCTGCGTACACTTTTTCATAGCTATCAAAACCTTCCATAGAAAACTCCCCACCCACAAAGTCGCATAAGTAATACAGGAGAAGGGTTTGATAGTACTGAGCCGTGCCGTCACCATTATTCCAAGCGAAAAACTGGGGCGCGACTGCCAGGAATTGGGGGTTGGCAACGTCAATTCCCGTCTCCTCTTTCGTCTCCCGCACGACCGCCTCTTCCGGCGCCTCTCCCAGCTCAATACCACCCCCGGGTAAATTGTTGCGCCCAAAATGCTTCGCCGTTAGCAGTTGACCGTCCTTCATGACGATGGCGTAAGCCGAGGGGCGCCATCGTAGCTTGTCAGGCGATACGCTGTACGCATTGCCATCAACATCGTAACAGGTGACTGTTCTGGTCATATAGCTATTGTAGCCTACGGTTAGTATAAAATAGGCTAGTATGATCGCTGGACGCTACCATTTCAGCAGCCGTATGGAGTATTTTCAGGAGCTCACCGATTTTGCTCGACACGCTGGCAAAGGTGACCGAATGTCCGTAGCGACTATGGTGTTTACGGCCGAGGAGCCGGCCATTGGTGAGATGATATACGAGATGACGAATGCGGCGCGGCGCGGCGCACGCGTTATTCTATCGGTTGATGCGTTTAGTTTCTTGTTAGGCCAGCACTTGAAGCCGGGTCCACTATGGTTTGGCACCGAGCTTTCAGCACGTTCGCCGGAGCCGTTCGGCGAACGGTTCGCAGCACTCAAAACATTAGCCGAAGCGGGCGGTGCGTACGTCATTACTAACCGACCGAAGCGGCGATTCACCATTCCGCAGGCCGGACGCTCGCACATCAAATTCGCCGTGCTAAACGACCGCATCTACATCGGCGGCCACAACCTTGAAAGGCCGAGTGACATAGACGTAATGGCTCACTGGGACGACCATGGGGCCGCGGATTACCTTCTTGGTTTTACCCAAGCAGTAGTGAAGACGGGCAGTCCGCGTATGGTGCTCCATGGGCACGACGTGCAGCGGCGTCTCAATGACGACACAACGCTGCTTATCGACGCTGGCACGCCGCGCCAATCGCTCATTCTGGACGAGGCATGGCAGCTCATCGACGAAGCCGAGGAGCGGCTGTTCATGACCTGTCAGTACTTTCCCGGCGGACGCACCGGCCAGCACCTCGCACGCGCCCTGCAGCGCGGCGTGCAGGTAACGCTGTATTATAGCCACCCTAGTGCTCAGGACAGCGAAGCGGCCGGACACCATCTGTATGCTCTGCGGGAGCGCCTCCGCTTGCCCGCCGAGCTCTTTACGCATCGGTTGCCGAAAAACTACCCAAAGCTCCACGCTAAGGTGCTCGTGAGCGAAAAGGCTGCCATGCTCGGCAGTCATAACTACGTAGTGCAGGGTGTACGCCTCGGAACCTCCGAGATCGCCTTGCTATCCAAAGATCCTGTATTCGGGCAGCAACTAGTTGAGTGTTTTTCGAACTTATAAACAAACTGCGCACCGAGGAGCTGGAACTATCAGACTATTTTGTAGGAATAAGAGAGAAAGAGAAGATTGAGCGGGTAGTAGGGACAGGAGTAGCGGCGATGAGTGCCGGAAGCATGACTACAAAAACCACAGGGGGGTTAGCAAGCAGCGCCGCCGGAGCGGATGGTAAAGAGCGTGTTACAGCTCACGAGGCGTCCGGAGACGGCTCGTCCATCCGCCCCTGCGGGCTGCCCGTACCGAGCTACTTGCCGGTGGCGGCCTGGTATCTGGCGATGACCTCGGCGGGAACGCGTCCGCGTTCCTTGATGTCGATGCCATTCTCATGGGCCCAGGCACGGACCGCCACGGTGTCGACGGAGCTCGGCTTGCGGGTGGGGCGGCGCGGCGCACTGCCAACCTTGCGGGCGTGCTGGATGTAGTTCTTCAGGGCGTCGCGCAGCTCGTCGGCGTGGCGGGTGCTGAGGTCGATCTCGTACGGGGTGCCGTCGAGGCCAAACCGCACGGTCTCGTCCGCGGGACCCTCGTCGAGGTCGTCGACGAACAGGACCTGTACTTTCTGACTCATTGCTAATGGGTACCTCTCTGTGGGGGTTGACCTGGCAGCGCCGAGGTCCTTTTTTCCCTGATCTCAACCATCGTTGGTTAGGACTGGGTTCGTAAGTTCGAGAAGACAACCCTAACAGGTTCTACTCAAACGTACCAAGCCAGTCCCGACACTAAACGGAGGGGAGATAATTAGATACTCAATCTTCTCTTATTAAGGTGCAGGTTAGCGGTATAAGCCAACCAGCAAACTGATATTATACAATATATTATGCTATTAAGTCAAAATTATAGTAGCGACTCATCGATGTCGAAATTGACGTGAGCGTTGGTGACGTCATCAACCTCATCCAGAGCGTCCATGAGGCGCATGATTTTGCCGGCAGTATCTTTATCGGTAATTTCGATTACGGTGTTAGGTACGTAGCTGAGTTCGGCCTCAATAACTTCTACGCCAGCGTCGCGCAGCGCGTCGCGCACCTTAGCAAGATCGCCCGCGGCTGTGTAGACCACACTCTCGTCACCCTCTTCTTGCACATCGTCGGCGCCGGCATCAAGCGCCTGGAGCATCAGCTCGTCACCTATCCCCTTCACGCGTATCACACCTTTGCGGTCAAATTGGAACGCCACCGCGCCCTTTTCGGCAATATTGCCACCATGTTTACTGAACGCCAATTTAACCATCGGGTAAGTACGGTTGATATTGTCGGTCGCAGCCTCTACCAAAATTGCCACGCCACCCGGACCGTAACCTTCGTACAGCACTTCTTGCAGTTGCGCCGCATCCTTGTCCTTTGCGCGGTCAATGCTGCGCTGGATATTGGCCATCGGCATGTTGGAAGCCTTGGCCTTATCAACGGCCAAACGCAACGCGAAGTTCGTCTCCGGGTCGGTGCCAGCGCGCGCCGCTATAGCAATATTGTTGCCGAGTTTCGTAAACAGCGCGCCGCGCGCCGCGTCTTTGGCGCCCTTTTCGCGCTTAATAGTCGACCATTTGGAGTGTCCCGACATGTCCTAAATATTGCTCCTTTATATCTGTTATTCTAACAGATTTCTCCCGGATTTGAAATCGATATGGGAGCTTCCCAAAATAGTACAGCGGAAATGAAAAACAGACTACCGGAGCGCAGGTTTTCGCTCGCACTGTGCGGTTTTGGAAGATCCCTACGCGGCGGGCTGGGAGGCGTTGTCAACCTCACGAATAAGTTTAATAAGCTCATCCGGCGTAGCCCAAGCCTTAAGCATGTAATGCATGGCGCCAAGTGAAAACGCTTCGTCAATTTCGTGCTGATCGTCGTAGTTACTGAAGACAATGATTTTGGTCTCAGGGTAGTTGTCCTTGGGTTTCAGTTGTTTCAAAAATTCTATGCCGTCCATAACGGGCATGCGCAGGTCCAGCAGAATAATGTCCGGTTTCTCTTTAGTAAGCAGGTCCAGCGCTTCCTTGCCATTGTAGGCACGCAGCAATGAAATATTCGCTGCTGCCAGCACGCGCGCGTATGCCTCATTGAGCAGCTGTTCATCCTCTACGATGAGCACTTGTAAGTCTTTGTCGTTCGTTTTTGCCATAGCTACTCCTCTTGTACTGCCGATTGGTCCATTATACGAATGGGGAGAGCGTTTGTACTGTAACCCAGTTCGCATATTTCTTCAGCCCTTTCTTCGGGCGTCTCCCTTTTTGATATTTTTATTGTGCATGAGCGGCAGCGAAATGGCAAACGTCGTACCTTTGCCAATGCGTGACTCCACGTCCACGGTACCGTCATGCAGCCGGACAATTTCGGCCGTAAGATACAGGCCGATGCCGCTCCCACCGGCCTCCACGCTCAAAGGGTTATGAATACGCGAAAATTTCACAAACAATTTGCCAATATCTTTTTTGCGAATGCCGACGCCCGTGTCACTAACGCGCAAGACGGCATTCCCCCGTACCACCGTGAGCGTCATGCGGACGCTACCGCCTTTGGGTGTGTAAACGCTCGCGTTTTGTACGACGTTTTCGATGGCCATACGCAGGTAGCTCAAATCGGCCGCAACGTACACCGGGTCGGCTGGCACGCGCACCGTAAAGGTATGTTCGCGCTGTTCGAACACAGGCCGCATTTCAGCGGCAATACCTTGGACAAGCGAACGCAGGTCGAGCGGCATTAGGGCGACCACCAGCTTGCCAGTATCAACGCGCGCGGCGCTCAAAATTTGGTTGATGATCTGAATTTGCCGCTCATTGCCTTCAAACGCCTTTTCAAGTACGTCGTACTGCATTTCGGTTATGTCGCCCACATAGCCTTGCAGCATCATGCCGATATACTGCTTCACCGCTGTGGCAGGCGTGCGCAGCTGGTGGCTGGCCAGCGCCACGAACTCGTCCTTGCTGCGCGAGATAGCTTCGAGCTCCTCGTTGCGCTGCCGCAGGATGCGCGCCGCTTGGCGGTTCAGCCGGTCCTGCTGGCGCGCCAGCGCAACCTGGGCTTGGAGAGTTCGCTGCTCGGTCAGGTCAACCACTACGCCAGAAAACGTACCGTCTTCGCCCTTTTCTGGCTCGCCGCGAGCCAGAATCCAACGAATCGTTCCGTCTTGCATATACACTCGACACTCTTCCTCGAACAGCACATTTCGCTTCAGACTACGCTGCACGGCAGCAATTACGCGCGGCCGGTCATCCTTGTGCACGGACTCCAGAAACATATCAATGGTGTAGGTATGGGCTAGTTCATCAGGCGTGAAAAATAGTTTTTTGAAGTTTTCGTCACCCGTAATCCTGCCATCTGTCGGATCGAAGACCCAGCTGCCAAGCTTGCCGATAGTGAGCGCGGCGCTCAACCGACTCTCCATTGCCTTAGTCTCCTCCGCAGCCTGCATTTCGTCCGTCACATCGTGGATGATGCACAATATGTGACACACTTTGCCCGCAGTATCTCGTAGCGGTACGTAGGCGCCTTGCAGATAGACAGTGCGCTTTACACCGCCAACACCAAACACGGTACCTCGCACCGCCTCAAGTCGATAAGAACGGCCGGTACGCATGACTTGCTGCAGGTGTTGCCGCAAGTCTTTGCCAGGCCCACTTTTGAATTGCTCGCCGGTATACGGCGGTACCGAAAAAAGCGGCCGGCCAATGGTATCGGCACGCGAAATCTGCATCATTTCCTCGCGCGCCTTATTTGCTTCTACAATCATGTAGTCGGGGTCAGACGCTTCAAACAGCAAACAGGCGTCGGGTAAATCCCGAAACAGCCGCCAGTAATCAACGGTTTTTTGCCCATCCGCCACCGCCCTAGACCGCGACGTTTTCGAACTCATCGCTCCCTGTTGCGGCCACAAGCAACGACACGTTTACATAGTACGAAAAACGCTGGTAGCTTATGAGTTTTTTAGCCTTCAGTTTGTGCAGTTCTACGGCCGTAGTTTCGCGTGTCAAGCCGACCATTTCGGCGATGTCCTGGTGACTTAAGCGCAGGCAGATTTTCGTAAGGCCGTTGGCCTGCTTTTCACCGAACCGCGCTACCAGATACTGTAAGATATACACGAGCTTTTCCTGTGCATGCGAATGTTCCAGCGCGTATATGTGCATGGTGGCGCTGATGTAGTGCGACATGTAGGCCTGGAAGATCTGATCCTTAAGAACCGGGTCGGTTTCAAGCGCTGCCATAAATTCATTTTTGGGCAAATTGCGCACCGTGCAATCGGTGAGAGCTTCGTAGTAGTACAAACTCACGCGCGACATGCCAAATATACATTCCACCGGGAAAATATCGCCCGGGCTGAGTAATGTAACTGTGCGCTGGTCACCGCCATTGGTTATACCGTACACCTTTACGAGGCCGCTTTCCAACACCAACACGCCGCGCGGGACTTCGCCCTGGAACATAACGGTACGCTTCTTAGCGAACTGTCGTGTAACTCCCGCAGCCTTGAGCGCTCTCAATGTGTCAAGTCTTAGCCTCTCATCCATATCATCTTTAGTATAGCTTCGCCAGCATTAATTACCAGTGTTTTCCGTTGCTCTTCGGGCCTGAAGCGCAGCGTAGCTAAAATGGTGATGACGCCCGCTTAGCCGCGCTATCGCCAGCAGAACTGCCCACCCAGATAGCATACAGCCATATCTATAGCTGACCGGTACTAGTTTTCGCAAAAATACGCGGTAAACCGCTGAGCAAGTGGACGATATTGAACGATAAGCGCGCCCCACGAACGTAAACGCTAGGCACCCTGCGAAAGTACTAACGCTGTGCTAGGGGGCAACACAAATGTGCCGTTGCCTGACTGTACGTGTACATCCGGCACATGTATGCCTGCGAAATCCGGGCTGTATTTTTTGTCGCTGCTGCAAAAACGCACACGCCATGTGCCGCTCAGCGGAAAGCCTATGCTGTAATTCGTGAACGCGTGGCTGCCAAAATTTACCACCACTACCACGTCGTCTTTGCTGCCGCCATTTTGCCAGCGGTGATAGGCGATGACTTTGTCGTTTTCGTTGACGTGCAGCAGGTTAAACGAGCGGCCGCCTAGTCCCGCACTTGTACCGTGCAGGTTGCGGCGTAGCGCTATCAGGTCGCGGTAGGCGCTTACAATACCCTTAAAATCTTCGGCATTTTGCCACTCCAGCCCCTCCCAGTCATTGAAGTTACCGCTCATCATAAACTCCTGGCCTTGCAGCAGCATGGGAATACCGGGAGCCGTTAGTAGCAGCGTAGCCGCGAGTAGTGACTGCTGACGTGCAAACTGTCCGTCCGCCTTGCCCGGTGCAATAGCTTCGTTAAACCGCGCGGAGCCGTTGGCCGCCGAGTCGTGCGAGTCTACAAACACGATTCGCTGCATCGCGTCACCGTTGTAGGTTAGGTTCAGTTCGCCGAGCACGCCCGCCAGATTGATTTGTGCTGGATCGCTCGCTTGCAACGCTTCGCGCAACGCGTGTGGAAAGCCAACTCCCCACTGCGCCGAAAACCCTGCACCACCCTCACCAGCGGGCTTGGTTATATAATGGTTGGCCCCTACATCCTCACCAACAGTGAATGTGGCGGGGTTAAGTTTATGTGCCACTTCGTTGACCTGCTGCAGCAAGTGCCAGCCGTCAGCCAGGTCAGTGTCGGGTGCGTCGTTATAGCCGTTCGCATTGCGGATAAAGATAGTCGAGTCCACGCGCAGCCCATCCACATGGCAGTCGTACATCCACATGCGCACGTTGTCCAGAATGTAGTCACGCACTTCAGGCCGACCGTAATCCGGCCGCGTATCACCCCACGGCGTCTTGCTGCGCCAGTCGTTATAAAAATAAATACCGCCTTTACCATCCTGCGACCAGCCGTCGAACTGCCAGATGTCGATATCCGCCGGGCCGAGATGGTTGTACACCACATCCAGAATGACCGATATGCCACGCTCGTGGGCCGCGTTGACAAACTCATGGAACTTGTATCGCCCACCGTACTGTGACTCTACCGTGTAGATATACATGGGCGTATACCCCCACCACTCGCGCTGCGGTGTCATTGTGCTGATGGGCATAAGCTCGATGGTGGTCACACCAAGTTTGTGCAGGTAATCGAGTTTGGTCGTGATATCCTCGAACGTACCAATAGTCGACGGATCCGGCCGGTAGAACGTACCGACGTGCATCTCGTATACCACCTGCCGCTCAGGCTCGACCGGCTTAAAATCCTGGTCGGTCCAGTCAAAGTGCTTGTCCACCACCACCGAATTGCCGGCCGAAGTCGTCACCTGCAGTGCCCGCGGGTCGTTCTTAAATAAATGCTGGTCGCCGTTAGTAATGGCGTAACGATATTCCTGGCCAGCCTGCGCGCCCGCTACAAAGGTCGCCCAGTAGCCATCGCCCTCGCTCTCCATAGATTGCTGTTGCCAGTCGTTGAACGAACCGCTCACGGCCACGGCGTTAGCAAACGGCGCCCACACCCGGAAGCTCACCCCGTTCTTTTGCAGTACCGCGCCGACATCTTTTTTGTGGTGCCCACTCATTTCCCCCATATTATGCCCGAGGGCCACTCATAAGCGCAAGCGTGATGCTGAATCTACCGCTTTGACAGCATGTGCCCTATTTGCACGCTTTACAAAAAAGTTCTATGGTTAGAGCATGAAGTGGCCCAGCTCGATTCGATTGATACGGCATGGGGAGTCGAAATATAACGCGCTGAGAGCCGCCAAAGCAGCCGACCCAGATTATCAGGACTTCCTGGCCTCCTACCACAACCGTAAAGAAGACCCCCGGACAGCTCGGACACTCGCCGAGGCGCTCATTTCCCACGGCGGCCTTATGCTCGGAACCAGCGACTACGACACCGATATTACCGACCGCGGCAGATGGCAAGCCGAAGTCACGGGCGAAAAGTTACGCGAACGCGGCACGAAGCCGCCTGACATCATATTTGTTTCTCCGTATAAACGAACTACCGAGACGCTAGCCCATCTAGCGATTGGCTGGCCGGAGCTAAAAAGCGTGAGAACCGTAGAGGATGAGCGAGTACGCGAACAGGAGCACGGGTTATCACTGCTATACAACGACTGGCGAATTTACCATGTAATGCACCCGGAGCAAGAACGACTCTATGAGCTAGAAGGCCCGTATTGGTACCGCTACGCTCAGGGCGAGAACGTACCGGATATCCGAGAACGCTGGCGCTCTATGACCGGCACGTTTACGCGCGACTTTTCGGAGCAAGATGTACTCATAGTCACCCACCATTTGTCAATTCTTGCCTTTAGGGCAAACATGGAGCGCCTTGACCACCACGGCTTTACGCACCTTGACCGCACCCAGAAGCCGGTGAACTGTGGCGCAACTGACTACCTGGGCGACCCCACTCAGGGCAGCGATGGGCACCTAAGCCTCCATATGTACAACGAAAAGCTGTATGACTGACCGACGTTACTAAGAACGGACACCATACAGTACAATCAGAGCATGCAGTATTGGATTATCGGAACGCTTATTTTGTCCCTTATTTCGCCCATTTTCTATACTAAGAGTATCCTCGCGCACAAGGCAAAACCTCACAAGGTTACCCGGCTGATCGTCTGGCTAGCCTCTATCGCCGGTATCTTGGCGGTTGTTCATTCGAACAATGGAGCGGGTAAGGTATTTGCCGGTATATTCTTGGCCCGCGCGACCTACCTTCTGGTATTGGCAATGCTATACGGCGTGGGCGGAGCGTCAAGGCTGGATCGCACTTGTTTAGTAATTGGCGTGCTGGCGTTGGGTATCTATGCGACAACTGGCAGCGGGTTACTGGCGCTATCGTGCGCGGTACTTTCGGACCTCATAGGGTATATACCGACCTTCGTTAAGACCTGGCGCGAACCGACCAGTGAAAGCGCAACGTTCTTTGCCATCGAAGGCCTCGCCGCGTTTTTAGGCGTGCTAGCGATCTGGCAGCTGAGGGTGGATATCATCTTGCCGGTATATTTCACGCTCTGCTGCGTCATTGTCGTGCTGCTTATTTATCGTAAGAGGATAGCGGGCGCCTTAAAGCTGCGCGGCGCAACGACACTTGATTCACCTCAGTAAAGTCGGCTTGTGGCGCGCGGTTAAAACAAATGCTTTGCCGCGAGCTCCGTCAACTCCTCCCGGACTACTACCAGCTCGGCGAAGTCAGGAAACTGCTGCTTAAGGTGTTCGGCCCGGGCTACAAAGTTGCTGCGCAGCTCCTCGGGGGTGATGTATGAGCGCAGCGTTGCTCCCCGGTCGGCGAAATGCACCAGTATAGGCGTCCATTTATCGATAATACGCACAAAACGTGCTTCCATAACTTCCTGCGCTTCATACTGAATAACGAGCTTTACGAAACTCGGTATACCAGCAAAGTCCTCCCTTAACCGGCGCAGCCCTGTCGCTTCACGCCTAGCTTTTTGCTTTAATTCTTCCCGGCTTAGGGTATGCGTGTTTGTGTCGCCCACATACGCCTCCGCGGCGTCGTGGATGGTCGCAAAGCGAGCCACTAGATTTGCGTCCAGGCCGGGATAATACAACTCGGCGATAGCCGGGGCGATTATAGCCAACATCGCGGAATGTTCAGCAACATTCTCAGCCCTCCCCGTTACATGTCGTACGAGTGTACGGTCTTCAAGAGCTAGGCGTGATGAAAGTGCCGTCAGCTGAAGGGCAGTGTAGGCGATATCGGACATGTCAGGCAGTCTTGCGAGAAGCTGGAACGTCTGCGATATCGTGTTTTTCATAGGTAAATGATAGCAAACTCCTCTAAGAACGCACGGCTTTCTTTGTCGGATACCTTACAGATGCAGGGCTAGGGGCATATATACTCTACGGTGGACGTCACAAGACGTCTACCCATCGCAGAAGGGAGCTACGTGTGCGACGCGTACTTCACGGAAGCCAGCTGGCGCTGGGATCGGTGATCGCAGTCCTTGCTGCACTCACCATCATCCCTACGCCCGCTCTCGCGGCACCGCAGCACAGCATCAACGGCCAACCTTGTCTGGTCGACAGTCCACCAGCGGGCTCGGCCATGCCCACCCCCTTCCTCAAGCTGCCGTTCCGGCAACGCGACGGAATAGGGTCAACGTATGACAGCCAGGGGTGGATTACCTCCCCTGACGAGCTCGCCATCGACGACGAGGTCAACGGCGACCTGCATGGCGCCAACGACCTGGAGTTCGTTAACAAGCCGGACTACGGTTACGGGCTCCCCATTCTCGCCGCCGCCAGCGGTCGGGCGTACTACAGCTATCAGTACATCAGCGGGACTTGGACTGACCCGGTAACGGGTATCACCCACCAAGTCGGCATGGGTGCAGGCCTCGTTGTGGAAATTCGGCACGCCAAGGATCAGGCGGGTAACCCAGGCTGGGTTACCCAGTACATTCACCTGTCCAAGGTGGCACCGGGAATCCCGTATCTGCAGGCAACGGCTGTAGATGACCCGAACGACCCCATTCACCCTGACTGGTTCCCCACGGGGCTCATCCAGGACGACGACACGCTCTGGAATCTCGGCGTACCGGTCACCCAGGGCCAAGTCATCGGTTACATGGGCGATACCGGTATTGGGTATGACTGGAAGGATAACTTCAACCCAGTGACCGGCCAGGTCGCACCGCGCAATCGTGCCGTACTCAAGCCGTGGGATCCCCCACAGCTGCACTTCCAGCTATACCGGGGCCGGGTTAATGGTGTCAAGCAAGACATCGTTGACCCCTTCGGGCTCTATGCCCAAGTGTGTCCAGGTGAGTGGAAGCCACTGCGGCCGACCACCAACCCCTACACACCACTACCGGGTATGGTCCGCGCAGCACCGGTTACCGCGTGGATTACCCACGCTGGCCGACCGGTCTACGCCGGCTAGCATTTCTGTGACGGGCGGTCGGAGCCTGTGCCTAAAGGCTCCGACCGACTCATCTTAAGGTTCTCAAGTACGTATTAGTCCTAGGAACTACAGAGAGACTTTTACGCCTGCTTTTATCAGTTCACCTTTGAGCTGCTTGGCAGACAAGAATCGAATGCTCGCAATGCCTATCTTTTCGGCTGCCGCAACATGTCCTGGATTGTCATCAATAAAAATCGCTTCAGATGCAGACACTCCCAACTTTGACAGCGTATGCTCAAATATTTCTGCACTCGGTTTTACCATACCCACCTCGCTTGAGATCACTATCTCGTGGAAGTGTCGCTCCAGATCATGCGCCACAAGTAGTTTGCGGATAAACGCTGAGGGGGCATTAGACAACAGGGCAATGCGATATCCAGACTTAAGGCTATCGGCAACGGTTACGACTTCCTCATCAACCCGAGCAGTCGCATCGAGTTCTTCACTTGTCACCTTTCGCCCCTGGAGTTCGCTCAGCCGCTCCAAGAATTGTTCGACCGTTATATTACCCAAATCCATCTGGCGATTTGCCTCAAAGTAGGCTCCTTCATGCGGGATGCCGTTGGTCCGCAGCCAAGCTTTGTACGAGTCAGTACGGAAAACGTCAAAGAAGTCAAAGATTATTGCCTTAATCATCACCTAAACTATAGCAAAGAAAAACTCCCCATCCTGAGGGGTTTAAATATAAGCTTCTTGGAGTGGTGCCGCTGAAGTCAGTTGCGTGAGCATCTGCTACATCTCCTTTGCGGGTAGCGCGTTACCGCTCCTCAGGACATAGCTCCATGTGCCCTCTCTGACTATTTACAGGTGTCGAGGGGGTGACTGCGAGCTAAGCGGTATTGCGTTCTAGTCGTACGGGTAGCGCTGAGTAATTGATACCGTCATTACTCAGACTATATCAAATAGACATTCCCTAGCACGAGGAGTCGTTATATAAGCACGCATGGAGGGCCCAATACTACTCTGCTGCAACCGCTCTACAAAGAAATGAATTCGAACTTAGTGAGTTAAGCCCCGGCGTATAATCCGGGGCTTAACTGTCGCTTAGCTTTTAGCGGCTAGCTCTTTACTGTTGCCGGATGAGATAGAAATTCGTTTCGCTTCCGGCCGCTCAACCGGAACTTTAATTTTCAAAATACCTTTATCAAGCTCAGCCTCAATGTTATCGGCATTAGCGCCTTCCGGCAAAACTACGCGACGGGCGAAGCTTGCACGGCTTTCCCGCATCAGGTAGTTGCGCTTCTTGTCGTCGTCCTTTTGCTTACTTGCTGTTTCACCTTTGATTTCGAGTACCCCGTTTCGGACATTGATTTCAATATCGTCTTCACTAAAGCCGGGCGCCTGCATTTCAACAACCATGTGCTTGTCATCTTCACTATAGATATCCACCGATGGCATACTGAAGCCAGTTGGCAGGCCTGTACTTTTCCAAAAGTCATCCAGCAGACGATCAAATTCTTCAAAAGTTGATAGTCCGAGAGAAGAGCTTGGACGACGAATGATATCCATCATATAAACTCCCTTCTTGCCTCACCGTAGCATTGCTTCAAGGGGTGATACGCCTAGAGGAGTTGGCATTAATGTATCTCTCAACCCCAGAAGCTACCTTACGGAGTATAGACATGCATTTAAGTTAATCATCTTGGTAAGTTACCTTACCTTACTTCAGTTTAGAAAACTAGCACTCTCATGTCAAGAGTGCTAGTTAGTGCAACCGACTGTCATCTGCAATAACAGATTGATAGATGTGGTGCTGATTGGTGAACTTCCACTGAAGTCCGGGAATCTTCGGTGCTAGATTAGTATGTAGAAGGAATGCCTGCCAAGAGCTTTTCGATCATCGGTACTGCAGCCTCCAGGTAGCTGGTCATCTTCATGTTTGGAGCGTCTATCCGCAATCTTTCTAAGGAATAACTTTCTGCTTTTTCAATTGCAGCCTCTTCAAGTTTATACGGACCTTCACTCCTGCCGATGAAGACCGTAACGATCTCTTTGTCTGCCTCGGAGGTAAACTTACCAATCTCCCGAAGTGAAGTCTTTATGCCTAATTCCTCTTCAGTCTCACGAATTGCAGCTTCAAGATATGACTCGCCAGCTTGAACGTGTCCAGCGGCCGAGCCTGACCAATACAGGGGATAGGTTTTCTTGGTAGACTTACGTTGCTGTAGGTAGAGTTCGCTTTTTGAGTTGACGAGAATGACAAATGAAACCCTGCTAAGCAGACTTTTTTGTCTGACTTCGTCTTTTGGTGCAGAGCCAATTACCGTATCGTTTGCGTCTACAATATCAACGATTTCCATGTCGGAAGTATACCAAACGAGGAGACCCCTCTGCCGAGCAGTCTTTCATAGTGCTTATGCTTGGAGGGCCGCCGTAGATGTTATCGCAACTCATATTGAGCTTGTTAGTGTAGTTTCTCGCCTCGATTTAACATATCGATAAATTTCTCGATTTTTGCCTTTCTGGTTTCCGGCTTTTTAGCGGTTTGTATACGCCAAGAAAACCCGTAAACGTTTGCTTTATTGAGTGTTTCAAAAAATTGTTTAGCTTTTGGATTTTTATCCAGTGCAGCCTGAAAATCCTCTGGAACCTGACTATTACTCGGCGAATCATATGCTGCGTCCCATCTGCCAACTTGCTTTGCTGCATCGATTGCCACACGTCCAGCCGGTTGCATCTTGCCGGAATGAATAAGTGTTTCTACCTTGGCTACGTTGACTTTTGACCAAATGCTTTTTGGGCCCCTAGGGGTAAACTTCTGCAGGTAGTAGTCTTTATCGTATGCTTGCTTTTGGCTATCGATCCAGCCGTAGCACAAAGCTTCTTCCAGTGCTTCGTTGTAGCTAACTGACGTTTTGTCGGATGACTTTTTTGCGTGCTTAAGCCATAAGCCCTGTGGCTGGGTATGGTTCTCTTCAAGCCAAACCCTCCAGTCTTCTTGACTTACGAATAAGCGAACGGGCAGGTCTTTAAACATTTCCATAGTCAAAGGATAGCAATAAAAAACTCCTCGAAACAGAGGAGCTTTATAGTGCGTATTTGGAGGGCCATAGTGGAACTTATCAGGACGAAACTCATGAGGGATGGCGAAATAAGCATTGCAAAAATGTGACATAATATATTTATGGAATCGTCAAATTATGATAAACCTTTGCCATCGATTCGTGTTGCCGTAACAGAAACATGTAATCTTCGATGTGATTATTGCCCGACTGATGGTGATAGTGTCGAGATGCAGAACGGTAGTCTTGATACTGACGGTTTTGAAGACATGCTTACAGCAGCAATTGACGTTGGTTTTACTGATTTTAGTTTCACTGGCGGAGAGCCGTTGTTAAGCAGAAGGACGGCAGACCGTACTTTTCAATTGGCGCGTTTGGTCAATGATCTGCGTGCTGAAAAAGGCAGTGATGGCTATACCAAGTTGAATACCAACGGAGCCAATCTTCTCAGATACCAAGATGGCGTAGTGAGTGCTGGATTTGATGAGCTAAAAGTTAGCCTTGATACATTAAATCCTGCGACATTCGAAGAGCTTGCCAAGCGTAACGAGAAAGTTTTCGATGCTACCCTACAAGGAATACTTGCTGTTAAAGATGAAGTGCCCGTTCGCTTACAGACGGTTGTCGGTAAATACAATATAGACGAGCTTCCTCAAATGTTGGATTTTTGTATCGCACATGGATTAGATATCAAGCTATTTGATATAAGCAGATATAATAATGCACTCGCTGGCTCAGGAAATTTTGCAGACACGAACTATGTATCTTTGGATGCGGTTAGTCAAATGTTGGAAGAACAATACGGTGAACCAATAATAAAATTTGCTGTTGGTGGATACGGTCATGCAAAGAAAGTGTTTACTAGCCCAGAAGGAACTCGCATTGAAATCCGAGACACTTCTAAGAGCGCCCAATATTCTCCTGATTTATGTGAAAGCTGCCCGAATTACATGTGCCAAGACGGGCTATGTAATTTAGTTATCGCAGCCGATGGGCATATAAGATTTTGTCGAGAGGGTGGAGCCGAGCAAACAATCCCTACTCAAAACGAGCATGGTATTAAGTCACTCGATGAACTCAGAAGCGATTTTATGAAAGCGGCTGGCATATTTGCCTTGGCACAGAGTATTGAGCGACCAATCAAGCCACTTCGTCGATTAATACCACTTACGGTCATCAAATAAAAAGACGTCTCGGCTGAGAAGTCTTTTATAGTGCTTATGCTTGGAGGGCCCAGTGGGACTCGAACCCACGACACGCGGCTTAAAAGGCCGCTGCTCTAACCAACTGAGCTATGGGCCCGCGCTACGGTTGCGGGCAAAATAACTTCTTATATTATCGATATTTTCGGGGAAAAGTCAATCTGTAGACCCCTGTGCTACTATGGTAGCTATGGTCACCAACACTACACTCTTCCAATATTGTCAGAAGCTCGTAATTCTCTCAAGCGATAAGCAAAAGGTATTGCTTGCGAAACGCAAAGGCGAGGCGGACTATGATGGCACGTTCTCGTTCATCGGCGGCAAGATGGAAACCACTGATGAAAGCCTATTGGCCGGCATGAGGCGTGAAAAGGACGAAGAAATTGGTCCAGATGCCAAAGTGCAAATACTGCCCACCGAGAGCTATAACTTACTCTTCAGAAAAAAGGACGGCAACGTGATGGTGCTGCCGCACATTGCGGGCACTTACGTCTCCGGCGACATACACTTGAGCGACGAGTATAGCGAATATCGGTGGGTTCCGCTCACCGATCTCGCCACCTTCGAGCCCAAGATTGATAACATCCCGCTACTTGCCGAGTGGGCAGCACGCAAGCTTACCGAGCCCGGCATAGCACTTACGGAAATTTAGGGCTAAAGTCCGGATTAGTGCTTGCTGTGCTTTTTCTTGCCCTCTTCTTCACCACCTTTGTGTTTGCGGTGAGTAAAGAGCAAAAACACCAAGCTAAACACGGCACCCGCCAAAATTACCCCAGTTTGTGCATTGCTCAGCTGATGCCACGCACTTTGCTGATGCACCTGTCGCTGCACGCTCGATGGCAGCAGTGGCACCACCAGTAACGCGCAAAGTAACCCTGTGGCCAATGCAGGCAGGACATTGGTGAGGTTTTTGAGTCCTTTTACATGCCCGCGCGTAAATAAAATGGTCAGCAAAAAGGGTGCGACTAAAAGCGCCAGCTGCACCCATTGATTAGTTGCCAGTGCGTCTTTGTTAACGAAACTCGTAAATACCGTATCGACATCGCTCGACGTGTACGTCACCAGCACACTGCCCAGACATAAGCTCATAAAGGCTATCGCGCCGTTTACGCGCAGCAGCAAAATAGCTAGGACCGGCACCAGTGCCAGCGCACCGAGTATGACCAGTGGTGTCATACCCTGATTCTACCATAAGGGCGATGACGTCCGACGCCTATTATGCGCCGACTCTGTCTTTGCGTGGACGGGCTTTGGCGTTATGTTCGACGTACTCAATAATCTTCGTCGCTACATCACGACCAGTTACCAGCTCAGGGGTCTTGATACTGGCACTACTATTCACTTCAAGCACCTTCGGACCATCTTTGGAGCGCATCATGTCCACGCCGCAAATCGGCAGATTCATGGCTTTGGCTGCGCGTACTGCCGTCTTTTCTTCATCGGATGTTAGCTTAATGGCCGTACCGACACCACCCTGGTGCGTGTTGCTACGAAAATCGTCGTCCAGGCTCTGTCGCTGTATACTTGCCACCACGCGGCCGCCAACGATCAGGGCACGGATATCGGTGCCGACACTCTCGGCCACAAATTCCTGGACGATGAAGTTCACGCCCTCGACGTAAAATGCCTGCATCACGGCTTTGGCCGCCTTTTTGGTTTCGGCGAGCACGACGCCGTTGCCGTGTGTGCCGCGAGCAACTTTGATGATCACCGGAGCACCGCCAGCCAGGTCCACTACTTCTTCCAAGTTGGCGGTTTCACGCGCAAACACCGTCTTTGGGATGCCGACATCCTGGCGGGCCAGAATCTGGTACGAACGCAGCTTGTCACGCGAACGGTTAATGGCAATAGAGCTTGCCGTCGTATACGAACCCTGCATTTCAAACTGGCGCACTACAGCCGTACCGTACTTGGTGTAGCTCTGGGCGATACGCGGAATTATCGCGTCGAACTTTGGTAGCACATTGCCCTTGTAGTACACGACCGGCTTACCTTTCTCCATTGTCATATAGCACTTGGCGTAGTTTATAACTTCCACATCGTGCCCGCGCACTTCGGCAATCTCTTTGAGCCGCTTGGTCGTATAGTTCAGAGAGCCTTTCGATAAAATTGCAATCTTCATATTACTTTCCTACTTACTTAGTTCCGTTTCAATAAATTTGGCAAACGCCACCTGCTTCTCAGCTGTAAACGCCCCGGTCGCGAGTTGCGGACCACTGTTCACTTCAAAACAATACCACTCGCCGGTCTGCTTGTCTTGTACCATATCCACTCCGGCTACGCCGTGCTCCATGACTTTCGCGGCAGTAATGCTCTGTACCTGTACCGATCCTGGTAGCTCGCTCAAGTCGACCAGCCGCGCAGTGCCGCCCTGCGACGTGTTGTTCAGGTGAGTAGACGTACCGTTGCGGCTGCGATATATAACGAGCGCGATGCGCCGGCCTAAAATCAAAATCCGGTAGTCGCCGTCGTTCGGCACAAACTTTTGCCCTATCATGAAGGTACCTTCGTTACTGACGGCGTCGCAGGCCGTATCGTAGTCTTCACGTGTACGGATAAGGTAGTTATGTGCCCCACGACTAGCGTGGATACCTTTCAACACGAACGGTAGGCCCAGGTGCGCCACAAACCGTTCGTACGACGTTCGGAGCTGGCTCGGCGCGACGTAGAGTGACGCCGGAATGGCGACGTCACTGTCGGCCAAAATAACATACTGGTACAGCTTACTGCTCGGCGCAAAGTGCAGCGTCGATTCGTCAATAACTTTTACGCCGCGCTTCTTGAGGTAGCGTCCCATCGCGGCAGTTACATCGCGCTCGCCGGAAGTTTTGAAGTGGACGATGTCAAATGACGCGATGTCGTCTCCTGTCGAAATGAGCGTAACGCGTGTCCCTTGCGGACCAAAACAAAACTGTACATCATCGTAGGTAGCGTGCGTAATACTGAGGTCTTCGGCCGCTTTCTCTACGCCTTTCACGAACTTGCTGACGTTAGGGCTTATGAAGGTACTCATTAGGAGCAAGCGAGCGGAAGTGTCCTGAGACTTTGCGGCAACGTCTACTAAGAACTTGCCGTGGAGCGTACGCCGGCCAATGAGAATCGGCTGACTGTTGTTTTCACGGTTAGCGAGCGTGAAACGGACGCGGATCGTGCGGCCAGCCAAACGAACTTTGAGGGTAATTTTATAGCGGAACTCGGCCGCGCCAAATGAATTTTTGATAGATGTGACCCCAAATTTTTTGGTCTGCAGCACCTTACCGGTGTAGTACGGCGAGACTTTATCAAACAAGACAAACGAGAGCACGCCGTCGTCTTCGCGGATGTCACTCGCCCACACCGCCGAGCTATCAGCACCAGTGTCAACTTTGGCGGGCACCTCAAAAACCCCCAGGTCTGGGAAGTCGATGTTCTCCTTGGGGCCGACAACGGTGATTGGTTTACTGAGCGCCATAAATGAATCCGGTTTTAGTTACCATTATTATAACACTTTTGGTTATTTATAGCAATACTAATGCTGAGCCCTGGCTACCGCATGATACGACACATACAGCACGGCGACAATGATGAGAACCAGGCAGATTATCATCGGTACAAAGCCGCTTTGGTCACGCTGGAAGTTACGCATTTATTCGCACTATACCGCTTTTGGCTGCGTTTGTTAAGCTGCCTCAAGGTATGCGGCTGCCGGATCACCGCCTACCAGCTCGACGTGCTCAGGGTTGGTCGGGTCGAAAGTGGTGCTCATGAGCCACCTGAGGCGCGCCTGGCGCACTTCTTTCGGTAGCGCAGCGGTCTCGTTTAGGAACTGGGTAGCTTTGCGCGCACCTACAAAGTAGCTAATGTCGCGGTTATCGCGCGCATTGCCGCGAGCGGTGCGCATAACGGAACTGTAGGAAGCCCCTTGTAGTTTTGCTCTGTCTATTGGACCTTTTTCCTGCAATGCCGCCCGACGCCACATGATCTCGTTCACGGCGTGGAATGACTGCTCTTTACCCATACCAATGTCGTGTAGGCCTTTCAGAAGACCAATTTGCAGGTAGTACTTCACACCGGGTACGCGTTTTTTACCGCTAAAGATCTGTTCGAGGACTACCGGAAGACCTTCGCCAAAGTCCAGGGTTCGAGGCAAAGAGCTTTGAAGGTGGGGCTGCTCTTGCATTTTGGCGTTTTGAAATAACCGAGCATGCCAACCCTCGTGCAGCGGCTTTGTGAGCATTTCGTCGGACGTAAAGTCGTTGCGTAACTCACCAATAGTAATTTCACTCCGGGCCTCGCTCGCCTCGGCTGCTACTTTCTTACCCGTCAGGATACGGACGGGCCAATCCACCCCCATCGCCCGGAGTGCCGCCTGGAAGGCAGGCTGAGCGTCTGCCGGCTTTACACTGTGGTCAAGACCAGTATACGGCCGCATAGCTTCCTCAAAATCGGGGAAGATTTCGCAGAAGTCTTCACGGATAATCTGCATAGTATCGTCGCGGAGCTCCTCGTATGGCTCTCCCTGGGGCATGGTGGCGAGTTTTTGCTCTGCCTCTTCTCGGCTCTCAAAACCGAGACAGCCTAGATACTCGCGGGCGATTTGATCCTTCGCCGCATCCTCTGAACCCCAGTACGCCAGCGCGAGCTGAATATCGGCGGCGAGCATCATTTCAAACAGCTCAGTTTCGGGTTCTCCGAAGATTTCGCCGGACATACTCGCAGCGCGTCCCCGTGATTCCTCGGCCCGTACGGCTGCAGTCTCGCGAAATTCCTCATCTCTCGCACCTTCGCTGGCGGCGACATGCCCGAGGAGGCGCAAAACCTCCTTATGTCTGTACACTTCAGCCAGCTTAGCAGCCACTTTCTCGTAGATTACGGCCGCTTCGGTCGTCTCATCGCCTGTTTGTTCTACATAATCGGTTATGGCGTTGAGTTGTTGCCAGTATTGGCGCTCGGACGCGTCAAGTGAGGGAGTGTCGAGGAGGGGATAGCGCGTAATCGCCGGCCAGGCACCTTCACCCGCCAGGAAGGCCCTTTTCGCCTCTTTGCGCTCGCCTGAAGCGGCCGCATGGCCTTCACCGACTCCGTACGGTTCGTTTGAGGGTATAGAAGTGTGCGGTACCTCATTAAATGCTCGTGCAACGTCTGCTAGCACACCGATAGCCATAGTACTTGTATTATACCATAATAACTACGATGTGGCAATTCTAGAAGAGGCCACGCTTTTTGCTGCCACCTTTTGCAAACTGCTCTAGCAGCTCTTTTTGCTGACGAGTGAGCTTGGTAGGAGTATCGACGGTAATAGTTACGATGTGCGACCCGCGGGATTCGGAGCGAATATGGGGCACACCGTGGCTGCTGAGCTTGAAATCGGTGCCACTCTGAGTGCCGGCCGGGACCTTCATGCGTACCTTGCCGTCTACCGTATCGACATTTATTTCAGTACCGAGCGCAGCTTCCACCA
The DNA here is from genome assembly GCA_025928155.1 of Candidatus Saccharimonadota bacterium. GTDB lineage: Bacteria > Patescibacteriota > Saccharimonadia > Saccharimonadales > UBA4665 > JAJZCD01. The sequence goes on from JAICKC010000003.1 coordinate 40,357, forward strand.
TACCAATGTGCTCTTCGCTCAAGATAAGGTCACCTTCACGCGTAAAATACTTATGAGCCTTGACTCGCACGTGCACGTACAGATCACCTTTCGGGCCGTTGGCGACTGCTTCGCCGTGTTCCCGTAAGCGTATAGTTGCGCCGTCGTCAATCCCGGCCGGGACTTTCAGCTGCACGTTCTGTGTGCGGCGTTCCGTGCCCTTGCCGTGACACACGGTGCAGACCTTTTCGGGCACTTTGCCGGTACCTCTACAGGTCGGACAGATGCTAGCCTGCTGGATATTGCCAAAAATGGTGCGCGTGGCCGTGACGACCTGGCCGCTGCCGCCGCACGTTTCGCAAGTTTTGAGCGAGTAGCCAGGCTCGGCCGTCGTACCTTTGCAGTGGCTGCAGGTGTCTTCGAGGTTGAGCTTTAGGTTCACGTCGGTGCCAAAAACCGCCTCTTCGAAGCTGATTTCAATGCGAGTTTCCACATCGCTGCCGCGCGCCTGCCTCTGCCTGCCGCCAGGCTGACCGCCCCCGAAAAAGCTGCTAAATATATCGCCTAGGCCTAGGTCACCGAAGTCGAAGTTTACGTTCTGGCCGTTAAAGCCGCCAAACGGATTACCGTCGCTCGCTGCACTGCTGCCCACGCCCGCGTGGCCGAACTGGTCGTAGCGCTGGCGTTTGCTGGGGTCTTTCAGCACTTCGTAAGCTTCGTTAACCTCTTTAAACTTCTCTTCGTCGCCACCGCGGTCGGGGTGCAGCTCTACCGCCTTCCGGCGGAAAGCCTTTTTGATTTCGTCGGCACTGGCGGCTTTACCCACGCCAAGCACCTCGTAATAGTCACGTTTTTCAGCCATACTGTAGAGAGTATTTTAGCACTTACTGATGCCGAGTGCCAGGAGGATGTTCCTACTAATCTTTATCGTGTTTTCCACTCGTCGGGCTTTTGAAGGAATGAGTCTACAATTTGCTCGAAGGGCTGTGTGTCATCACCCGTAAAATCCCGAGAACGTACATTTTGGCCATCAGGCCGCTGAACCTCTATGAAATCCGGTGCTAGGCTATTGTCAGCCCCTACGGCAAACTCTGCCGTGTATTCACGGGCATGCTCAAGGCTACCTCCGTCTTCTCCAGAGTCTTCTGGCCAACCTTCATGCACAACCACAGAAGCCCGACCACCAACCACTAGACCCTCGACACTGGCGTGGTCTCGTCGTTTTGCAAAGAACTGTCTCACGCCCCTTCCCTCAGACATCTCACCGACTACGGCATGCATGAGATCTGCCGCACTAGAAAGCGCGCTCCAGTACTCAGGAGAGTGTTGGTCGTCTTCTCCGCCTGCCGGTGCAAAAAGGGCTTCTCCCATATTTTTACTTTACAGCTTACTGCAGCGAACCTTCTGTAAGGCTACGGACACTGGCTACTTTTCTTTGTCGTCAACGACTTCGCCTTCGATGGGACCATCGCCCTTTTTGTCGTCGTCAGAGAGATTTTTGTCCTCTTCGGGAGTCTCTTCTTTGCTCGCCGCTTCGTACAGCTTAGCACCGATAGGCATAAGTACGCCGTTGAGCTCCTTAGCGGCACCGTCGAGCATGTCTTTGTCGGCGATATCGTCGGCTACGACCTTTTTGGCTTTCTCGATCGCTTCGTCAATGGCTTTTTTGTCGTCATCGGTCAGCTTGTCACCACTGTCGCTCTTGAGTTTCTCGGCCTGGTAGACGGCGCTGTCGAGCTGGTTGCGTGCCTCCACGGCCTCTTTCTTTTTCTTGTCCTCTTCGGCGTGGGCTTCGGCGTCTTTGGCCATCTTTTCCACCTCTGCTTTGTCGAGGCTACCGCTGCCCTGGATGGTAATATTCTGCTCTTTGCCGGTGCCCTTGTCCTTGGCGGTCACGTTCAGGATGCCGTTGGCATCGATGTTAAATGTTACCTCAACCTGCGGTACGCCGCGCGGTGCCGGCGCGATGCCGTCCAAGATGAATGTGCCGAGCACCTTGTTGCCATCCATCATTTCGCGTTCGCCCTGACCGACTTTGATTTCTACCTGCGACTGGTTGTCAGCAGCAGTACTAAACACCTCTGATTTGCTGGTCGGGATAGTGGTGTTGCGCTCGATGAGCTTGGTCATGACACCGCCCATGGTCTCGATACCAAGGCTCAGCGGGGTCACATCCAGCAGCAGCACATCCTTGACATCCCCTTGCAGCACGCCGCCCTGAATGGCAGCGCCCACAGCCACCACTTCGTCTGGGTTCACGCCCTTCATTGGCTCTTTGCCGAAGATAGCTTTAACCTTTTCCTGCACGGCCGGCATGCGGGTCATACCGCCTACTAGTACTACAGCTTCAATGTCACTAGCCTTGAGACCAGCATCTTTGAGCGCCTTCTCACATGGGTCGGCAGTCTTGGCGACGAGATCACCCACCAGCTGCTCTAGCTTGGCGCGGGTCAGCTTGTGCTCAAAGTGCTTCGGACCCTCGGCGTCAGCCGTCAGAAACGGCAGGTTGATGTCGACTTCCTGTGCCGTTGAGAGTTCAATCTTGGCCTTCTCGGCTTCGTCGCGCAGGCGCTGCATAGCCGCGTTGTCTCCGGAGATGTCGATGCCGCTTTCTTTCTTGAACGCTTCAACAAAATAGTTGACGATAACCCGGTCAAAGTCGGCGCCACCCAGGTGGGTGTCACCGTTGGTGCTTTTAACCTCAAACACGCCGTCGCCGAGTTCCAGGATAGACACGTCGAACGTGCCGCCACCCAAGTCGTATACGGCGATCTTTTCGTCGGCTTTGCCACCCTTGTCAAGGCCGTAGGCCAAAGCTGCGGCGGTTGGCTCATTGATGATACGCTTCACTTCGAGACCGGCAATTTTACCGGCGTCTTTGGTGGCCTGACGTTGGCTGTCGTCGAAGTAGGCCGGCACGGTAATGACCGCTTCGGTCACTTTGTCGCCTAGGAAACTTTCGGCGTCGGCCTTGAGCTTACCGAGGATCATGGCGCTGATTTCTTCGGGGCTGTATTCTTTGTCGCCCATCTTGACCTTGACGCCATTGCCGCTCTTGACGATCTCGTAGCCCATAAGCTTGAGGTCGCGCTGGACTTCTTGGTCGTCGAAATTGCGACCGATGAGGCGCTTGACTTCATAAATGGTGTTCTTTGGGTTGGTAACCTGCTGGCGGCGAGCCAGTGCTCCAACCAAACGTTCGCCGTTCTTGTTGATAGCTACCACGCTTGGCGTAGTGCGATTACCCTCAGAGTTCGCGATAATCTCCGGCTTGCCGCTTTGCATTACGGCCATTGCCGAGTTGGTAGTGCCGAGGTCGATTCCGATAATTTTTGCCATGGATATATTCCCTTCCGTTAGCAGATAGTCACTTTGAGTGCTAGTACTATTCTAGCATAAAAAATTAGCACTCTCGTGTCAAGACTGCTAACCGCCGATTGCTCTACGGCTCGCTGCGCTTTGCGCGAACGCACGAAGCATCCGCCCCTCCACATAGCCGGGAGCCATGTCTGCCTCAGTATGCCCTTCTCGTACCGACATAGCGTAGCCAGTCTGTAACATGCCGAGTTGCTCGTCTCTGATGTCGGGCGGCAGCTGTGGATCAAGCAGAATTTTTATCATTGTTCGAACTAGGGCCTCTTGCCTTCCCAGCACTGGTGCGGCGGGCGGTAGTTCGTAAATCTCAAGTGGGGACGGCGGCGTAAGACGGGCTGACTCAGGGTCAGACACCGCAGTTTCCGGACACTACGGTGGTGATAGAAAAAATACCCCCGCTATAGATACACTCTCTAGCTTCAGGGTATTGCATTAGTGCTTATTGTACAAAAGTCCGGCACAAAGACAAGCGCAATCTGGCTCTAGACCGTCTTCACGCGAACCATTGCGTGGCGTATCACTTCGTCACCGAGCTGATAACCAGCCTGGAGCTCTTCGCTCACCACCTCTTGTGCACCCTCACCCTCTTCCATGCTCACGGCCTCGTGCAGGCGTGGGTCAAACAGCTCGCCAACTGTTTTTATTTTTACAACGCCTATGTCAGCCAGCGTCTTTTCGAACTGCTTAACGATGCCTTGTACGCCCTTTATATAGTCATTGGCTTCTAGGTCTGGTGGCACATGCTTAAGGGCACGCTCAAAATTATCGACAACTGGCAGCAGCGCGCGTACCACGCCTGCCTTGACGACGCTTTGCAGGCCGGTGACTTGCGCTTCATGCCGACGGCGGATATTAATAGTATCTGCACGCTCACGCTGTAGCGCCTCTGTCAGCTCTTGGACTTGGAGAGCGAGGTCGACGGTCTGAGTGTCGTCAGTCTGGGAGTCTGACGGCGCAGGGGCGCTTTCTTCCGGCACATCCTTTTGATACTTGTCAGCTTTGCGGCCTTGCTTGTCAGTCATTTATAGAACCTCCTCCAATGTCTTACCAGTGTGGGCAACCAGAGCCATGACGCCCCGATAGCTCTGACGGGTGGGCCCGAGCGTACCGATGTAGCTGTGGTCGCTAAAGGGGCTTCTGAACCGGCTGATGATAAGGCTAACCCCGGCACTGCGGCCAATCGGGTTTTCGCTGCCGATGTAAACGCTTAAGGGTTCGTTCGGCGCCGCTTCGCGCAGCCATGGCTCCAGGTTGTCGAGCAACCGTGCCACCTGCTGAACCTGTTGGCCGCTTACAAACTCGGGTTGGCCGAAGAGGTTGCTCAGCCCACTCATGTATAGCTGGTTGCCGATGGTGGCAAGCCCCAGATTATGCGTGAGTTCTACCAGCGTGTCAACGGCGTTGCGAATGGTACGCTCCGGCATGCCGCCGTGCTGCACCCGGGCGGTCAGCGCACGCTCAGCCCGCTTTTCGGGCTGCGTGGCTTCAGTTCCTGCAGCCAGATTATTGACGTAAAAACGGTAGCCCCGGTCGGTCGGGATACGACCGGCGCTGGTGTGCGGCTGACGAATGTAGTCCAGGCGCTCCAACTCTGCCATTTCTGCCCGAATAGTGGCACTAGAGACGTCAAACACTTTGGCCAGCAAGCTGCTGCCCACCGGCACCGCCACCTCGGCGTACTGCTCGATGATGGCTGAAAGAATTTGCTTTTGACGCTCTGTCATTACATAACAGTATAGCTCTCTGGCACTCAAAACTCAAGATTGCCAAGCGTGACTAGGCCGCCAGGGCAAGCTCAGCTAAAAGCAATGAACTCATAATGAGCCGCTCGCGCGGTTGGTCGGGGGTGTTGAGAGGACGCTCAACAACACGCCCTTCGTAGCTCGCCTGAGCCTGCAACGCTATCGGCTTACCAGCATCCGTGAAACCAGTCAGGATGCTGACATGCGCAATGGCTGGCCCATCGCCTGGCTCAAGCAGCCTGGAAAACACGAGGTTGCCAATGTCTTCCGCTCGCACTTCACGAAACGGTTTTACCTTGCCGCCTGCCGCCTCGAGCGCGGCGAACATTTCGCGCGTATGGCGAAGACGCGACGGCCACGACGCCAGCTTCATTGCCTCGATTACCAGACCTGAGCAGTCAAGCCCGTCTCGAGCCCGCCCAACCTCCATGCACCTGCGTGGTGTCTGTATGGACTCAAAACACCCGGGCGAAAGCTCGTAGTGATATATTGCCGGACAGCCAAGGTACGCTCGGCCATTGTTAATAAACTCTGCTTTACATAAAATTTCTGCTGCATTATCCTCGCAATCCACCATTTATAGTTGCTAAACGTATGGGGGGGTTGCGAGAGTAGCTAGATCATTGTTAGGCTTCTTTACTTCTTAGCGAGTTCCTCACGAACTCGCTGTAACAGTTCTTGGGCAAGTTCACGAGCTTGCCGCTGCTTGTTTACATCAACAATGTCCCGCTCAACGAGGTCACGAAGATCCTCGACCGCCCGCTCGATGGTATCATTCACCACAAACTGGAAATATGGCAGGTCGAGCATATTTTCCAAGACTTTTTCAGCAGTCTGGAGTCGGTTGGCAAACTCTTCGGGGTGTAGTTCTTCGCGCCCCAATAGCCGTTTGAGCCACACGTCGTAGCTGCTTGGCAGCAAACCAATAATATGCGCGTCCGGCTTGGCTTTCGCAACATTCTGTGTGCCCAGGTATTCAAAGTCCCGGATTGCAATCTTGTTGGCCTCGGTTGCCCGCTCGATTTCGCGGATGCTCAGACCCGAGACCTGTTGGTTGTGGATAATTTCGGCCTCTATAAACTCACCGCTGCGAATATCTTCCAGCATACCCTCTTCGGTTCTGAAGTAGTAGTTGACGCCGTCCTTTTCCATGGCGCCATTGCGCAACTTAGGCGGCCGCGTTGTGTCGGATATTACAAAGTAGTAGTTATAGTGCTTAGCCAAGTAGTCAATAATTGTATTACGGCCACCACCAGCCAAGCCCGACATTGCAACTAGATTGGCTTGTTTTAGCACGTGACGTGCGTGCTCAGAAAGGCGCAAATGCGCAATCGATTCCCGAAACTCTTTCATGTGCTCCAAGCGAACCGGTTCTGCCATGAACCGATTATACCAGAATTAGTTCCGTTGTAAATTCCTCCACCTTGGTCAATATCGTAACAACGCTATACTAGAGGGACCATGGCAAAATAGAGTAAAGCAGTGAGCCAGGAAGCCAGCATCTCAGAACTTCACTACCAGCTTGTTGCCCATCACCGGCGTTGTGGCGGCGATGTGTTGAGAGGCTACGGCTTGTGTACGCGTATTCTTGAAGTCCGCAGCCCCGTACGCTATACCGCTTGGGGCGCGGACTACCTCACTGATGCAGGACGTATGCCTAGCATATTCTCCTGGAGGCGTCTTTCCGCGGCTCAGAGAAATGCGATGAGAGATCCACTCGGGGTTCCGGCGCCAGCGCCTGCCGAGGCTTGGCTGAGCACTGCCATTCTGCTGAACAGCAGGCAGACGTCACTGACTCGCTTCGAATACAATGCCGAGACATGGAAACAGCTCGGAGAAGGCGATCCGATGGTGAGTACCGTAACCATTGATGCGCCTTACAACGATATCCATATAGACGATATGCGGGCAGGATTGGGTTTTAAGCGCACTCTCCCGCTTAACTTCGAGCGTGCCACAGGTGCACAGGTTGACGAGCTTACGACAGCGCTGCAGGGTCTTATTGCGACCGTAAGCTAGTCACGTTTAAGCATGACCGTAAAGGCTTCGGCCGGAATGTCGACTTTGCCAAAACGCTTCATGCGCTTTTTGCCTTTGGCTTGCTTGGCGAGCACTTTCTTCTTGCGGCTGACGTCGCCACCATACAGCCCGATCGTCACGTCTTTGCGGTAGGCACTGATGTCCTCGCGGGCAATGAATTTGCCGCCGATAGCCGCCTGCAGTGCCACCTGGAAGTTTTGGCGCGGGATGACTTCCTTGAGCTTCTCAACTGTTTCTTTGCCCAGGCGCTGCGCTTCGCTGCGATGCACCATAACGCTCAGCGCGCTCACTATTTCACCGGCTATGTAAAAATCGAGTCGTACCAGGTCTTCGGCGCGGTAGTCGGCCAGCTCGTAGTTGAAGCTGCCGTAGCCGCTGGTGATGCTTTTGAGCTGGTCGTAAAAGTCGGTGAGCAAGTTAGCCAGCGGCGCTTCGAACGCAACCACGGCGCGCTCTTCCACGTAGCTCAGGTTGGTTTGCAGACCGCGCTTGCCGCTGATGAGCTGGATAACCGGGCCGACGTAAGTCTGCGGCACGATGATCTCACCCTTTATCCACGGCTCGCGGATTTCGGCGATTTGCGCTGGGTCGGGCAGGTCGGCCGCACTTTTTATGTCCAACTCTTCGCCGCTCGTCATCTTGATCTGGTAGTCAGTCGACGGGTTGGTAACGACCAGCTCGAGGCTGTATTCGCGCTCCAGCCGTTCGCGGATAATATCCATGTGGAGTAAGCCTAAAAAGCCAATGCGTACGCCAAAGCCGAGCACCGGCGAATTTTCCGGCGCGAACTGCAGCGCACTATCACTTAAACTCAGCTTTTCGATGGCGTCCTTGAGCTCCTGGTAATGCTCGTTGCTCTCCGGAAAAAAGCCGGCATACACGAATGGCTGCACATCTTTGTAGCCTGGCAACGGTGCACTGGACGGGTGAGAAACTAGCGTAATGGTGTCGCCGACTTTAGCGTCGCGGGTGGTTTTGAGATTGGTCACAATATAGCCGATTTCGCCGGCCTTTAGACCCTGGCCGGGCGTCATATCGGGTGTAAGCGCGCCGACCTCCAGCGCCAAACCACTGGCGTCGGTGTTCATCATCTTAATCTGGGCGTTTTTGGCAATCCCGCCGTCAAACACCCGCACGTACAAAATCACCCCGCGATAGTCATCGTAGTAACTATCGAAAATCAACGCTCGTGTCGCATCACCGGTGTTGCGGGATGACAGTCCTCCCGCCGGGGGTGGGACATCGGTGATTACGCGCCCCAGGACTGCCTCGACGCCCTGGCCGGTTTTGGCGCTAATCTGGAGGATATCGTCGAATGTACAGCCGAGCAGGCTAACAATTTCGGCTCCCACGCGCTCCACATCAGCCGCTGGCAAGTCAATTTTGTTGAGGACGGGGATAATCGTGAGATCGGCGGCCATTGCCAAGTACACATTCGCGAGCGTCTGCGCTTGAATGCCCTGACTGGCATCAACTACCAGCAGTGCCCCCTCGCAGGCCTGCAGGCTGCGTGACACTTCGTAGCTAAAGTCCACATGGCCGGGCGTGTCGATAAGGTTCAGTTCAAAGCCTTTGTACTCCATACGTACAGGAGCTAGCTTAATCGTGATGCCCTTTTCGCGCTCCAAGTCCATGCGGTCGAGCAGCTGCGCCTTCATGTTACGCTTTTCCACGGTACCGGTGAGCTCCAGCAGCCGATCAGCCAATGTGCTTTTGCCGTGGTCGATGTGCGCAATAATACAGAAGTTACGGATCTTTTCCTGATTCATTGACCTCTATTATACTTGAAGAACGGATGAAAATGTGCGTTTACTTGCATTTTCTGAATACCGAAGAAGTCCATAGGGCGTACTAGCGGTGACTGTCTGGACGATATAGGCCACCTAGCTCTTTTTGGTGATAGCGTAGTAACGCTGCAAGTAAATAAGCTGGCCGATGATATCCTGCAGCTGGTGTTGTTCGACACTGGTTGCAGGCACGGCGTCAGCAACCTGCTCCAAGCGAGCTGCAAACGTTTCAAATAGATCACCCGATGCCACCATAGCCTGCAGGCGCAGTGCGTCAGTGCTTCTGGGCGCATCCCGCAGCAGCAAATCTATCCCTTCCCCTTCCGTTAAGGTCACATCTCTGGTGCTTATCACGTACGTCACGCTATTCATATAAACTCCAGTATACTCTGGTAGCCTTTGGCTGCAATAATGAGGTGGTCAAGTAAATCGATACCGAGAATTTTGCCGGCCGCTACCAGCTGTTGTGTGACTTCCAGGTCAGCCTCGCTAGGCTCCAGGCTACCGGAAGGGTGGTTGTGCGCGATTATGACCGCTACTGCACCGTATTCGACAGCCGGCTGAAAGACCTCGCGCGGATGCACAACATTAGAAGTAAGACTGCCGATGGAAATAATTTCGTCGTGGACAACCTGGTGCCGACTGCCTAGGTAGAGGCCGCGCAGCTGCTCTTTGCTGCTCGCGTACATGTCGTGGAAATACTGGTGCGCTTGAGCAGATGTATGGATTTCGACAGGCTGGCCGCCGCGGCGCGTAGCATAGGCCCTGCGGCCAAGTTCAAAGGCGGCTATCAGCTGGCAGGCTTTAGTAAATGGAATGTCGAGGGCTTCGGCAAGCGCGGTGGGCTGGGCATCGTTAAACACAGCCCGTTCGCCATATTCTTGCAGCGTACGTCTGGCCATGGTTAACACGTCCTCGCGGCGCGTGCCTACGCCCCACAACACGGCTAGCAGCTCTGCCTGGGTCAGACTCTGAGCCCCGGCGGCGAGCAGCTTTTCACGGGGCCGATCTTCGTCGGGTAGGTCTTTAACACGTATAACATACTCGTCGAGCAGCAGATCGGCATCGGATATACGGTATGGTCGGGACAGCGTGGCAGACATATATGTATTAAACCACCTGGGGAGGAAAAAACGCTAGCTTTGTTGCGAAAAGTACGCTAATCCGTCAATATTCGATTTTTACTGGCCGATACAACACCCGTCGGATCCACCTCCAGAACGGACGAGCCTCTTCCAGCCCGAACAGACCCGAAATAGCAAAGTGCGTCGTCAGTACCACACCGGCCAGTATCAAGAACTTGGTGCCGACGGTAACGAGACCACGGTCGGCCGCGCCCAGCGGAATAAACCCGACCGTGACGTAGCCCGCCACCAAGCTAAATCCAGTAACCGATACGCTGCGAAACACGCCACTCCAGAAGGTACGTTCAAACAATGCACGGTCGCGCAGAATCATCACAACGCACAGGATAGCGACTTCTACCGCCGCCACAATGGACTGCGCTATAGCCAGACCGGCTAGGCCATAGCCACCTGGCTGTGTCAGCAAATCCGCGAGCGCAATGTTAAGCGTAATAGTAAAGATTGAAACATACAGCGGCGTTTTAGTGTCCTTCTGAGCATAGAACCAGCGTGAAATAATAGCATAGATGGTGCGGAAAAATATAGCCACTGTTAGAAAACCAAACAGGTAGGCGATATCGGTACTGTTCTTAGAAAAAATGAGGTGGGCCAAGTAACCACGGCCGAAGTACGACACCACCACGACCGGCAACGCGATCCAAATAATAAGCCGCAAATAACGCAGGAAGTCTTCTCGAAACAGGTCGGCGCGGCCGTGACTCAAACGATTATTAAGCCGCGGGAAGACCGCTGTGGAAATGGCGGTTCCTATCAGCAGCACCGGAGCGAGCTGCAATGTAAAAGCATTGTTATAGTATGAAACTGATCCCACGGCAAAGCGGCTTGCAAAGCGGGTCTCAACGATAGATTCAAGCTGGTCCATCCCCTGGTCGATAGAGCGCGGTGGCAAGTTTTTAAGTACCTGGCGAAATTCGGCGCTGCGCCAGCTGATGTGCGGCGTCCAGCGAAAGCCAGTTCCGTATGTACCGGCAGCCACCACTAGCAGCTGCAGCACCGCGCCTACCAGCGCGCCGATACCAAGGCCGGTAATCCCCATATGCCACGGCCCGCCCTGGTGGCCGTTCGCCGTTGAAAATATCAGTGCGGCCAGGACAATACAGCCGTTGTATAACAGCGGGGCCGTGGCATAGAAGAAAAACCGCCCGAGCGCCTGCTGCGTCGCCGTGAGGATACCCGAAATGGTAAAAAGAAGCGGGTTTAGACTGAGGAAGCGCATGATCACCACTGAGTCATGCAACTGCGCTGGGCGCACGTGCACAATGTCTCGCATAATCGGCTCGGCACAGACAAATATGACTACCGCGGCGGCGACCATGATGAGCGTGAGCAGATTAAGCAGGCTGCCCACCAGCTTCCACATGCCCTTACGGTTATTCTTCGCTAAATAGTCAGCTAGTACCGGCATGAAGGCCACGCCCAGTGCGCCGGCCGATATCGTAAAGAAAAAGAAGTCAGGTATGGTGAAGGCGGCAAAGTAGCTATCGGTGCTATGCGGGCCAGTGGGTGAAAAGTTGGCGTTTACTAGTTTGGTACGGTAGAAACCGAGCAGCTGCGCGAGCAACGAGCTGCCCACGAGCAGAATGGCCGCCGAGCCCAGCGAAATCCGTTTACGTGTACGAGGTATGGTGAGATGCATGAGAGTCTGCCGTCTAGTATAAACGTCTTGCGGATCAGATGACAGATGAATCCGGCATGGGGCGTGGAAAACTAGTGGAGCTTAATAACACCGGATTCTACGTCGCGCGCGACTTTGGTGACGCTCGGCTCGGTTTGCGGTTCAGGAGCGCCGGCAGGTTTCTTTCTGCGGGTACGCTTGCGTTTGCGTTTAGCTGGTGGCGCCGGAGCGGCACCTGGTTCGAGTGCTTGCGGACCACGACTGGCCGGAGCTGGCGTTGGCGCAGGTTTTGGTAGGCTGCCGAGCACAGCTTGCGACAAGGCTACAGCCGGCGATTGTGGTTTTTTAGCAACTGGTGGCGCCGGAGCGGAGACAGGTGCCGCTGGCTTTGGCGCCTGCGGCTGAGCAGCTGCGGGTGACTGCTTGGCAGGTTTGGGTTCGGCAGGCTTTGGAGCGGCACTATCTGTAACCTGGTAGCGCTCGGCCATATAACGTTCCAGATAGTCTCGGGTTTGGGCGTACTGCGCACGGGAGTGAGCGATAATCTGCGGGCTGTAGTCGGCGCCAAACGGCGGCAAATTAAGACTAATAGCACTAAAGGCCGGCACTTTTTCGCCGCCGATTGTCATACTGATGGCAAAGTGACGGTTGTTCATATGCACCAGATCGTGCTCTTCAAACTTCGGTTCGAAATATTTGAGCATAATGCGGGCGTCGTCGGCGCTGGTACGGAAGCTGATGATGCTGCCCACGTTACCAAACACCGCGTCTTTAACCTCTTGCATCATCTGGGCGGTGTACTGGTTAGCGACAGTGAGGTTCAGACCATACTTACGGGCTTCACTCAAAATGGTCGCGAAGCTGTCAGTAGCAAAGTTCTGAAACTCGTCCACATAGAGATAGAACGGCGTCCGCTGCTCACCGCTGATATCAGCCCGACTCATGGCGGCCATCTGTACCTTGGTAACCAGCAGCGCGCCGAGCAGCGCAGCGTTGTCTTCGCCCACCAGACCCCGGCTTAGGTTCACAATGAGGATTTTGTGCTCATCCATAATTTGGCGGATGTTGAAGCTGCTCCTGGGCTGGCCGATGATGTTACGCACCAGCGGGTTAGCGGTAAATGCACCTACCTTGTTCAGGATCGGCGCTACAGCTTCGGTCATGAACCGATCGTTCCAGCTGGCAAACTCGATGATCCAAAAGTTACGCACCACTGGGTCGGCCACATACTTCAGCACATCGTTCCGGAATTTTTTCTCGGTCAGAATGCGCGTGATGTCAAGCATGGTCGCGTCTGGATAGTCGAGCAGAGCCAAAATGCTGTAGCGCAAGATGTACTCCAGCCGCGGTCCCCAGCTGTTTTCGAAAATCCGCTTAATAACGCCGATCAGCTCGGAGCAGGTGTGGGTTTTGAGCTTGGGGTCGTAGACCTCCAGCGGATTGAAGCCCATGGGGTAATCGGTGTCCGCCGGATTGAAGTACACCACGTCAGCTGCGCGCTCAGCCGGAATTCGTTTGAGAATCGCCTGTGCGTAGTCGCCGTGCGGATCGACAACCGCAAAACCGTAGGGACTGTAGATGTCGGAAATCGTCAGCAGCTCGAGCATACCAGACTTACCGGTGCCGGTCTGTCCGATGATGTACAGGTGCCGTCCGCGGTCGGACCTCGGCAAACCAAACATGGTGTTGTGCCCGCGGAAATTGGTGGCTGCGACAGGACTCAGACCTTCCCCCGTTTCGGGCGTAATCATCGGCAGATTGGCCGGTGGTTCGGCCGTTTGTGTCATCGCCCACAAGATATAGGGCGTTTCCACGTTGGTGTGGGGCAAGTGATACAGCGTGGCAACTTCTTCGATGTTGCACATAAAGCCGGTTCTATTGAAGGCACGGCTGCGGTAGTGTGCCACCAAAAACGCGTCATCTGCCACTCGTTTGGCTTCAAAGCCGTTCAGGTACGTACTGTTGAACTGCTTGTAGCTGGCAATGATACTCTGCATCTGTAGCTTGGCCTGCTGCTCGCTGGTGTTACCGCGATACACAATACGCAGTTGGGTTTCAAACGCCAGTTTTTGAGCCTTCTCCTGCGCGGCACTCACCCGCGTCGTTTCGTAATCGCTGAGCTTGGGGGTCTCGGTTTTTGCCTCGGGCGGTTTCCAGAGCATACTCATATTCAATCCAAGACCGGCTCCTCCTCCGCCGCCTTTCATCCCAGCGATATAGCGCTCGCTGTTCTTGTGCCAGTTGCTAGCCGCCGGGCGGATGAGCGTTTGCAGCCAGGCCTCTTCGTCTTCGGTAAATTTGGCGAGCGTAGCCGTAATGGCCGCCAGGGGGTCAACCTCAAAGCTCTGGAACGTCTTGATGGGCAGCGCGTTGTGGCCGACAAACTTCAGCTCCGTAACGAGTTGGGTAGCAAAATTCTGCTCTGGATTGTAGGCGGCATAGTCGTCCACCTCACTGATATGTACCGTAGGATACTGGGCGTAAATTTGCTCTTCTACGAAGCTCTTGAGATAATTCGGCACCCACACGTAAAAGCCGATGCGCTTTTTGAGTACCGCAATCTCAAAGCTGAGGCACTCGCGCAGCACGGGCTTGAGCAGTCCCTGCTGCGGAATAGTAAGTAGCCCGTGCAAGCTGGCAAACATCTGTTCGGCAGCCAGCTCCTTCTGATCATTGGTGCGAGGCACCTGCAACAAAAGCACCACACCGCTATTGTCGTGGTCCTGGCCGCTGGAAGAGTTATGTATGCCTACCATATTCAAAAAGACCACTGGCTAACGTGGTTACTCTTATTCTCGCACTTTTCTAAGACGAAATACAGTGACTGGGTCGTTTGGTCACTGGTAGAAGAACTGCGGGTTTGCCAGCAGCAGGTTCCATAGTTCGTCGTAATATTTGAATGCGCCCAGATGCTTGCTGGCCTTTTCACGGTGCTTTTGCATTGCTGCCTGCCACTGTTCGAGGGTGATTCTATTTTTCTGATAAAAGTAGCCTTCTTCGATAAAGTCGTAGAGCAGGACCAGAAGCTTGTCTACCGATTTAACAAACTGCGCCTCGTCGGAATCCTGTCGCTCGTAGGCTTGTAGTGTTTCCGCAATCCACGGTAGCGCCAAGGGCTCCTCCGAGAGGCGTCGTAGGGCTGCCTCTTCTCGTAGCTCTTTGGTGGCAAGATCGGCTTTTGATGCAAAGTTCGAAGTGTCTCCTGCATACACTTCCAGTAAGTCATGAACGATAGCATACTGACACACCTTGCCGATATCCAGCTTCGGATCTACCTGCGGAGCAAGCGCAGAGGCAAACAGCGCCACCGACCATGAATGTTCGGCATTATTCTCATGCCTGCCATGTGCAAAGCTCAGCTCGCCATGACGTTCTATCTGGTAAAACGGAAAAATTATTTCCTGAACAAACTTCTGGAGGTCTGCAATGGTCGGCTTGGGGGTGCTCATTCCGGGCAATTTCTAGTACAGGGCTGCTTCTTTGGGCATATGGCTGCCCTCGAAGACGGCTTTGACTTCTTCGGCGTCCACGGTTTCTTTCTCGAGCAGACGGTCTTTGAGTGCCTCGATGAACTTCAGGTTCGTCTTGATGACGGCGCGGGCGCGGTTAGCGGCTTCGGTGATCAGGCTTTCGACCTCCTGGTCTATGAGCTTGGCAGTGTCGTCGCTGTACTCACGCTCATGTACCATACGCTCCAGCATCATCCCCTCTTCCACATGGAAGACCTGGTCGCGCAGCTTGCCGCTGCCCATACCCTGTTTGATGATCATGTCACGGGCCAGTTCAGCTGCTGACTGTAAGTCGCTGCCGGCACCGGTCGTGACCTTGTCGTGGCCGTAGATGACTTCCTCGGCGATGCGGCCGCCCAGGCTGCGAGCCAGCACGTCTTTGTACTCCACAATACTGTGGTAACTGCGGTCTTCGGGCGGAATAGACCAAGTCACACCGCCGGTGCTGCCGCGCGGGATGATGGTGACTTTGTGGATCGGATCGCTGTCCGGCAGTACATGACCGACAATGGCGTGTCCGGCTTCGTGGTAGGCGGTCAACTCCTTCTCTTTGTCGTTCATGACCTTGCTCTTGCGCTCCGGGCCGATGGCCACGCGCTCAAACGCTTCAGTCACGTCGGCCTGCGAAATTTGACTATGGTTGCTGCGGGCGGCAATAATGGCCGACTCGTTGGCAATATTGGCTAGATCTGCGCCTGATGAGCCAGCAGTTTTAGCAGCCAGCGCGTCGAGGTCGACGCTGGCGGCCAGTGGCTTCTTTTCATAGTGAACTTTCAGTATAGCTAAGCGATCGGCACGCTCCGGCAGGGCAATATTGACACGGCGGTCAAAGCGGCCAGGGCGCAGCAGCGCCGGGTCAAGCACATCGGAACGGTTCGTAGCAGCCAGCACAATCACATTCTGCCCCTGTTCAAAGCCGTCCATCTCCACCAGAATCTGGTTCAGGGTCTGCTCGCGCTCGTCGTGGCCACCACCCATGCCGCTGCCGCGGCGACGCCCCACAGCGTCGATTTCGTCGATAAAGATAATGCACGGTGCGTTCTTTTTAGCCTTAGCGAACAGGTCACGCACGCGGCTTGCGCCCACACCAACGAACATTTCCACAAACTCGGAACCGGAAATGCTAAAGAATGGCACGCCCGCCTCGCCGGCCACCGCGCGGGCCAGCATGGTTTTGCCGGTACCCGGAGGACCCACCAACAGTACCCCTTTAGGGATACGCGCTCCCAGAGCGGCGAACTTTTTGGGGAACTTAAGGAACTCAACCACCTCTTGCAAGTCCTGCTTGGCTTCGGCCTGGCCAGCGACATTCTTGAAGGTTGCCTTGTCCTTTTCGTTGCCATACAGCCGAGCCCGGCTCTTGCCGAATGACAGTGCCTGGTTGCCCTGCCCCTGGGCACTCCTGAGCATAAAGTACAGCAAACCGCCGATCAGAATGACCGGAATGATGTTAATGGCCAGACTTCCGAGCACGGCGCCCGTACTGCTCGGCGGTTTTACCGTCACTTCAACTTTGTTGTAGTCGAGACCTTCGGCTTTCAGACCAACGCCGTCTTCCTTGGTGGAACGAAGCGTTGGGCGGCTATCGCCCTTTTTGGTGATATCCAGTTCGTTGCCGTTCAGCTCAATTTTTTTGTAGTTGCCGGCATTAGACTGCTTTATAGCCTGGGTGAGCGGAATATCGGTCAGTGTTGGCTGCTGGTGGTATGCCGCCCAGCTTATGAGCACTACCAGTACAATAAACGCCGCAAATCCGACGTTCTTATATCCACGCCCTCCGGCACCCCGTTTTGCATTCGGTCGTAAAGGTTTTTTCTCCATGTTTATATAGTATACATGCTCCTGCCTAGCTTTGCCTAGCGCTCTCGGACCTCAAGTGCCAGCTGCGTGCGGCCAATATTCAGCCAATAGCCTTTATTGATGTCTACCCTTGTGCCTGCCTTGCCGGTTTTGGCGGCAATCACCAGCCGTTCCAATAGCTTGCGCGATAGTTCCGCGCCGGCGTTTTGCAGTAGCCATTCGGCCATAATCTCGCGAGCTACGGCGTGGGGCAGCATGGTAAATTCGTGTCGGTCGAGTGTGCCGGGCGCCGGCTGCACATGCAAATAATTAGCCGTCTGTCGCTCAATTTCCCTATTGAGTGCCTGTGCCCGTTCAGCGATCATCAGCAGGACTTCCCTGTCCGAGTCAGCGAAGCGAGGCATTATGCGTAAGCGGATATAGTTGCGCAAATACCGCTCGTCGGCGTTGGTACTGTCTTCGCGCCACTGCAGCCCTTCCCCTTCAGCGTAGCGTAGCAATTCGTTTTTGGGCAGATGCAACAACGGCCGTTTAATGACATCGGTGCTTTTGAGCGAACTCAAGCCCCGTCGCCCCGTGCCGCGCAGCAGGTTCAAAATAATCGTCTCGAGCAAATCATCCTGGTGATGCGCCGTTACGATCGCCGTCGCCCCGCTCGCCTGGCGGACTTGGTGCAGAAAATCGTAGCGGGCTTGGCGCGCTGCCGCCTCGCTCACATCTTTGCCTAACTCCGCGCGAGCATACACGAACGGCAGGCCATGCTGTCCAGCCAGCGCCTGCACATGGTGACGGTCTTCTACTGAATCGTCGCGAACGCCGTGGTCAAAGTGCGCCACCGTCAGCTGCAAGTCCGTTCGGCCCGCCAGCAAGTGCAGGAGTGTCATGCTGTCCACACCACCACTCACTGCCACTACATACCGTCCTGGCTGTAAATCAATATCCATATCTGTTTTAATTATAGCCGATGCTGTCTCTACACTTTGCGACCGGAAACGTTGAGAAATTCGAAATTGCCCAAGCGGCCTGCAAGCCGTTTGGCGTTATGCTCGAGCAAGCTAAGCTCGACATTAACGAAATCCAGAGCGAAGACAGCGAAGTAATTATTCGCGACAAAGCGCAGAGAGCTTTTGCAGTTCTTAAGCAGCCGGTTATTGTCAGCGACGACTCTTGGAACATACCGGCCTTACGCGGCTTCCCTGGCCCGTACGCAAAATCGATCGACCATTGGTTCACGCCGGAAGATTTCCTGAACCTAACGCGCCCGCTGCAAGACCGACGCATTATCCTCGTGCAGCTGCTGGCGTACCAGGACGAACACACCCAGAAGGTCTTTCGCAAAGAATACGAAGGCGCGCTGCTTACGGAAGCCCGCGGTTCGTATGGCAGGCCGCTGCAAAAGGTTCTCACCATGCCCAGAGATAACGGCTTGAGTGTCGCCGAGGCGTATGACCGGGGCGCCGTTCGTGCCGAACGTGAGGTAGCGGCTGGCTGGCAAGAATTTGCGAGGTGGTTTGTGGAGGATGCCCGTGCCTAAGCCTGATGCCCAACGACTGATTGATCTGCAAGAACTCATGATGCAGTTTGCGGCCGTAGACCGCCGAGTTTACTTTCCCGCTCCGATGAATCGCGTAGAGAACGACGTTGAGCACACGTACACACTGGCGATGGCGGCATGGTTTTTGGCTCAACACTTTCCGGAGCTTAACCGCGACACGCTTATCCACCTGGCTCTGGCACACGACCTACTGGAAGTGCACGCCGGAGACACCTTTGTATACGCCAAGGACGACTCCCTGGCCACCAAACACAAACGCGAGGCTGCCGCGATCAAGCAACTCAAACAAGAGTGGACGGATTTTCCTGAACTATCGGCAGCTATCGATGAATATGAGAGGCGAGAGTCGCCCGAAGCCAAGTTCGTTTATGCACTCGATAAGGTCATGGTTATCACTCTTAATATGCTGAGTGGCGGCAGTTCCTGGCGGAAGCATGGCATAACGCTTGAGCAATTCATAGCCGAAAAGGAAGCCAAAGTGCCGACTTCACCCGAGATATACGCGTACTACGAACAACTTCGGGACATCCTCACCCAAAATCAATCGAAATTCTTCGCCAGTTGATATACTAACGAGCATGGAACCAGTCGTACACGTCGGTGTAGCCTGTTTTGTCTGGAAAGATGGCAAGTTTCTCATGGGCAGAAGGCGAGCACAGCACGGGCGTGGCACTTGGAGCGTGCCCGGCGGTCATCTGGAGGTAGGCGAGGCATGGGCGGACTGTGCCGCACGGGAAGTTGCCGAGGAGACCGGGATGCAGATTACGAATGCTCGACTGCTGGTTATTACTAATGATGTTTTTCCGGAGTCGGGAAAACACTATGTGTCCATATGGATGAATGCTGATTGGGCTGGTGGTGAACCCCAAATAATAGAGCCCGACAAATTTGTCGACCAGGGTTGGTACGATTTTCGATCGTTACCAGCTCCGTTGTTTGAGCCCTGTTGGCAGAACTTACGCGGCGCCCAGCCAGAGCTGTTCGTCTAACCTGATATACTAAAAGCACTGAGCGAAAATAAACATGGTGCAAGACATTATCCTATTGGTTGCCGGGTTTATCGTCGGCAGCATGAACGCCATTGCCGGTGGCGGTATGCTGATAGGTTTTCCTGTGCTGATTACCCTGGGCGTACCCGCGCTGTTCGCCAATGCTACCGCCAATATCGTGACACTGCCCGGACAGCTGACCTCAGCCTACGGTTATCGGCAGTATATCCGGCGTGTACCGCTGCGGTATGCTCTCTTCCTTCTGCCAATTGTGGTCGGCGCGGCAGCCGGTGCACTCGCTCTGCGCCACACTCCCCCGGGTAAGTTCGCCGACATGGTGCCATTGCTGTTGTTGTTTGGCGTGGGGCTTTTTACATTTCAGCCGCTGCTGCATTTCCATCTGCACAGTCACGTAAAAGGCGAGCGCCGAGGTTGGCTACCCATGGTGTTACTTGGGCTCGTCATCATACCGCTCAGTGTTTACGGCGGCTACTTCGGGGTCGGTTACGGGTTTATGATGCTGGCCTTCTTGGGCTTCACCAGCCTGCCCGACACCCACATGATGAACGGCATGAAAAACATCGCGGCCACGTTTGTAGCCGCCACTTCGATGGTTTGCTTATACAGCGGCCATTTTATACATTGGCACGCCGGCCTCGTCATGGCCGTCGGTTCGACCATTGGTGGCTACACCGGTGCGCGTAGCGCGCAGAAGTTCTCCAGCCACAAACTGCGCATCGCTATCATTGCCGCCGGACTCGCCGCCGTCGTCTATCTTGCCTTACGCGAATACTAGCCTTCCCCTCCGTAATCTGCTAAAATCAATCTGTTATCGAGTGGGGCGGCGTAGCTCAGCTGGTTAGAGCACAGGACTCATAAGCCTGGGGTCAGTGGTTCAAGTCCACTCGCCGCTACCAAGCAGTACGTGATCAGAACGGCCATGCGCCGTTTTTTGCTATTATGTAGGTTGTGAAAACAGTGCTGTATGGTGGCGAGGACTAGATGAGTCTTAAACTATTCTTCGGCATCCTATCTCTCATTCCGGCTGTCGCCGCTTACTACTTTTACTTCCGGGATATGTTCAGGGGCAAGACCAAGCCGCATGCATTCTCTTGGCTGGTTTGGGGCACGCTATCTGGCGACGGCTTTTTTGCACAGGTCAGTGCGCACGCCGGTATTGGGGCCTGGGCAACCGGCCTTACTTCCCTTGCAAGTCTGACGATTGCCCTCTTCGCATTACGAATCGGTGCTACCCGCCCTACCCGTTTTGACTGGACGCTTTTGTCGTTAGCCCTAACGGGTTTGCTATTGCTGTTTGTGGTCAAAAATAAAGAAGCGGCGCTCTGCATAACCCTGTTTGCATTAGTGGCGGGGTTTGCTATGAATATCCGCAAAGCGTACAGGAAACCTTTAGAAGAAAATGCTGTAGCTTTTTGGCTCAATACATTAAAGTTTATACCCGCCATATTTGCACTTACTAGCTTTTCATTCCTGACGGTTGCCTACCCTTTCGTTGCCGCGGTGGGTAACGCCGGTGTTGCCCTGACCGTGAATATGCGCAGCAAGATGGCGCACCGGTAGGCGTACGCGGTAAAATAGGGTAGTAGATACAGTCATTAGCAGAGCTATATAATGAACCATAACGAGACACTCGAAAGCACCCCTGAGATTCCGTTCTCAGTTGAAAACCAAGGGCCGCCGCTCAGTCCTGAAGATCTTCGGGACATCAACATCGGTGCTTACCGCTTTGCCCAAGGTATTCCCGCGAGGCACACGCCAATCTTGGAGTATGTTCGACTGTATTATGGTGACCGGATTACGGACGACGCACTAAGGCAATCTCTGGAGCTAAGCGTCCAACCTATCAGCCGATTCATCAGCCGAGGGGCGGGACTCGTCCACCAAAGTGTAGTCGAGAACGAATCCGATATCGACACGAAGGTTAGAGGCGACCTGGCAGAAGTCGCTGAGCGCTGGGAAGAGGCGAAACAGCCCGACCTATTAAACCTCCCTGATGTCGTCGGTACTATTATGAAGAACAGTATAGGGAGCGATTATAAGAACCTATGCCAGCAAGGCGGTCGACTCGGAAGAGGCGCCGATGAAAGGACGAGTGCCCACCCTCATTCGCGGTTTCTCAGCCAGTTCGCCTTTTACGGACTCAGCAGAAACACTACCGGCATACTTGTGTATGACGCAATGTTTCGTGACACCGTCGCAGCACTAGATACGTATGGACACGATTGGATGGATACAATAGGCGCTACAGCCGAGGATGCTCTGCGCAAAGTGCTGGCCGTGTACGCTGCCCACTACCCGGACGAAATACAGCGGCTACCGGATCAGTGGAGGCTCCCTCCGGACGACGATAGTCAGCAACCGATGCTTCAGCACGTTTAGAGAACGGGGAATCGTTACAAATTGCCGCCTCACGGTGAAGCTTATTTTCTGCGCTTGACAGGTCGAGGCTGGAGCATGCAATACCCCATGACGAGGCAGCCCACGCTCACTAGCCAGCCAAACGCCGCGAGCGCCAAAACAATGTCATCCCGATTTTCCGTAAGTTTGAGCGACTGCCCGGCGAGCACATAGTAGCTGCCGGCCTTAGTTTCTACGCTGGCAACCCGCACGCCAGACTGCGGCTGCCAGGTCACCGTGTGATACATGCCCGCAGCCGTGTGCGTGAAGACTCCACTATCCGGATGTGCCAGCTCGCCATTCAGGTAGCCGGTGCCGGCAAGTGGTCGGAAGTTCTGGTCGTATACGACAAAAAATGGCTGGTACGTTGCCGCTGCGTCCAAATGCATATCCACTAGACTCGCCGGTGACGCTCCGGTTGATAAGCTACTTGCTACCGACTGCGCCAGGGCGATCGGGGCATCATTCGCCGCTGAGCGGCCGTATTGTTGCGCCACCACATAGATCGTTCCAAACCCAATCGTTACCAATACAGCGAGCAGCAGGGCGTGTAGTTTTCTCATATCTTAATTGTACCCTACAAGCGCAAGCATTATTCGTAGTGAAGTGCTTCGACGGGGTCGAGATGGGCAGCGCGGCGGGCAGGGTAGAGACCGGCTAATATGCCAATAATTGTCGTGAGAGATACAACGCCTACGATAAGCCAGATGGGGAGAGTGATGATGTTCGACCCGGTAATGCTATTGCTGGAAAGCTGTTTATTAATGATCGGGTTAGCGGCCAATACTACCCCGTAGCCTACCAATAAGCCGATAATGCCACCGAAGAAGCCGAGCAGGCCTGCTTCAAAGGTGTAAAGAGCGCTTACCGTGCCGCGGCGTGCGCCCACTGCCCGCATGACGCCGATTTCGCGCGTCCGCTCCAGGATACTCATAATCATGGTGTTCACTACGCCCACCGCCGCCACTACCAGCGCGATGCCGCCGATACCGCCAAGCACCAGACCTAAGATGTTAAAGATGGCAAGCTGCTGCTTAATTTCCGTCTGGGCGTCGGCCGCGCCGATCTTATAGGTGTTACGAATGGTTTTGGCGACCGCGGCGGCATTGGATGACTGGTCAACCTTGACGATATACGAGTTATAGCCTTGCTTCGCCAACTCGTCGCTGACCTGTACGGCTGAAGCTACCGGCTGAGTGTTACATCCCTGCGGCGTGTGCTGTTGCCGGCATTTGGCTTGTGCGGCGTCCTGGTCCGCCTGGGTAACGACCGCCATCTGGTTTTCCTCCATGCCCCGCGCCCAATCCAGCGGCACCCGTATCGCGTAGCTGCGATCGGTCGTGCTGGTGACACCCACGATCTTGCCGGTCAGCGTGGTTGGCGCAGGTTGATAATCCTGCCCGTTCGCGCCCGGATGTGAGCTGAAGAACGCCTGCTGATTTTTGGACGCTTGAATCGGGTCGGAGCCCACGCCGCTGTACCAGCCCTGGGTCATTAACCCCACCTGCTTGCCGATAAGCGCCTGGTAGTTGTGCTTGAAGCCGAGTTTATCGGCATAGTCAGAGCTTATCGTCAACACGCCGGTTTTATCGCTGGCGCTTATATCACGGCCTGCCAGCACCTGCGTGGTAATAATGCCGTTGGCGTCGTACGCCGAGATTTCCTGTGTCCGCAGCTTCTGTGTGCCGTATGTAAGTGCCTGGAATTGCCCGACTTGTGTCTGGCGCGCTACGCCGACAACATGCTGCAGTTGCCCGAGTTTGGCTGCCAAACTGTCGGTGAGCTTCACACAATCCTGGCATTGGTTACCCGAGTAGTCACCCCAGTTGATATCGGTCTGCGGTGACACCATAATCTGTTGGAACGTGCCATTGGCCTCGAACTGTTTAGTCATAAAGCCCTTCAGACTGAACACCGCTGCCAGCATGATGGTAATGCTCGTAGCGCCGATAACGACCGCGAAAATGGTCAGACTGCTACGCAGCTTGGAACGCATGATGTTGCGCAGCGCCAAGGTGACGTAGTCGGCAAATCTCATGCGATCTTCCCATCCTTTATTTGTATAACCCGGTCAGCTTGTCTGGCAATACTCATGTCGTGCGTGATTACTACCAGTGTAATTCCTTGCTTGTTCAGGTCTTTGAGCAGCTTCAGGATCTCGGCGCCGCGCTCGCTGTCGAGGTTGCCCGTTGGTTCGTCGGCCAAAATAATACTTGGCTTGACTGCCAGAGCACGGGCAATCGCCACACGCTGCCGCTGACCACCACTTAGCTGGCTTGGTTTGTGCTTAAGCCGATCGCCTAAGCCTACCGCCTCTAGACATTCTTTGGCGCGGGCTTTGCGCTCGCCAGGCTTCATGCGGGCAAACAGCAACGGCAACATAACGTTCTCGAGCGCCGTCTGCGTACCCTGCAGGTTAAATGACTGGAACACAAAGCCGATGTGACGGTTGCGGTAGTCGCTGAGCTGACGGTCGCGCACATGCGACAGATCCTGTCCGTCCACCACCACCGTGCCAGAGGTAGGTTTATCGAGTCCGCCAATAATGTTCGCCAGCGTCGACTTACCGGAGCCGGACGGCCCGGTTATGGCCACAAACTCGCCGGACTGCACCGTACAGCTCACATTATCAAGTGCGTTCAGCACCTCGTCACCCAGCCGGTACGTCCGGGTAATGTCTTTGAACTCGATAACGGCGGCCATATTATGCTTAAGATCTTCCTTAAACATAAGGATAACGAAACAATCCCGCCCACACAAGCAAGTTTAGGGCCTAGGTGCCGCTTGCGAAAGCCGGTTTTGTCAGAAATTTTACATTATAACCAGGCAACGATGCGCTACTATTGCACGTAATAAGTACGTCATTCACACATACTTGCCGGCGTACTGTAGGAGTCTGCATGAAAATACGGTCGAGGATTTTTTACGGTTACGCCATCTTCGTAACGGTATATACTCTGCTCGCATTACTCCCCGCACCCGACCACACCGCGCTTACCAAATACCACCTCAGCCCTTCCGGTCTGCGCTTGCTTGACATTACGCTGTTAGTGCCTTTGTACGTCATGTGGTTTGCCATATTTTACGGCTATGCCCGCATGCACCGTTACAGCCAGCTCATTAAGCAGGGCCGCGACGGCAAGCAGGTCGTGAGGCTGGTGAGAGGGCTGCTCGTGCTGGCGCTGGGTTTACCGCTCAGCTCAATTATTAGCGTAGCGTTTACTCTGATCGCCCGCGTACATCCCGGTTTCCTGGCTGCGGGCACGATAATCTCAAACTATCTCGGCGTTGTCTACCTGCTCATGGCGTTCATTTTTATCATCATGGGAGCCCGCGGCCTCAATGCATTCTCTGGCAGCCGCCCCAGTTTTGCCTTGACCCATATGGTAGTAGGAGCAGTTATTGTGCTCGGCGTTATTTTCTGTGATCTGATCGCCCGCGCCCATCACAGTTTGCAGACGACCTATCACATGTCGTACGCATTGGTTATGCTGACGTTTGCCATTCCGTATATGTATATATGGTACATGGGCTTGAGCGCCATAGCCGAAATGTATGTATATAGCAAACAGGTGGCTGGCGTGCTGTACCGCAAAGGATGGAACCGGCTGACGTTTGGGCTCGGGTCTATTATCGCTGTCGACATTGCGCTGCAATACCTGAGCACGCTTGTCACCTGGCTCAACGGCTTGTCACTTGCAGGTTTGCTGGGATTGTTATATGTATTACTGCTTCTAATGGCGGTTGGGTTCATAGTAGTGGCTTTGGGCACTAAAGAGCTAATGAAAATAGAGGAAGCGTGAAGGCAATATTGATGGCAAAAACCAGCCTGTTTGACGATGTGGTGACTATTACCTACGACTACCTTGGACCTGCCGCCGACCGCTTCGTCATACGCCAAATCCGCAACCACCTACAAAAGGATCCGGCCGAGCTCCGCCACCAAGACTTGCGCCAGCTCATCGACTGGATCCGGCTAGCCATGCGGCTGATCAGCGACGACATCGATGTGGTTGATCGCTACATTGCCGACCTGGAGCATCTAGCACGCATCAAGGAGCGTTAATGGCAGCCAAACGACAGTCCCCGGGCATTAAGCACGTACCAGAAGAATCTCTCCACGACAGCGCCCGGCTTGAGGCATTATTCGCCAGTATCGGTGAAGGAGTGATTGCTACCGATGAAGCCGGGACTATCACGCGTATCAACAAGTCAGCCCTGGACCTGCTAGGCATGCGCGAGCATGATGTGCTGCACAAACCATTCCTAAACACCGTTATTTCAGTACATGACAATGGTAAACCGCTCGACGCTTTTGAGCGTGATATTGTCCGCGCATTCCAGACCGGCAAGTCGGTGAGCGCCCGGCGGCTTTACCAGAAAAAAGGCGGTGCGCTCCTACCCGTCTACCTTACCGTGTCGCCCATTATTTACCGACGGCGACCTATTGGTGCCATCGAGGTATTCCGCGACCTCACCAGCGAAATCGAGAACGATAAGCTCAAATCCGACTTTATCTCGATCGCTTCGCACCAATTGCGCACGCCTTTGAGCGCCATAAACATGTACGCTCTGATGCTGCGCGACGGCCTAGCTGGCGAACTTACCGAAGAGCAGCTAACGTACATACGCACCATCCTGAAATCAGCTGAACGCATGAATACGCTCATCGATACCCTGCTCAACATCACCCGCATAGAAGCCGGCAGCATCAAGATCAAAGTCCAACCCGTGCGTCTCGACAAACTTGCCCAGGAAATGCTTGCCGAATTTATACCGACTGCACGAGCCAAACGTCTCACTCTTACCGCCGAAATTCCTGCTACTATACCAGCGATTCATACTGACAACCTGCTCGTTAAAGAAGTTTGCGCCAACCTGCTCAGCAACGCCGTGAAGTATACTCCCGAAGGTGGATCGGTGTATCTCAAGCTTGCTGAAACTCCGCAGGAAATCCGCTGGACAGTGCGCGACACCGGCTACGGCATACCGGCGAACGAACAAAAGAACATCTTCCTCAAGTTCTTCCGGGCTGAGAACATTCTGGACAAAGATGTGAGCGGCACCGGCCTAGGACTTTATCTTATCAAAAACATTGCTGAATCTTTGGGCGGTGACCTATGGTTTGAAAGCGCCGAAAATGCCGGCTCAACCTTCCACTTTTCACTCCCCAAAAACCTATAGCTTACTGGCCGCCGGTTGTGGTGGTTTTAGGCACCGAGCTCTGGCCGATAATCAGGATGAAATCGGCATTTGGATAGGTGGCCGTCAAGTGGGTGTTCGTGACAAGGCTGGCGCTGTATTTCTTTTCTAGGTAGGTGAGGGAGTTGGGCATTTTGCCTGCCGAGTTATCGATGAGCGTGTTGGTAGCTTGGGCGGCTGGAGCGTCGCCAATCGTCACTGACATGCCTTTGGCAATGAGCGCATTTTCCTGCTGCGATGCCAGCCCGCTCACTTCGGTACCGTTCAGTATTACTACCGTGGCGCCCTCACGCGAAACCGGGTCGCTTGAAAGTATCTTGGTGATTTGTGCCTGAATATCACTGAAGTCGTCGATCCCGGCTGCCGGGATCAGCACCGACTGTGGCGGATTGGTGGGCGCTGTGAAATTCTGCAGCATGGTGGTGTTACCACCCTTCAGCGTGTTGACATTGTACGAGGCGACGTTGTTGTCGTTGACCTTCTTCATGTAGGTGTAGAGGGTCTCGATTTCGTCGAGCCGCAAGTTGGTCTTGACGTTGTTACCCACGGCGTCCACGAGTGCCGAAATCTTGAGGGGGTTAGCGATGACACTAGCCTGGCTAGACTTGTCCTTAATAGCCATAAGCATTTGCCGCTGATGCTCGGTGCGGTCAAAGTCGCTATCAGGAAAACCATAGGGGATACCATAAGGGTTCGGATCGCCGCGCGCCCGAGCCAGGTTGAGCGCCTGCTTGCCGCTAAGCGTCACCGGGCCGTTCGGATATTTGGCTAGCGCGCAGCACTTCCGGGTGGTGTAATCAATGTTCGGGTCATAAATACCGCGCGGGTCAGTGCTATTGATAGTAATAGTTATACCACCCACGGCATCTACTAAATCCCGGAATGCACCGTAATTCACGAGCGCCTGATAGTCGATGGTAAGCCCCAGGTTATCCTGTATAACGCCTTGCAGTTTATCCATACCGCCGTTGGGGTAGGCGGCATTTATTTTGGAGTGACCCACGCCCGGTATGTTCACCCACAGGTCGCGCGGAACGCTTAAGATAAGGGCGGTATTCTTTTTGGTGTCCACGCTGAGTACCATGATGGAGTCAGTCAGGTTAGCCCCATCATGCCCCGGGTCATCAGCCGAGTTGGCTGCCAGTAAAATGTTAACGCGACCATCTTGGTTTTTGAGTGGTACCGGGTTGAAGACCTGTAATAACGCCAACGGGTTTTTGTTACCCGTAATTTTGGCAATATCACGGTAGAATCTAAAGCCGAGTACACCAGCCGCCAGCAACACCATGACGCTTAGACCGATCCCAATCCGCTTAACTATGCGCCTTCGCGGACTTATGCCCCGCTCTTTTTTGCGAGTCCTCCGCTCTTTGCGGCGCTGGCGCCAGCTCTTTTTGCCCGCTTGCTCTGGTTGTTCTTCGGCAGGAGCGCGGCGGCGACGGCGCAGTTCTTCGCCGGCCAGCGACCCCGCCCCAAAACTGCCCTGCCCCGGCACCGGGGGCAATACAGAATCATCGGCAGCGCCCAAAACCGGCTGCGCGGCATTTCGCCGTGGCATGTCGGTCAATTCTGACCGACGAAGCTGCGGACTAACCGAAGGACTGTGAAATACCGGCTGGCGTGGCCGCGCTGGCACCGGCTTCGAAAAGAAGCCGTCAATATTCGTACTACGCTTCGGAGTGAAGCTATCCTTTTTTTCGAGTGCCATACTAGAGTCTTGGTTGCAGTGCCAGCCTACTGGCAAGATAGATTACTATTGTCCCGATGTAAGTGCAGTTTTGGGTAAGGTGGGCGGAAGCAGCAAGCGCGGTGGCTTGAGCAGAGCGGAAATTTCTGACGCTATGAGGAAGCTGCATTACTCTGGTTTATTTTACGGGAAAACGGACATCAAATAAACCCACCTTGCTCGTAAGTAGGTGGGTTTATTGCAGACAAACGATTAGAGCTTGGCTAGCATCTCGTCTATTGCCAGCAGGCGCTTATCTCTGGTAGGTACCAGCATAAAGCCGCCCAGACTGGGTTGGTCTGTGGCAAGTCGCATTACGGCTGCCTTTCTTTTTAATTTTGTTTTGTGATTTTTGTTTTAAGATTTTCTTGTGCAAATCTCAAAACTAATGCATAGTATAGCAAAAGGCTTACGCTTTGTCAATGGCAACCGTGGACACTAGAACCACCTCCGCTTACGGAAGTAGATGTACATGCCAAGTGCCGTGCAAGCCGAAAGCGCCAGTACCAGCCAGAATGTCGTATATTTGCCCAGGAATAGCCACGAGCCGGATTCCAAGCCACCGGGCACGAAGACGTTCATGCCGTACAGCGCCGCTGCGACCGTTGCTGGGATGGTAAACGTAAACACCAGCGTGAGCAGTGCCAAAATGCGGTTCGTTTGCTCGGTACTGGTTATAAAATCGGCATCTTTGTAGATTTCGACGGTCTCACGCGCTTCGTCGAGTTCGTCCCACAAGCGGTTAACGGTTTTGAGATTGTAGGCATAGTAGTGGGTGAGATCGCTGCCAGCAAAGCCGCCGATTTGCTCACGCAGATCGTCGAGCAGCAGCCGCTTAGGGCCAGTCAGACGGCGCAAACGAATAATTTTTTCGCGGAGGCGGCCGATGCGCTCGGCGTCGGAGGAGTTATTTTCAAACACTAAGTCCTCGACCTCATCGAGTTCCACATCTATGCCTTCGGCTATAGTTTCCATGGTCTGGAGCAGGGCGGCGATAATGCGGAACAGCAGATAACCAGCACTGCGAGCCTCTTGCTTATCGGTGGTACGCGAAAAGTGGGTGTAGAAATCATCGATAAATGGTGCCTCTTTAACGTGCACGGTCACCACATAGTCCTTGCCTAGGAACACCCCCAGCTGGCCAACGGTAATTTTTCCGTCAGGTTGCAGCGCAGGATAGTGCATAACCAAGAAAAAATAGTGCTTTTCGCGCTCCACCTGATTGTGCTGCACTTTGCGGACGCTTTCGCCCACATGCACCGGATGCAAGCGGTACTCCTGCTCGAGCCGCTCCAGCACAGTCGTGCCCGGCGCCTGCGCATCCACCCAGGTCACGCCACCCAAGGTGTGTTTTCGCACATCCCCGCCACCGTCAGTATGCCCATCCATATTCACTTTATAATAGCAACAAACGCGCGCCGATTCACGCTAACTGGGGTTGCTCGCCACCACCGCAGTCCTGAGCTGTTTGAACGCGCCTATATACTTTTGGGTAGCCGCTTTATAGCTCGCGTCGGGCCCAACAGAGACTGAGCCACCTAGATAAACCGGCAGGCTTGCCGGTTCGCCATAGCCCTGAAGGCTCAAGGACCAATTCCCGCCCTGCGCCTGCGGGCGGGTGAGCGTGTAGCAGATGTTGAAAACTTTGTCGCCGGTAGTAAGACCCTTGGTCGTGTCATTAGCGCAGGCGGCGGTGTCCGTTTTGAGCTGTGAAATAAACGCCTTTTTGTCAGCAACACTCAGCTGCTTGCCACCGGCACCTGCGCCAGGGTAGCTAGCGGGCGCAGCGTCGGCCACGGCAGCCCACTGTGTCATGTCAGATACAAAAAAGGTGCCTGTGGTAGTCGTGCCAGCCGGTGCGTCAGGGGTGCCCGAGCCTTGAAACAGCCAGTTAGCCAAAACGTCGCTTGAGCTCGTGGCAAAGTAGGCCGCTAGGCCTACTGGTGTCGTAACGCCCGGTGCAAGGTTAAGCGCACTCTGGTCTGCTGGCAGTGTAAGCGTGGTGACAACTGTTTTCGTTTTGAGTGAAGCCGGCACGCCGACTGCTGAATAGGTAGCATATTGATCTGCGGCGGCTTGCGCCTGCTGGGCTTCCTTCAGACTAGCCTGAGACGTGGACAGCCTGCTGTTGAGGTCTGAAATCTGGCTGTGCTGCCACAAGTATATGCCGGCAGCCACGGCAAACAGAGCTACCGCCCACACGATGTGCGCCAACACCGAACTGCGCGGTTCTTGCATGTTCACACCGGTAGCAGGTGGTGTAGTAACGGGGCCCGTAACCTGTGGTGCTACTGGCTGTGATTGTTGCTGATAGCTGGGTGGCATATCTTTAAAGTTTATGCTTGGACCGCTCATTTTGCAAAGCTGTTTGACATTTCACAATACCTTGTATAGCATAGTAGTGTATGAACAAGAATAGCGAAAACAGTCTCCGCGCCCAATCCGAGGTGCAAATGCGCAAGGGCATGCTCGTGTATTGCGTATTACTCCTGCTGGGGGATGGCAAAGTGTATACGTCGGAGCTCATCCGCGCCCTACACCAGGCTGAACTTATTGTGGTGGAAGGCACCCTCTACCCTTTACTCAATCGCTTGGCCAAGGATGGCCTACTGGCCTACGAGTGGCAGGAAAGCGAGCAGGGGCCACCACGCAAGTACTACTGGCTAACCGACGGGGGTAAAAAATTGCTGGCAGATTTACAGCAAACCTATCACAGACTGCACGCCTCAGTTAGCGCACTCGAGAAAGGAACTAACACATGAACGAAGTAACTAAGATCCACCTGGGACGGCAAGCGTTTACCATTTCGGTGGACGCGCACCGCGAGCTCAAAGGCTACCTGGACGCGATTAAGCGGCACGTCAGCGATGAAGGGGTAGTAAGCGAGGTGGAGCTACGCATGGCAGAACTACTCGCTGAACGTGATGTGAAAGACGAACAGGTTATTTTGCCCGCGGACGTCGATTTCCTGAAAGAGCAGTTGGGCAACCCGAAAGACTTTGCTGAGGACGACGAGCAAGAGACAGCCGACCAACCTACCGACACCAAGCGGCTGTTCCGAGACACCGATAACGCTATGCTCGCGGGCGTGGCAGCCGGGCTCGGCAATTACTTCGGTGTGGACGTGCTGATTATCCGGCTATTATTCGTCATCGCCACCTTTGCCGGCGGCTGGGGGATCTTGATTTACATTGTGCTGTGGTTACTGGTACCGGAAGCAAAAACATCGAGTGAACGTCTGCAGATGGCTGGTAAACCAGTCACCATCGACAGTCTAAAGGAAGTCGTAGAACGCGCGGACGTTGGTGGCGCGGCCCGACGCGCTAATAATTCGCTGGCTGGACCGGTGAATGCAGCTTTCAGGACCCTCCTGAAGGTCGTCGGCGTATGCTTTGTGGTCATAGGCATGAGCCTACTGCTCGGCCTGGCTACGGCGGCATTGTATGTATTCTTCCATAACAGCAGCATCGTGCAAGACAACCTATTTCCCATAGGTATCAAAGAGCATCTGCTCGTGTACAGTGCAGCTGTGGTGGGCATTCTGCTGTCGCTCTTTGTGGTGCTGTTCGGCATGGCTCTGTACCGGCGTAAATGGCCTATCCACGCTTGGATTACCGGCACGCTCATTGGCATGACTCTCATCGGTATGGCAGCCGGCGGTGCACTCGCCGCCGATGTGGCACCGCACATCCGCGATCGCTACAACGCCAACCTGCACACCACCGTACGCACGGTTCAGCCCTTCAGCGCTGTAGACCTCAGCCAGCTCGGCAACGGTGTTACCATCAACTACGAAACCGCCCCCACCTACTCCGTGAGTCTACACTACTACGACCACCCGAACCTGAACGCAATCAAGACCAGCGTAAAAGATGGCACGCTCATAGTAAACTCCCGGCAGTACAGCCGCGCAGAGGGCTGCAACGGAATCTGTATTGACGATCTCTACGACATGACCCTCACCATCAGCTCCCCGAACGCACCGACCGTTGACGACCCCTACGCTCCCGTGCCGCCTGTCGCGCCTGTAGCGGGCTAGAGTCTACTTGTTTCAGTTAACTTCTGCAAGGCCAAGATAAAGGCTGATTCTTTCAAACTGATGGCCTCCTGCTGAGCATAATGGTATGTTTCCTCGACAGCCCTTTTCATATGGGACGCCAGCTCTTGGTTCACTTTAGATTCAGGCCATTTTTCTTTTTGGAGGTTCTGGACCCACTCGAGGTAACTTACGATCACCCCGCCAGCATTCGCAATGATGTCAGGCAAAATCACGCAGCCGTGCGCACTCAGCAAGTCATACGCGGCCTTTGTGACGGGGCCGTTCGCCATTTCCACGACATACGGTACGTGTACTGTTTTAGCGTTTTCCTTAGTAACAGTATCCTCAAACCCCGCCAGCACCAGTACGTCCACACGTAGCGCCAAGAGGTCGTCGTTCGTAATAACTTGGGTGCCGCCCTCATCATAGGCCTTGAAACGGCCTCTGCCGGTTTTATATTCCTGCAATCTTACTGCGTCTAACCCTTTTTCAGAATACAGAGCTGCCTCGGAGTCACTGACCGCCACGAGCTGCCAGTCCTTGTGACGCTCCTGTAGTATGGTGCCGAAGTAAGATCCAACGTTTCCATAGCCTTGGATCGCAACCGTGAGACCTTTTGTATCTGCTTTATCTAACCGTAAGAGTTCTTCAAGCGCCAACACGCCACCGCGTCCGGTAGCAGCATCGCGGCCCAGGCTACCACCCTTTTCAATACTTTTCCCGGTGAAACTGGCATGGCTGGAATCTCCTGTCAGCTTCTCGTACTCATCAACCATCCAGTCGATAATGGTCGCATCCGTATTAACGTCCGGAGCCGGAATATCCTTATCCGGACCAATATGCGGGTACAATGCAGCCGCGTACTTCCGGCTCAGCTCTTCCAACTGCGCCTGCGACAACTGCCGTGGATCCACCGCGATGCCGCCTTTGCCGCCACCGAGCGGCAAACCGACCGCGGCCGTCTTTAGACTCATCAACGTCGCAAGCGTACGGACTTCGTCGAGGTTAACCTGGGGGTGAAATCGAATTCCCCCCTTATACGGACCACGCTGGTGATTGTGCTGGACACGGTAGGCTTTGTACGATTGACCGTCGGAAAGTTCAACGTCGAAAATATGCTCCGCATCCGCTCGTTTCAGCTGAGCTAATACTTCGTTTGATAACCCGAGCCGCGTGGCAGCGCTTTCGAGAAACTGATGTGTATCGTCAAGCATAATGTATCCTATTTATGCATAAAACATAACGATCGCCAGTGAATCTTGTTACACAGTTCGCATCTTCTTGTACTCACCGAAGGTCATATAGCTTTTCGTGTCTCTTACCTTATCGACAAACAGAATGCCATGAAGATGATCGACCTCGTGTTGTATAACCTGGGCCATGAAGCCGTCGAAATCCTCTTCGTGAACCTGTGCTGCTTCGTCGTACCACCGTAGACGAACTTTGAGGTATCTCGGCACTTTCGCGTATAGCTCAGAGCCGCTTATGCAGCCCTCCCACTGCTCTACTTTATGGCCGTATCTTTGGACGATTTCCGGGTTTATAATGGTCAGCTTCTGTCGCACCAAGTCTGGTCTGGTTGGGGTTGGCTTGGTGTCTATAACGCTCATTGCAAGGAGCCTGCCCAGTTGAGGCGCCGCAATTCCCACCCCATATTCTTTATGCTCCAGCGTATAGTACATGTCTTGAATCAGTTGCTGGATTGCCGGAGAGGTTATTTCATCACTGCTGAGATGTTTCGCTGCTGAGCGTAAGATGGGGTTGCCGAACTCGGTCTTGCGAAGAATTTTGCTCATGGTCCAATGGTACCAGATATCTTTAAGTGGAAGCCAACTCCTTACAATGTGGGGTAATGGCAGGTTAGGTAACTATGGGTTGGGAGCACTCCTCTATTCCAGAATGTGTTTACGGACTGCTTCAGGCAACGAGTCTTCAACACTGAGTTATTCGAGTGGATAAAAGGTCAGGCTGTAATCGAATTAGATCTATATCTTGTCCGAATTGAGTAGAGAGAAAAGCTTATGAAGAAAAGCAAACTTGTTAGCTTACTCATACCGGAGCAGACGAGAACTTGGTTACCCTGAAGAATTAGTACTAGATATAAACTCTAGAATTAAAAAAATAATAACCGACGCTATAAGGGCAAAAACTAACGATACAAGAGCATTTGAGTCTTCAAATTGTTCTCTATTATTTGTATAGAGAAAGAGCTTATACAAGCCGAGGCATAGTAACCCACCCCCAAAAGACTCCATTAACCTCCTCATTCGTAAATGATTAGACTTTCGCATAATTTAGCTATCATGTTTTTGCTTCATAGCTCAATAATAAGATAAACCCCTGTAAGAATACAGAGGGTTAAGCATACACAAAATGGCTGCCCAAGTACGTTCGAATTGGAAACACCTTCTATCAGAGTTAGCTCGCAGGAAGGAGCACTATAGAGGTGACCCTCTCTTACCTCACCCTACCTAGAGCTTAGTGTCTCCAAATATGCGGCAAATCCATCCTCCGTGACAGTTCCAATGCTTTCATCAGCAAGTTGCCTTAACTCTTGCACGCCATTACTCATAGTTACTTTGTGTTTAACAGCGTTAAACAGGTGAATATCATTATGACCGTCCCCGACACCTATAGTGTCTTCCTTGCCAACATGTAGACGCCCTAGAAGCTCCGTCACAGCATGCTCTTTGGTAGCATTTCTATTTGTAACATGTATATCGTTGTAACCTGGGCGCTGAGCAACGACAAGCGTTACGGCCACTCCCTCAAGCTTTGATAATTCTGCAACGATTCCAGGAGCAATATTTTGCGGAACAAATATAAACTCAAAGAAATAGACGGGTTCGTTGATTCTTAAGTCTGCCGTTTTGAAGCCTCCGTGTAGATACGCTTCCTCATCGTTGTCGTTATATAGGACTTTGTAATCAGGGTGCCTTCGGGCTATCTCGACAACCTTAGCCATGTCGGCTGGCTCGACATCGCATTGCCACAATATCTTCCCAGTTTTTGGATTACAGATCTGAGTACCGCCCGAGATTATACAGGGATCCTCTAGGCGCATACCCTGCAGAATAGGCCTTGCGAACGTCCACACCCTACCAGTCGCAGCACAAAGGAAGTATGTTCCCATAACCTCACGCGCCGCTCTCACTAAGCGTTCCGATGGAAGCTTCTGTGATGGCGAGTCTATGGCAGTACCGTCAATGTCAAAAATGATGGCCTTGCTCCTCATTGCCTCATCTTAGCAAAGACCAAACAGGACTGGAACCAAATAACTCCTTAGGATCTTTAGGCAAACCAAAACCTCTGTTGAAATAACAGAGGTTTAATAGATCGGGTCGCCCAAGTACATTCGAA
>JAICKC010000028.1 GCA_025928155.1 Candidatus Saccharimonadota bacterium
CGTTTCGGTATGGATGTGCGACAGATAGAGGCCTATGATACCCTGTGACACTAGCAGCACGCCGATCAGCCACAGCACCAGCACGTTCAGGTATGCGCTACCGGTAGCGTGCACATGCAGCGGATCACGCAAGCACCAGTCCAGTATCATCCCCATGCCCAGCAGTGTTGCGAGCGGCAGCACGACTGCGCCGATGTACGCGGTAATGTAGAGGGGTGAAATGCTGAGCGAAATAGCACTATCAATGGCTAGTTTGGACAGCTTACGGAACGACTGCGTTGCCCGGCCGGCCAGCCGTGGATTTTCCTGGTACGACACATACTCATGTTTATACCCCAGCCAGTCGATGAGGCCGCGAGTGATGCGGCTGCGCTCGGTCAGCCTGTTGAATACCGTTTGTACTTCGCTGTCAATGAGTCGGAAATCAGTCGCGTCAGAATTAAGCGCCGCACCGACCAGCCGCCTGAGTAACCAGTAAAACCACCGCGAGCCTAACCGCTTTACTAATCCAGCTTTGCGGTTCTGGGGTCGTCCCACAACTACTTTGGCGCCTTGTTGCCATTTTTTGATAAACTGCGGAATTGCTTCGACCGGGTGTTGCCCATCGGCGTCCAGCATAAGAATGGCGTCGCCTGCGGCAGCGTGGATACCGGCCGTAGTGGCGATTTCTTTGCCAAAGTTACGCGTTAGTTTGAGTAGACGGATATGATTGTCACGAGCACAAAAATCATCGACGAGACGAGCGCTGGCGTCCAAGCTGCCGTCGTCTACAAAGATAACTTCGTATGCTACTCCGACACCAGCTAACACCGTATGAAGCGAAGTAAAGAAGTGGGGTAGGCTGGCAGCTTCGTTATAGACAGGTACTACTACCGACAGCACAGGTTTGACACGGGCATTCATTTCTGTGCTCAAGTATATCAGCTCGGGCTATTCTGAGAAGCTAGCGGACTAACTTTTTATGCAAACGTATGTAGTAGATGGCGCTGCCGACCATGGTGGCTATCGCGAACGGCACAAGCACATCGCCGGCACCAGCGTTAGCGAGGGCCGCAGGACTCTCTGAGGTTGTGCTTGTACTGCCACCAGCGGCAGTGCTTGGCGCCTGAGTAGAGCCGTTTGACGAGTTTGAACCGGCGTTCGAGTCAGCACCGGAGTTCGCCGACGAGCCAGAACTTGAGCCACCAGGCATGTTTGAGCCGCTAGCGGGTTGCGGCGCGCTCGGCTGAGACCGAGAGCCCGACGGCTGCGACTGTGAGTTATTCGATTTACCAGTCTGCAGTGTTGGCTTCGGCAGGTTTTTATTCCGAAAAAACACTACCCACACAACTGCCCACACCACTGCCACAATGATAACAAACCACAAGATTATCCACAGCACACGACGCAAAACCGGTTCTTCATTTTCGTACATAGCGGGGCATTGCCTCCTAACTTCA
Organism: Candidatus Saccharimonadota bacterium; assembly: GCA_025928155.1. Lineage (GTDB taxonomy): Bacteria > Patescibacteriota > Saccharimonadia > Saccharimonadales > UBA4665 > JAJZCD01. The sequence continues at coordinate 1,440 of JAICKC010000028.1, forward strand.
GGTATATAGCTATAGTACTGCACTTTTGCTGTTTATGCAAAATAACAGTATGGAGGCTTATATCTTTAGAACTTAATGCGACGAAGTAAGCCGTCAACCGCGTCAGTGCGGTGTTCCTCGAACGGCAGGAAAAGGCTCAGATAGCCCAGTACTTTTTCTTCCATGTCCGTGGGCACCGAAATGGTAATCGGCAGGGAAACGCGGCCGAGCGGGGCCAGTATCACACTAGCCACCGACCCGTCGTCAGTTACCGAGAAATTTTTGAACTGCTGGAAACCGTACATGCGGTTGCCGATTTGCACGCCTCGCGGGCTAAGATGATACGCCTCTGAGTGGGGTTTGTGCGAGGCATAAGTGACGGCCATAAGTATTACCAGAACAATTACAGCCGTGAAAATCGTATCCCTGGCTATCCAATAATATAGCCCCGCCAGCGCGAAACCACCGATAATAACGAGCCCATACCAGGCAGCACTCTTTTGGTGGCCAGTAAATTCGGCCGCCGTCCAGCTTAGGTCGCCGGGCGTTTGTCCCATACCACTACCCGAAACACTGGAAACGTCGTAGTCGTCGGCAGCACCCCAACCAGCTTGCGGCGGCACTGTCGGCAGGGCTGGTGTCAGACCGTTTTGATCTTGAGGCGCCTGAGCAGGAACCTGCACTAGCGACTGTGGCGGATTAGCCGGCTCTGTTGGTGGGGCGGGAGCGGGGGCTGGCGGCAAAGGCTGCTCGGCAGGACGCTCGGGCTCGGGCGGAGCGCCGGCAGCAGGTGGCTGCGCACTACTCGAATCGGATCCGTCCCCGTGCGGCACAATCAACTGACCCGGTTGCATGTCCATAAGCGTATTGTACTACATTACCTGTGAGATAGACTGCACCAAAGCAACAAAAAAAGACCTGTTCATAGCAGATCTCTTTTGTTTGGCGGAGAGAGAGGGATTCGAACCCTCGCTGGAGCTCGCGCCCCACTAACGATTTAGCAAACCGTCCCCTTCAGCCACTTGGGTACCTCTCCATACCAGTAAAGCTACCCTATTTTAGCGTATTTACCGCTCTACTCATAGCATGAGCGCTTCACATCAGAGGAGATTGGTACGTTACCGCTCGTGATGCGTGTACCTATTGATTATTCCGAGCTCAGCTCAGTACTCTGACCACTCTCCGCTAAGCGAGTATAGATAGTGGCGGAGAGAGTGGGATTCGAACCCACGGTACCGTTGCCGGTACGGCAGTTTTCAAGACTGCTACCTTCAACCACTCGGTCATCTCTCCAGCTAGTAGGCGATTATATCATTTTAATAGTAAAGAAGTGGAGCCTAGGGGTAATTCAACCGGTTAATGTTATCGAGAAAACAAAACGCGACGCCTACGGCTGATCATACATCTTGGGCTTTAGCAATCGTGAGTACCTCGTAAAAGCATGATGCGACGGCCGCAAGCCAATAAGATCCAAATCAAGCGATCGACTAGAAGTTATACTTAAGGCCTTAGCTTAGAAAACTGTGCTTGCGTGCCATACGGATACGACACCAGCCTGCTTGACAGTTTCCCAGCGTCGCACCGGTTGTGAGGACGTCATCAACTAATTATCGCCAACGTGTGGCCCGATCTGCGCCTACCTGATGCTCCTGGCCGATTCGCATAAGCAGGGCAGGGTGCGGTATGCCACTTGCTTGCGCCAGCTACCCGAGTAATCAAAGGGACCCGGTCATAACCGCGCTTGCGCACACGGCAGCGGGCAGTTGGGGTGTGGTCGAGTAGCGGGAGGGCATGGGTGGCAACGAGGTGGCACTCCTAGCAGATGAGGCGATTTCCTTCGATCCCACACGCCAGGCAAGGGTGCGGTACAAATAAACTCACCGTGGCCTCTATAATGCTCGTGTTGTAATTATTCCGTTGTAAATATGTATAACCCGCCTTGCACACCTTTGACGTACTAAGCTATACTGCCATTAACATAAAAAGGCAAGAGATAACTTTTAGGCCCCCTGCAAAATAAACTAGAGGGGCGGAGGGTAGCAATCAACAATATGGCGCGACGAAACCGCGACGATGATTTATTACTGGAAGAAGATGAACTAACTGCCGCATTTCTCGGTGACGACGACGCGGGGCAGGCGCTTGATGACACCCAAGCAGTGGCTGATCCGGCCGCCGCAGGCGCTGTGCCGACCGACGAATGGGACGAGGAAGAGGCAGTACTGCCCGGCCAGCTAGCAGTCGACGTATACGAGACCAGGGAAAAGCTGGTCGTTAAAGCCCGCACTGCTGGCGTCAACAAGAGCGACTTGGACGTTAGTATTGCCGATAACACCTTGAGCATTCACGGCACGTTAAGCGCCGGCACCGAGGACGACGTAGAGAACTATTTCGTGCAGGAATGCTACTGGGGTGAGTTCAGCCGCAGCATTGCGCTGCCAGTCCCCGTTAAGGAAGAAGACATTGAAGCCGTGCTAAAAGACGGCGTACTCACTATTAGCTTCGCCAAGGTCAAGCAGGATACCGTTAAGAAGATTCAGGTCGTATAAAGCCGCCTAGGTACTGTGTCTAACTAAATAAAGACCGCTCGCGCAATGAGCGGTCTTTATACTAACTAAAACCCGCGAACTCTGGACAGCTGCGCGGGTTTTGGGGCTGGACCAGAGACAGAGCCGTCTAGCCAGCCAGGGTGCCGGCCTTGTTGAGTACGAACTGGACGATAAACTGCGCCAGCGCTACAATCACGAGACCGATGATAGCGTACATAATGGTGTTTTTAGCAGATGAGATATTGTTGCTGTCACCGTTAGAGGTAATGTAGCGGAAACCGCCAATAACAATCATGATAACCGCAACCACACCGACAACCAGCGAGAAGATGTTCACGATTTTGTGAATCAAGTCATTAAGCTGGCCGGTTGTGTCCGTGCCGGCACAGTCCCCAGTACTTAATGAGAGGTTGGCACCGCCACAGAGGTTATTCTGTATGTCTACGTTGTCAGCAAACACGGCTGCCGGAGCTGCCAGGGGTACAAACACCAGCGTGAACGCCGTCAGCAGCGTTGCAATTGTGTTACGTAAATTCCTAAACATTATTTTGTCGTTCCTTTCTTACTGATGTTTTATTTATACCATTGCTAGCCGTACCATTGCAATAAGCACTACGGTTACCGAGCTCCTTATCATACCCTGTGCAGTACATACTTGACGATTAGCTGGGCGGCGGCGGCAACCACTAGACCCACGATCGCGTAGATGACGCTTGTCCGTGCGGTTGCAATACTACTGCTATCACCACTGGCGGTAATCATGCGCAGGCCGGAAATTATTATCACAACGACGGCCGCTATGCCGACAATAAGACTAAGTATGTTCACGACTGCGCCTACCACACCTTTAAGGTCGACGCCATTGGTTGGGGTAGTGGTACAGCCGGTTCCGCTACCCAGGGTGGAGCAGACGACGGACTTCGGAGAATCTGCCGACGCGCTCGACGTAGCCAGAACCGCGCCGCCAACGCCAGCCAGCAGCAAGAATGCTGCCACAAGTAGTCGAATGTGTTTCATTATATTCCTCATGTCTTATTAACCACGAACATAACGATGGACGCTGCTGCTGCCATCAGTATCAGGCCAACGACTGCGCCAATAACCGCATTGCGCGCATTTGCTATCTGCTGTGCGTTGCCGTTGGCCGTTACAAACATTATGCCGGCCACAACTATCACCACAACAGCCGCGATACCACCTATGATTGCTAGTATCAGCGTGGCCTTTTCGAGCACACTACCCGAGCCGTAAATCGGCTGGTCGGTGCCGCCGCAGAGGGCTGAGGTACCACGGCCCCCACTGCCATGTGTTGTTGTCGTGCAGGCACAATCGAGCGGGTCGGTCCCCGAGGAACATATATCTGCGCGGGCGGGCGGAACAGCGGTCAAACCAATCACAACGAGGGAAGTAACTGTTAGAGCTAGTATTGTCAGCAGCCGCTTCATCAGCTAATCTTTCCCACGACAAAGGTGACTATGGAATAGGCTGCCATAACTACCACCAGCCCAATTATGGCGTACAAAATGCCGTTCTTGGCCGAAGCTGTCTGGCTCGGATCGCCGTGCGCCACAATGTAACGAAAACCGCCGATGACTACCATGAGCACTGCAATGGAGGCGGCTACGCCAAAAGCTATATTCAAAGCGTTATTAATAACGGTATCACCGCTAGAACGACCAGGCAAGCCGGACGTGTCGATTATTGCAGCAACTGTATGTACTACGGTCATTATTTAGCTACCTAACTTATGTCCTACGAGTGATACGATCGAAGTGGCCAATATGGCTACCGTCAATCCGATCAGCGAGTTAATGATGGTGTTTTGCGCCTTTTTAGTGGCGTCCGGTGAGCCACCGCTCAGCATATATTGTATCCCGCCGTAAATGATATAGCCCACGGCAGTCAAAGCGGCAATACGAATCAGGTCTTCGGCGACCGCGAGAACAATGAGAAAGAACGCGCTGTGTGCACCCAACACACCCCCGTTTTCGTTTGCCGCCCCTGGATTGCTTGGGAAATTTACCTTGCACAAATCGTTGCTATCAGAAGCCACATCCAAATATTCGTACCACGGCACCAATACGCCAAATAGCCTTGGTTTTGAGCAACTTGGAGTAGTCGGGGAACTGCCGGTCAACCCGGGATTGGGCACCTGGGCCCATGTGATCGACGTAGACATCACCAGCGAGACACCGAGGCTTGCCACAAAGACGGCCACCAGGTGCCTGGTTCTATGTATTGTGCTCCGGAAAGATCGCCTACTCATAATTCCGCCTAAGCTAATCCGCCCGGTATCAGGAAATTAAGCATTGCCCATAATAGTATAAAGGCTACTAACGCAATGATCGCGTTGCGGATACGGTTTTTGGCGGCGCTGGCTTTTGACGGGTCTCCACCCGAACTGCTGTACTGTATACCGCCGATGATTATAGACGCGACCACAGCTACACCCACGAGCGCCGCCAGAAAGTTAACGAAAGGGTTGACGTAATAATATATGATGTCGCACTTGCGGATATCATTGCAGTCGCCGGGCCCCTCTCCGGCTGCCACAATACGATAGGTGCTCAGGCTGTGACTGGCCGGTTCCGCGGAGGCCGTTTGGACAGAGGCCAGCGGTGCTAGCGCTGCAGCTGCGAACAGGGCAGTGAGTAGCGCAAACCCAACCTTTCGTACCACATAACTCATTAGGCTTCACTATATAGCTAATGCAGTGCTCAAACAAGCCGTTAGGTATAAACGTCAGACCCCCAGAAAGCCGTATACAGCCATTTATGTTTTTCCGTGGAAAGCGCTATACTGATGCTGTAGCGACAAACTAAATGAAACGCGCAAAAACTTTTCACCGTGGGACTCTCTTTTTATTGGCAGGGGTTTTAATTACCCTAGTTTCTCCTATTCTTACCATTGTTACCACGACAGGAACTCGCGTCTTTGCAGCCGCCGGAAGTTGTTCCTGGACAAACGCGAATACTATAACGTGTACAGGCAACGGCTCCACGTTCCAGTTCGGCAAAACAGCTTCCGGCACATTTAATATTCAGTCGGGTTGTGCACCTGCGGGTACATCCCTACATATGGCCGTGACCGGCACAGCACAAGCTGGCGGGACGGGAACGGTGACAGGCACTCAGTCCTGCGTGATCCTTTTCGAACAAAAGATATTGGGAACGAACGGCAACCCCAGCAGAGCAACCGTGACAGTAGCTGCCACTAACCCTAGTGGAGGAGGCGGTGGTGGTGGAGGTGGTGGCACTGCCAACACCTGCGCCTGGACTGACACGACCCCAAGCTCCATAACACTAACCTGCGTCGGTAACCTTGGGGTCTACTCGGTTAATAACACGTTAGTTCCGGGCACCGGCGTGAACGGAACCACCGTAAAGTTGGGTCTAGCCGGCTCTAGTACGTGCGCCGTAACAATTGCTAATTTTTCGACCGCCAAAACAGCGACTCTTTGTACCACTACCGCCTCGATAACAAACACATTCCAAGCTCTGGCAACCACCCAGGGCAATCCGACAAACGGTCTGGCTAGCACGACCGGCAGCGCAGCAGCACAAACAGTCGACCCTATCTGTGTCAACGGCAGTCAGCCACAACTCGATACCAAGCAAAAAAAGATGGTTTGTTCGGATGGCACCGACGCCATCTGTTCGGATGGCAGCACACCGGACACTAAAACTTACAAATGTCCCGCCGTCAGCAGCTCAGACTGCGGCGCCGGTGCACTCGCCTGGATAGTCTGTCCGGTGGACTTTGCCCTGCAGCACACTGCCAACTTGCTACTACGTTTTATCAAAGGTCAGCTGACTATCGACACCGGCTGTATTTTCAATGGGAAAGGGAACTGTAGTGGCACTACGGGCGCACAGAATTCCGCCGCTTACTACACGGCATGGAACGTTTTCCGCGTGCTAGGGACTTCACTTATTATTATTGCTGCCCTAGTTATGATATCGTCGCAGGCGCTCGGATTTGAATTCCTTGACGCCTATACCATACGCAAAACGCTGCCACGGCTATTCGTAGCTGTCATCGGCATGTCCCTGTCATGGCCGCTCTTAAACTTCGTGATTAGCTTCTTCAATACGCTAGGGAACGACATACAGAACCTGATGTATGCACCATTCAGCCACCTACCGAACCATGCACAAGCCGCCGGGGGCATCGCCAGCTGGAGTATCCTTGGCGTCGTCGGGGGTATGATGGCGCTCGGTTTTGGAGGTGTCCTGCTGCCTATTCTGGCCACTGGCGCGCTGGCGCTCTTAATTGCAGTTCTCATCTTAATAATTCGACAGGTCGCCGTGACACTGCTTGTTATACTTGCACCGCTGGCGATCGCTGCCTACGTACTACCGAACACGAAGAAAATTTGGGATCTTTGGAAAGACAACTTCCTTGGCATGATGATTGTGTTCCCCATTATTACTATGCTTATCGCGGCAGGGCAGATATTTAGCGCTGTAGGTAACAGTGCTAGCTTCTTGCAACAGATAGTGGGGCTTGTCGCATTCTTCGTACCATACTTCATGATCCCGTTAGCTTTCCGTATGGCAACCGGCTTTATAAGTACCATAACCGGTATGGTGAACGACCGCAGTAAAGGCGCCTTCGACCGTCTGCGCGCTGCTCGCCAGAACAAGATGGCTCACCAATGGGGACAGGTGCGTGCCAACAACGCGTTTAAGGGCGGCAATGAGGATAATCTCCGAGGCAAATGGAATAAAGTCGTAGGCACTGCATCCAACATAGACTCGGCAGGCTTTAATCCCACCAAAATGCGTAGCAGCATGCGGGCCGCCGCAACCCGCCGCGAGAAGGCCGAAATAGACAAGTTCCGCGAAGAAAACGAAGCGCATGGGATGATTGCAGGCAACGAAGACTTCCTGCGGGCGGCACGTGACAGCAAGGGCAATGAGCAGGCCTTTAAGAGTATGCTCCGCTCCAAACTTGACGACAATGGCAACAGGGCATACAGCGACGCAACCATTGACCAAGCAGCCGCCCAAGTACGGAGTGCGCAACGTGCTGTCTCGTCCGAGGTGTTCCAAAAGGCAACCGTGCTCAGCGAGATTGCGACCGGCACCGGACTCAAGGTGGAGCGGCGACACAACAAGATACGCGACACGAGCGGAAAGGTCATTGGCAAAGAGTGGCTAGACGAACATGGCAACGTTGTTGCTAATGAAGAAGATGCCGCCCTGACTGGTGGTGCCGGCGAAGTAAACAAGCTCATCAACGAAGAGTGGGGCAACGATCGTGTTGGCGCCGTCTCCGCTTTGGTTCAAGGCCGTCAGCTAGCCGGCCAAGCGCGACGCTTTGATATCTCCGGCGGTAGCACGGGCGCCGCAATAGGCCACCTTGAAGCGCAGCACAACTACGAGAGTAGATTGCAGACGGCCATACAGGCGGAGATGGACGCAGGTGCGGATCGAGCTACGGCTGAGAGTAGAGCTGTAGTTACCGTTGGAGGTGATACCGCCACTCAGCAGACACAAACCACCGCCACCAAGCAGATGATCCGGGAAGCCCTGGAAGGCCAGGGCGGGTCATACGTTGCCGGTTCGCGTAAGGGTGCCGTGGAAGCCTTTGCCCCTGAAATGCTCGCGAAGCTTCAGGAAGCTGCTAGTAGTGGCGATATACGCCAGTTCAACCAAGAGCTTGCCGCCATTGCCGGCCGGTACGATGCAATGGCATCTGTCTCTCCGGAAAATGCCCGGGTACTCGCAGATAAGGTCCTGTCAATGAAGCTGGCGGGTAGTGACATAACCGTTCAGGAGCAGATAGAGCGGAACCGCAACGTTCCGGAGTTCGACCAAATGCGCCGGGAGTACGACCGGCAGGCGCGTACTGGAGCTTTCAGTGCCGCGGAGGAGGCGCAACGAATGCGGTTCGGGGGACCGCAAGGTGGTCCTGGAGGTCCTGACGGCACTGGTGGTCCAATGGGCCCCGTCATGGGCGGACCCTAGAAGTTTCGTGAAGCACTGGCACTTTTGCTATACTTTACTAGTAGATGGCTACATATAAGGTGATCCAGGACATCGAGGCCGAGGACAAACTTGTCGGCCCGCTGACCCTCCGACAATTTATCTATGCCGGCGTTGCCGCGCTCAGCGGTTACCTGGGATTCATCTGTCTGAGCAAAGGAGCCGCTTTTATGTTGGCTGTGTTCTTGCCAATTACCGGTGTCTGCGGATTTTTTGCGTTCCCGTGGGGTCAGGACCAGCCTACTGAGGTTTGGGCGCTGGCTAAAGTCCGCTTTGCACTCAAGCCCCGCAAGCGTATATGGGATCAAACGGGCGTGCAGGAGCTAGTAACTGTAACGGCTCCCAAAGTAGTAGAGCGCCAGCTTACGAACGGCCTTAGCCAGGATGAAGTCCACAGCCGCCTCAATGCGCTGGCTAATACTATCGACAGCCGTGGCTGGGCAATCAAGAACGCCAATCTTAACCTAGCCACATCCGCAGCCAGCGGCATGTCGGCCGATACCGTTTCAGACCGTCTGGTGCAGGCTAGCAGCCTGCCGCAGACCGTTACAGCGATAGATATTAGGGCCGCCGACGATATCTTAGATGAATCAGCCAACCCTGTAGCCCAACAATTTGACAGTATGATAAACGCGGCAGGCACCGCCCACCGGCAACAGATTATAGCGCAGTTGCAGCAACCTATGCCAAGCCTCCCGGCAGCGGCGCCATTGCCATCACAAATGCAAACCCAGCCAGCTCCTCCGCAACAGCAACCGCCAGCCGATTATTGGTTCCTGCAGGGTCCAGCGCCAACGGTCAACGCTCCAGGGCAGGCAGCATTTGATAACGCTCCGGTGATCGTACCGGGCAGCACCTCGCAGACTACCGGCCCTCAGGCAGCGATGCCTACGGCCGACGAAGAAGCACTCGTCGAAAAACTCAAGGAGGAAAATGGGAAATCGGGCATGTCAGCAGCCTACGGCCACCTCAAGACCCTCAAAACGCCTGAGCAGCTAGCAGAAGAGGCCCGCCAGGCCGTGGCTACAGCAGTCGCCGTCAAACCGCCAGTGACACCCCACGACCAGGCTGCTATAATAAACCTTGCAAACAACGACGATCTGGATGTGGCTACAATTGCCCGACAAGCACACGAGCAAGTCAGTAGCAACAATGGTGAAGTAGTAATTTCGCTCCACTAAGTAACACATTCAGGTAACATCGGCAGCAGAGGAGTGGGTGCTAGAGGCGTCTGATGGATCCAAACATACAAGGACCAATACAAAACACTGGGATGGGACAACCATACCCTCAAGTGGTGCCGGCCGGCCTTCCTCGGCCTGACGCAACATACGCCGATATGGCGCATGCTGTCGGTCCCATGGTGCAACCTTTACCTCAAGGGCAGACGCCGGCGCCAGCACCACAGCCGCTGTCAGGCCCCATGACGCCACAACCAGGGACTGTGCCCCAAATGGCGCCCGCGCCAGTCGCACCACCCGGCGGACAACCCGTAAAAATCGTCCAGAAAACCAACCCCAACAGTACACAGAATATTCTTCAGATTGCTGAGATTCGCGACGGCATTGTCATCATGAACGACGGATCGTTCCGCAGTATCGTGATGGTCAAGAGCATTAACTTCGACCTCATGAGTCCACAAGAACAAGAGGCAGTCGAGTACGGGTACCAAGGTTTCCTGAACTCGTTGTATTTCCCAATCCAGATATTTATCCGCTCGCAGCGTATTGACCTCACACCTTATATAGAAAAACTCGACAAAATCCGTACCGAGCACGACAATATGCTGCTCGCGCTGCTTATGGATGACTACATCGACTACATCGAGCGTCTGTCGCGACAGACGAACCTGATGGATAAAAAATTCTATCTCGTTATTCCGTTCTTCCCGGTGATCGATCCGCAGAAGGCGTTAACCCAAAGTAAGAACTTCTTCTCGGGCTTTGTAGATCTCCTCAGCCCTAAACAAAGCCACGTCGTTATAAACGAGGCCGACCTGGAAAAAGCGAAAACCGAGCTGCGCAACCGCGTACAGTCCGTACTTGGCGGCCTGATGCAGTGTGGCATCCAGGGCTTGCCGCTCGACACCCAGGAATTAATTGAGCTGTACTACGACACCTACAACCCAGACACCGCCACCCGGCAGCAGCTCAAAAACTTCAATGACTTGACAGCTGACATCGTTACCAAAGGTCAAGGCACGGCGCCGCAGCAGCATTTGCAGAGGGAGCTCCAGTAATGGCCAAGAAGCAAATCGACCCCGTCGTCATCGCCCAGACTCAACAAGCCCGCGAACAGGCAGAGGTGACCGCTGCGTTCCAGAAGGGCATTACGGCCCTGCGTGATTTTATCGCCCCGAGCTCCATTGAGCTACAGCCTACATACTTCCAAATTGGTACGCGGTACGCCCGTACCTACTATGTATACGGCTATCCGCGGCAAATTTACACCGGCTGGCTGAGCGGCTTGGTGAATCTCGACGAAGTTATCGACACCTCTATCTACGTATACCCGGTGGAGAGCCAAGTGGTGCTCGAAAACTTGCGCAAAAAAGTTACCCAGCTGGAGGCTGGCATTCAGATCGACAGCGAAAAAGGCCGCGTGCGCGACCCGCAGAAACAAGCCGCTATTCTGGACGCCGAAGAAATGCGTGATAAGCTGCAGGTGGGCGAGGAACGCTTCTTCCGCTTTGGTTTGTACTTTACAGTGTTTGCCGGCAGCATCGAGGAGCTAGAATTTGTCAGCCACAAGGTGGAGAGCATGCTCGGCCAGCAGTTGGTCTACAGCAAGCCGGCCTCGTCCCAGCAGGAGCAGGGGCTCAACAGCGTTGTGCCGCAAATGACCGACCAGCTGCAGATCCGACGCAACATGAGCACGGGTGCCATATCCACCAGTTTCCCGTTTACTTCAGCCGACCTTACACAGGACAATGGCATATTGTACGGCATAAACATGCACAACTCAGGGTTGGTTATTTTTGACCGGTTCTCTTTGGAGAATGGCAACTCAGTAGTATTTGCTAAGTCCGGTGCCGGTAAATCATTCAGCGTCAAGCTCGAAGCGCTGCGCAGCATGATGTTCGGCACCGAGGTGTTCATTATCGACCCAGAGAACGAATACGAGCGTATGTGCGATGCCGTAGCCGGCGCATACGTACGCTTGAGCCTCAACAGTAATACCAGGATCAACCCATTCGACCTACCGAAGGTGGTTGACACGGACGAGGCCGATAATGCGCTGCGCTCCAACCTTATAACCCTGCACGGCTTATTGCGCCTGATGATGGGCGGTGCGCAGGCGCAAATGATGGGCGGCAATACCACGCTCATGCCGGTGCTCTCTCCGAGCGAAGAGGCTGACCTGGACTCCGCGCTCATCGAGACATATGCCCGGGCTGGCATCACCAACGACCCGCTGACGCACACCAGCGTGCCGCCGACCATTGCCGACCTGTACGATACGCTGCTGCACATGGGAGGCTCTGGTCCACAGTTGGCACAGCGGTTACGTAAGTACACCAGCGGCACGTTTGCCGGCATTTTCAGCCAGCAGAGCAACATCGACATCAACAACCCGATGGTCGTCTTTAACATCCGTGACCTCGAGGACGAGCTGCGTCCGGTCGCTATGTATATCGTGTTGAACTACATCTGGAACAAAACCAAAAGCGACCAGAAGCGGCGGCTACTTGTAGTTGACGAGGCCTGGCAGCTCATGAAGTACGAAGACAGTGCCAACTTTTTGTTCTCCTTAGCTAAGCGAGCTCGTAAGTACAACCTCGGCATTACGACGATCACCCAGGATGTCGAAGACTTTATGGGCAGCCGCATGGGTCGGGCGATTGTGGCGAATGCCAGCATGCAGTTCTTGCTCAAGCAATCGCCGTCAGCAGTGGATGTGCTGAGTGAAGTCTTTAAGCTGACCAGCGAAGAAAAGAAACGGCTCGCCCAGTTCCCGGTGGGGCAGGGCCTGTTCTTTGCCGGACAAAATCATGTGCATATCCAGGTGGTTGCCAGCCCCACGGAAACTGGGCTCATTACTACCAACCCGCAGCAGGTGCAGGCCATTCAGCAACAAAGTGGTGAGCTTAGCCAGCCGCAAGGCACGATTGACCTGCAGAACCAGCTGTCCCCAGGTAGTACTAACAACC
>JAICKC010000027.1 GCA_025928155.1 Candidatus Saccharimonadota bacterium
CAAGGCTTCTTTAGACTTCTCGTTGTTTTTGTCGTTGGCTGGTTTCTTGGCTGCCATCCTTTAGGCTTCCTCCCTGTTTAAGTTTGCGCGTAAGAGTTTATCGAGCTCACTGGAACGTGTTAGCAACCGTTCGGCCTCGGCAGATTCGGCGATTTGCAGGCGTTCAGCAAGCTTTTGTTTTTCGGTTCGTACATACTGTGCTACCAGTTTGCTCTGCAGTCGTTTGGCTTCCAGATCCAACTCGAGAGCGTCTAAATCCTGGTAGAGCGTCTCATAGACTAATACTAATATTTTAGCATACTCTGCAAACTTTTGCACGGCCCGCTTATCTGTTCCGTCATAGTCCGGGTGCAGACTCAAAAATTCAAACACCTCGCGCGCTCCTTCGCTGACAAACATGTCCGGATCCAAGTCATACAAATACTTGCGTAGTTTGGGTTGTAGTAGCGTCAGCGCCGCAAGCCGCTCCTCATTTTTTATCTGCGTTACTTCATCTTGCGAGAAAACGATCGTCTTTTTGATAGGCTTATACTGTTTTTGGCCGCTTTCAAGCAGACCGAGTTCGGCTATGACCGCAGCTTCATTCGGATAGCCGAGCAACTCGGCAATTTGCTTAGCATGTCTGCCCTGCGCATCTTTACTTTCTTTCGAAACGAGTCCGAAAACTGCTTGTTTAAAGGCATTGCTGCCCTTGGTGGTGTGTAAATCCTGCGTGAAGCTATACTGTTCGATTAACCAGTCGAGCGCTTCTTTCGGCTCGTCAATTATCCTTTTCCAGATCGATACGTCTTGTTTGATAAGTTCATCTGGATCTTTGCCGCTTGGGATTTGGATAACACTCAGATTAACTTCGACTTTCGTTGCAATTGGAATCGCCCTTTCCGTAGCTTGAACGCCGGCCCTGTCAGCATCAAAGCACAGGCGAATATCCGGTGTTAAGCGACCCAGCGCCTTTAGCTGGTAGTCAGTCAGTGCCGTCCCAGCCGTGGCAACCACTTGCCGTACCCCTGCTTGATGGCTCTGTATTACATCCAGGTTCCCTTCGGCCAGCACTGCAAACTTATTTTTGCGAATCGCTTCTTTCGCCAGATGTAGTCCAAAAACGTGCCGGCTCTTATCATACAGCGGGGTCGCCGGCGTATTGATGTATTTAGGGGCCTGCGGGTCGTCAGCTAACAAGCGTGCCGTGAAGCCGATAACCCGACCGGATGAATCGCACAGCGGAATCTGTAATCGACCGCGGAACATGTCACCGCCGCGCTGACCAGCCAACCCTGCCAGTTTCACTTCGCTCTGCGTAAACTCCTTGCTTTTCAGAAAATCCACGAGCGCCGTGCCGTTCACTGGCGAATAGCCGAGCCGCCATTCCAACGCCATTTCCTTGCTAAATGCCCGCTTCTGCAGGGCGTATTCCAGTGCCACACGGCTATGCGCAAACTGCGCCTGATAAAACTTACACGCCAGCTCGTTCGCCGCAAACAGTCGCTCCTTTTGGTTGCTGGAGGATAGTCCGCCCGCACGAGAATTTTGGCGATATTGGTCGAGATCTACACCGGCCCGGCGAGCTAAAAGCTCCAGCGCCTGACGAAAATCCAGCCCTTCTACTTCCATCACAAAGCTGAACATATCACCGCCCTTGGCGCTGCTAAAGTCGTGCCAGATCTGCTTGTCCGGACTCACCACGAAGCTCGGCGTGCGCTCCGCCGTGAATGGGCTCAAACCCTTCCAGTTGCGCCCCGCCCGCTTCAGCTGTACGTACTCGCCGATCACATCCTCGATGCTGAGCCGCGCCTTAACCTCATCTTTGGCATCCATCTACTTATATTATCCAATGACTTGGCATCTGAGACAATTCTAGATACTCTGCAACCTGCCTATAACTACGAAAAAGTCGCCTAGTGAACGACGACTGTTTTTCGTTATGCTATGAACGACTTAAAACTGAGGAGGGAACTCATGAGAGTCTTGCCTAACGTTATGTGCAGACACTGTAGCAGGATTATTAAACGCACCCGTCCAGGTTGTGTCACTGTAGTTTGAGTCGGAGGCACCCCAGCCGCCCTCAGTCGCCCCGCCAAAATTTCCGTAACCCTGATCCACAAATACATTACCTTCCGGCGTTGTCATCGTGAACTCGTCACCTATCGTGCCTTCGCCTGTTCCCGTATTATTGTGGTAGCTTGCAAATACCGGTGCAGACGCATCTGGAGTAACGCCATCGGCCTCCGTATGCATGACAACTTTCAGAGAGTTATCAAAACCACCGGTGAAGTCCACAACCGGGCCTTTAATACCGGGAATCGTATGGGGTTTGCTCTCGTGCAAGCCGTGATGGTCAGGCTGGTTGTTATATGCGTCTACAACTTGTCGGTCAACAGACTGCATCGCAGGGAGGATGTCGCTCCTTAAGTTGGTCTGTAACTGTGACCAGCTCTTTTCTTGACTGGCACGAACATTGTCGACAATTTTAACACCTTCGTGAGCAGCGATAGTACCCACGCCAGCCGTTGTCGCAGCAAGCGCTAGGCCGGCAATTGCGCGACGTACGCGGTGCCCCTTAGGCATTGGCTCGACGTGGTCGCCCTGTTCTATTCGCCATTTGCGCGCCTGCCTCTGGAGGCTGCGGCTTGGTGCTTGTGCGTCGTGGATCCGAATACGTGCTTGCCGGTCATCTTCCGTGACAACACCCTGTTGAGCGAGCACTTCCAACGGGGTGCCCTTGAGTTCGGCTACGCGACGTTGACGTAGCCCTTCCCTTGCGACATTGGTAGGATTGTGTTTTGCCATTTGTTTTCTCGTTTCCTTTTTATTTTGGGGACTTGATATCATATTATCACTTTATTGTGAGTATGTCAACCTTATAGCAAGTTAAATTTACTATTCACTCAACTTGCACTATACACAAGTTGTTGTATTCCGCACCCAAGATGACAATGGTCGTTAAATTCGCTACTATTAACATAAGCATGCCCCCACAGCATCCCAACCAATCAACGCCTCCGAGCAGCCCGAATGGCGGTAACCTACCCCACCCGGTCGGTTCGCAGCAGGCACCGCGCTATGGATTTGGCTCGCCGGACTCACAGCACTTCCAGCAGCACCCGAGCGGCCAGTACGAAGTTGTACCACCCCCGCCGGCCACGCAAAGTAACGGCCGCAGCGGCCATAACCCTTACGACTTTATCGTCAATCCCAATACCAAACCCCCCAAGCCCACCCTGTTTAGCGGGGGCGGTGACACGCTCAGCCGCATAGCAATCCTTGGTGGCGGGCTGGTCGTACTGCTTATCGTGGGGGCCGTGGTCATACAGGCGCTCAAGCCGAAAGGCCCCATCGACGGACTTACCAGCATCGTCGAGCGCCAGCAAGAAATTATTCGCATTTCTACTGCCGCTACCAAGCAAACAGTCAATCAGGACGCCAAAGACTTTGTATTTAACGTCCAGGCCAGTGCCACGAGCAGCCAGGTACAGCTGCTCAGCCTACTGCAGGCAAATGGCAGAAAACTGAGCACGAGCCAACTCACGCTTGATAAGAGCACTCAAAGCGATACGCAGCTCGCTAATGCTGCTACCGCTAACATCTATGACACCGCTGTCACAGCAAACCTTATTGACCAGCTGCAAACCTACGAAAGCCTGCTCAAAGCTACCTATAGTCAGACCACCAGCAAAACTGCGCACCAGACCCTTCAGAACGACTATAACAACGCCGACTTGCTACTCAAGCAGGCTAGAGCGCTGCAAACAGAGCTGGGCAGCTAGCTTATTTGCTGTTTGCAACCAGATCGTACGAATGACGTATCAGAGTCTGCACTTCGGGCCATGGGAGTTGGCCAGTGAGGATAATGGTATTCCAATGTTTTTTACTCAAATGATAGCCGGGCATGACGGTTTCGTACTTTTCACGCAGCACTTTACTGAGTTCCGGATCGGTTTTGACACTTAGGTTGACCGGCTGCTTGCCCTCGGCGATGAGCGCGAACATCTTGTCATTTACCTTGTATACTGCCACGCCCTCGCCAAAGGGGTAGTCGAGCCGGGCGTTCGGCATGCTTAATACGTATTCTTCAACTGTCTTGTGGTCCATTGGCCCCTATTGTAGCAAATTGTCTTGACAGCCTTACACTCCGACGATGGAGATGGTGCCGGGGTGGAGGCTTGCGAGGGTTTCACCAGCGCCCGCGATTGCTTGGCCGCGATGACATTCTGCGACAGAACGAGCAGCGTTGTGCCGTTGGCTGAGCCAGGCGAGGTGGCCAGCGCGTTGGCCACCTGCCAACCTACACCAACCACTGCCAATGACAACGCAACGCTAATAGCTATCGCAGGTTTAAGTTGCGGCTTTCGCTCACGAGGCCTCGGCACCACCCAGCCCTCCAATCGATACGGCTGCCCCTGCCGCAGATACACCGCCATGCGGCGCGTTTCTTCGACCATGATGATGAACGCCGGCAGATAGACAAGGATCGCTATACCGGTCCACGTTTTGGCCCACAGCAGTGCCTCGCCCACATACGGAAGGTGGATGACCGCTTTCCCCTGTACCAGTCCGCCGACGACTGGGCGGTCAGGGCTGGGGTTGGCGTCCCCCTTAGTGATAAAGGCCAGAATTCTGCCGTCTATTTTGTACACCTTTAGGATACGGTGCGTCAGCGTCGTCCGCATGTTAGTCGGATTGGTATGCGTAATAATATCACCGGGCTTTAGCGAAGCTATCGGTACTTGGTGCGTTATCACCAACGAACCAGGTGACATGGCAGGACTCATACTGCCTGTTGGTACACTCAGCGCCTGCCACCCGAATGCCGTGCGGTTAAACAGCAGCACCGTCAGGGCAGCGAGGATAAACCCCGCCGCCCCTAGACCAATGAGTATGCGCTGTAGCAGTTTCACTGGTTTGCTCCTGGCCAACTAAGGCGTCTGGGTCGTCGACTGCGTGCCCATGAACTGGATATCGAAGGCTGGAAGCGATGCCGAACCAGTACCGCTGCCATTGAAGTCGCTAGCAAGCGTTACCGTGGCCGAGCAGTCGGTTGCGTCGCCTGCAGCGAGCGCAGTGTCACCAAGTGAAACCGTGCTCTCGTAATCTTGCAGCGTGCCGGTAGCTGTGTCGCTGTTGTCGCAGGTTACGTCCAGCGTGACATCAGCTGGGGTAATGCCCATACTGGTAGTGTCGCCGAAGGCATCTGACGGCACGGTGACCGACAGGTCCAGCGGCAAACCACCCGTATTCTTCAGACAAAAGTTAAGCGGATCCGATGCTTGCCCCGGCACTAGGCCGTTTGAGCTGGCCAAATGAAAACCAGGCACCGACCCGTTCTTCGCGTCACTGCACCCTGGTTCAGTGTTTACGGTTGTCCGGTTGGTAGTTGCCAGAGTGGTAGGGCCACTGACATTATCATTAGTGAGCCCGATCTTTAGGTGAGCCGAGGCAGTCGAGAGCGTGTTGTTGCTCAACGCTACCGTATTTGATGTTAACTGGGCAAATGTAATACCACCCACTAGTGCGCTCACAGCGCCCATCGTACCGACAGCCCGCACCATTGGGTTTATGTTGCGTAAGTGCAGCATAAGCGTTCCTCCTTGCTTTACTTAACGCATCATATTGTAGTTATGCTACTAGGGCATGGCGATAGAAATTTTCACCATAAGAGTGTTAGCGGTTTCGTTGAACGATTCTCTGTAAGGAGAGGAAGGATCACAAACTAATAATGATTTCAGCTTATGCAAGGCCCTAGGTCTTTTTATACATCCGCGGCGGCATCTTTAAACCAATGGATGTAGTATTCCAATTCTGCGATAGATGCGCGGATATCATCCGCCGCCACATGCATGTCCGCCTTTTCGAAATCTACACCGTATTTACCGCGTAACACCAGCTTCCAGGCGCTGACATCCAGCATGCGATAATGTAGCAGACTGTCCACTTCCGGCCACCATTTGCGGATAAATGCGCGATCATTATGGATGCTGTTGCCCGCTAACACCGCCGGCTCGTTGCCAAAGTGCTCGTGAATAAACTGCGCTAATTCACGCACAACGTCCTGCTCTGGTTTACCTGCGGAACGTACGCGCTCTAATAGACCACTCGATTCATGCTGGTTACGCGCCCACTCGTTGGACCGTGCCAACACGTCTTCCGGCTGATGAATCACTGCATCGTAGCTAGCCAGCGTTTTGAAATTCCAGTCGGTAACCAGCGCCGAAACTTCAATGATGACGTGCTCACTCACGTCGAGCCCGGTCATTTCCAAATCCACCCACAGCAGCTTTGTGGCTGGTGCCTTTTTATCTATCTCCATGCTGTAAGACCAGTATACTGCAGAATAAGAACCCCGCCTACCTACGACCGGTTGGAGACAGACCGATTACTTGCGTGCCGCCTTAAGGGCGTCAGCGTACCACACCAAGCTACTAATAATCGTCTTTAGGTTTGCCTGGTGGCCGTACGGCGCGGCCTCAAGTTCAGCACTCAGCATACCGGCGGCGTCAATGGCGTCGCCCACGCGATCAGTAAAGAAGAGTGCCTGCGGTACGGTAAATGCTCCGACGCCCGGCAGTGCCATACGCAAACTAGCAATGGCCTGCGCGCCGCCACTGCTGCCGTGGGCCACCAGCGCAACTGGCTTGTCGTCCATCTCGTGGCCGAGCATGTCGATCGCATTTTTAAGCACGGCCGATGTGGTACGGTTATATTCAGGCGTCACGAACACATAGCCGTCAAACTCGGCCACCTTGTCGAGCCACCTTTTAACCTCGGCCGACGGTTGGCGCTCAGGGTTGTAGCGCGGGCTGATTGCCTCGTCCAAAAACGGCATGGGGTAATCGCGCAGGTCTAAGACCTCGACGTCAGCCTGCTTGGCAGCCTCTAGGCTCACCCACTTCGCCAGTTTGTCAGTCACGCGTCCCTCGCGCGTAGCTCCCACTACAGTAGCGATTTTTGTCATAGTAACATATCCTCCTATGGTATACTTTGTATAGTAACTTAGTTAGTATAGTGCCAATACTATACAAAGTAAAGTATGGAATCACCTGAGTACTCAACAAAGCTGGAACCGAAAAACGGCTGTATTGCCAGCGCCATGGACATCATCGGCAGCAAATGGACAGCGCTAATTTTGCGCGACCTTAGCAGCGGTCCCAAGCGCTTCAGCGAGCTCGAAAAATCAGTAGGCAGCATAAACCCACGCACGCTTTCGCAGCGCCTGGATGATCTGGAAGGCCACGCTATCGTGACCAGACAGACCTATCCCGAAGTGCCTCCCCACACCGAATACACGCTGACTGGGAAGGGTCAAGATTTGGTGCCAGTACTGCGCGCTATGTCCGCCTGGGGTGACAAGTATTACGACGCTAGCTGCTAGTCTGCCTTCTTGAATTCTAGCGCCGCGGAGTTAATGCAGTAGTGCTGGCCATTTGGCGAGCTGGGATCGTCAAAGAGGTGGCCCAAGTGGCTGCCGCAGGTGGCGCACCGCACTTCGGTGCGATGCATGCTAAGACTGTCGTCCGACACTAGTTTGAGCGCGCTGTTGCTGGCGGCTTCACTAAAACTTGGCCAGCCGACGAGGCCCGGTGTGGTCGAATCGTACTTGGCATCGCTCTTGAACAGCAGCGAGTGGCAGACTGGACAGCGGTATTCACCTTTTGCCTCGTTGTAGAGGAGTTCACCCGTGCCGGGCGTTTCGGTGCCATGCTCGCGCAGCACGCGGTACTGTTCGGGCGTCAGACGCCTTTTTAGCTCCTCATCGGAGAATACTTGCATGGCCCCTCCTATTTTTTATCGAGCTTGTCCAGCCGGAAAAGCTTCACTACTAGGTAGATGAACAGCAGCACTATAAGGAAATCTATCAGTGTATAGACAAATTTACCCCAAGGAAAGGTAATGGACGGGTTCCCGGCCACCACCCATTGCTTATGCTGTAAATCGCCGCCTACGAGTAGCGTAATAAACGGTGTTATAAAGCTCTCCACCAGCTGCTTGATGAGCGTTTGCGCCTGCAAACCTACGATGAAACCTATCGCCACACCAACTACCGCGTGGTCACGCAGAAATTCTATAAATCCCCCCAGCTGTTCGCGCATCATTTCGTCCGGCTCTTCCAGTAGCACCGGCACACCGCGGTGGTGGCGGGCCTTTGACGGGACTGCGACTACACTATCATTGTCGGTCTGCGCTGCCTGTTCCGCAATTTGCTCAGCGTGCTCTGCTTTTACCATATGCTTATTTTACGCTTTTTCGCGCCAGGTAGTAAGCACGGCGTTCAGGTGGTAAGTGCTCGATGGCATAACGCAGCGTGGTGCGCGGCATGTCATGTGCGTGCTCGTCTAGGAACGCGAGTAGTACGGCTCGGTCAACCCGCTTACCGATTTCGCGCAGCATCCAGCCGACAGCCTTTTGGATTAAGTCGTGTTTGTCGTGTAGCAATTGTTCGGCAACGACAACCGCTTCATCTGACCTACCCTTTTTGATGTAATCGAACGTAGCCAGCATGGCAATGCGCCGCTCCCACAATGACTGTGATGCTGCCAGTTTTCTAAGTACTGCCCTCTTTTCGGGCCGATCTTCCAGGTAAGGTCCCACGATAAACTCGCTGCTGACGTCTACCAAGTCCCAGTTATTCACTTGAGCGGTATGCGCCATATAGAAATCATAGACGGCTACACGCGCTGCGTCGTTGCCACGCTTGTATTGCTCGACCAGAACGATAAGCGCCAGCAGGCGATCGTCGTGCCACACGCTGGTTATGAGCTTGTCTAACTCAGATAATGGAAGGGTATAGAATTCTTTTGCTACCTGCCGTGTCACTGGCACAGTACAGCCAAGGAAACGATCGCCCTCCGAATACCCGCCGGGATATGACTTGAAAAAACGCTCGGTCGCAGCGACCCGTTCAGGCTTGGCGACCACTCGAAGCGCTTCTTGGGCCGCCTGGGCCGTGAGCATTACATATGCTCCGGTGCAGTGATGCCAAGCAGGCTCAAGCCGTTCTTGAGCGTCTCGGCGTAGTAACTGACTAGTGTAACGCGTGTAGCTTCGCGCTCGTCGCCGATGACACGGTTGTGTTCGTAAAAACGGTTAAACACCTGCGCCAGCTCGTACAAATAGGTGCAAATATGGTGAGGCATGAGCTCGCTGGTGACTTTCTCGACTACTTCGGCGTATTCGGTGATTTTGCGCAGCAGCGAACGCTCATCAGCGGTCAAATCGTCCGCCTTGCCGCCGCTTTGCACCGCCTTAGCCAGAATGCTCCGCGCCCGGGCATGGGCGTACTGCAGGTATGGGCCGCTATTGCCTTCGAGCGCAATGGACTCCTTCGGATCGTAAATAATATCCCCCCCAATTCGCACTTTAAGGAATGCGTACTTAACAGCGCCGAGCATGACTGTATCATCAGAGGCGCGGCCGGCAGCTTTGAGCTCGTCACTAGTCACCTCCAACACTTCGTTGGCACGTATGATGTTACCCTTACGGCTGCTCATCTTGACGCCGCCCGCCAGTTTGACCTTACCGTGGGTCAGATGAGTTGTCGCCTGCACTAGCTCGGGCCAGAATTGCTGTATAGCTTTAAGCACTACCTGCATGTACTGTTCCTGCTCATTGTCAGTAATGATGACGGAGCGATCGAAGTGGTAATCCTCATATTTTTTAGCTATCAAGCCGACGTCTTTCGCTTCGTAGGTTGGTAGCCCCTGCTGGTTAATGAAGACTCGGGTGTGGAGGCCATACTTTTCGCCGTTAAAAATCACCGCGCCGTCGGACTCTTCGAACACACTACCGACATGCGCTTTGACAGTCTGCAAGCCGAGCTCAGCAACTTCGCTTTCTGGGTAGTATTTTTCGAGCTTGGTACCAAAGCGGGCAAAGAAAGCGTCGAAGGCTTCATAGCTCCACTGGCGGCATGTCCAGTAAATTTGCGCGAACGCCGACTCATGATCGTTGTCGGCGTGTAGTTGGTAGACATGCTTGTTCACTTCCGCGACTTCAGCTTTGACACGGTCGTCGACTTCAAATTCGTTGTTGCCCTCGACGTATCGTTCTGCCAGCCAAACTGCCCGATCAGTTTTTGGTATACCTGCCAAGCGCTCCGGAAATTCGCCGCCAAGGCTCCGAATAATAGCTCGCATGGTTATTGCCACATGCCTACCCACATCCCCACCAAAGTTTACCCGGTGTACGGTTGCGCCGGCATTTTCGAGTATATTAGCGACAGCGTCACCAACTACTGTAGTGTAGACGTGACCCGCATGCAGTACCTTGAACGGGTTAGCGTCGGAGTACTCAGCGACGACCTCTTTGCCAACCATGCTCTTAGCAAGTTCGGTATCCAATGCCGCCGTCAACGCCGCGTCACCGACCGTCAGGTTGATAAACCCCGGACCGGCAATTTGCACATCGCGGACTTTGTCACTCAGCTTAGTCCGTAGCTGTTTGATCAGAACTTCAGCGACTTCACGCGGGTTTTTGCCGACCTGTTTACTCAGCTGCAGGGCCACATTAGTAGCGTAATCGCCAAACTTCTCGTCCGGGCGCGTCAATTCCACCGCCACATCCGTGTCAAATACGTCTTTTACAGCCGCAGCGACGGCGTGTTCCAGTTCCTGCTTCATTATCTCTATTATAACAGATAGCCACCCCTAGTAGCGACGGAAGGTGTCGGTAATATGCCAGCCAGCTGCATACAGGCTGCCAAGCAGTACAAAGAAACTGAGGGTAATGGTGTACATATCACCACTTTGCAGTGGATGAATAAGATGGTCCGATACATCGAATAAGATACCGGCGGGGTTGGTGAGCACGTCCCAGCTGTTCCAACGAAGTTCCCGGCCAAGGTAAATGGCAAAGCTGCACAGCAGCAAAATGATAGCTATACAGGCGTTAGTAACGTGCAATTTAAGCCGCCGTCGGAGCTCACTGTGCACCAAATGCAGACTGCTGAAGCCTACCATCACGCCAGTAAAAATAAACGAGGTAAACATCACGGTGTCGTATAGTAAATCGGCGCGTACGACATCCTGCACGTGAACGTAGTCACTAATCATGTAGAAGCTGTTGGGCAGCATTAGCAGCCACAGCAATGTAAGGATAAGTGGCAGCCAACTGCTCCACAATCGGGTGCGCAGCACCTGTAGCAGCGCCATGCCGAGCAACAATGGCAGCCAGGCCAAAAACAAATTCCACAAGAGATAGAGAAATTGCAAGCTATGGTTCGCCGCCGCGCCGACCAAAAACAGCCCTATACTCACTATGGTAAGGCCGCCAAGACTCCCGACAATTCGCTCGCGGGGGCTGAGGGGCCGGCGCTTTTGCATACCCCTCAGTATACGCTAGTGGCCTATTGCAGCGTCAGCGTAAACACTGCCCCACCACCAGGGGCGTTCGCGGCCGCGAGCGTTGCCTCGTTAGCTTCGGCAATTTGCTGCGCCAGGCTGAGACCGATGCCGTGCCCGCTCACCCGGCTCGAGCGAGCTTTGTCACCGCGGTACATGCGTTCGAAAATATGCGGCAAGTCGTACTCGGCAATGCCCGGGCCGTGGTCGCGCACCGTTACTGTATACGTTTCGCTGCCGAGCACTCCGCCGACCTCTACTTTGCCACCTCCCTGGCCGTATTTGACGGCGTTGTCGAGCAAAATCGCCAGCAGCTCCACTACGCTTTCACGGTTGATGTCGACCTTGGCTGGCTTCACGTCTTGGGTAAAGGTTATTTTCCGCGCGTCCTTCCTGCCTTGGACGCGTTTGACTGCCTCGTCCACTACCTCGGCGATATTCACTGGAGTGTGCGGCATATCGGTGTGCTGGAATTTGTTGAGCGCCAGCAAGTTGCCAGCCAGCTTTTCAAGTCGCTCGACTTCTTCGAGATTGCTGGCGATCTGCTCGCGAGCCTCTTGCTCGGTAAAGCTTTTTTGACGCAGGAACACCTCGTTCTCGAGCCGCATGCTGGCCAGCGGTGTGCGCAGCTCGTGGCTGGCGTCGGAAGTAAAACGTTTTTGCTGCTCATGTGCTTCTTCGATTGGTGCAAGAGTGCGTCCGGCGTACCAGTAACTTACGACCGCACCGGCGAACAACAGCAGTACGTCGAACGCAAAAAGGTCACGGTTCAGATTACGCCGCGTGGCGTCAGCCTGCCGTGCCTGAGCGTTCATAAAGTACTGGTCACTGCCCGGATAGGTCGGCGTATCATACGTCTGATAGTAGCGCTGAAACAGTTGGTGCACTGTGCCGCGTTCGGCCAGACCGCCACGGTCAAGCTCATAGTCTGTTGCCGCCCGAAAGCCAATGCTCAAAACTACGCAAAACACCACCAAAATGGCAAAATAAAACGCCGTCAACTTGACGCGGGCCGATTCAAATAAGTCTGTTGGTAGCTGCAGTTGCTTTAAGTTGTCTCTCACAGCGCCCCGCCGTCCTCCTTATGCTGCCGCAGTGTAGCCGAAACCACGCACCGTTCTCACGATGTTTTCGCCGCCGGGCTTGTCAATTTTCTTGCGTAAGTTGGCAATAAATGTTTCAACCGTGTTGTGCTGCACACGACCGTCATCGCTCCAGACATGATCGAGTAGCTGGTCTTTGCTGAGCACCTCGCCACGGCGGGCCGCTAGGTATTCCAGCAGTTGGAATTCTTTGGCCGTCAGATGTACCGGCTTGCCGCCTTTGGTGACTGTTTTACTGATGCTGTTGAGTGTGACGTCGGCAATAGTGTAGCTGGTACCGGCGCCATTAGCCGGACGACGCAGCAACGCTCGGACGCGCGCCAGCAGCTCGTCAAAGCTGAATGGCTTGGGCAGATAGTCATCCGCGCCAGTATCGAGCCCTTGCACCCGGTCACCAATGGTACCGCGGGCGGAGAGCATTAAAATAGGCATAAACTGCTTGTTATCGTGCCAAAGTTTGATAAGGCCGGGGCCATCGTGTTTGCCCGGGATCATCCAGTCGAGCAGTACTAGATCATACGCGGAGGCAGCGGCGAGCGTTTCGGCTTCATCACCGTCTTTGGCAATATCAACTACATAACCCTCGCTTTGCAAGCCGCGCTGCAAGCTGGTTGCGATTTTAGCTTCATCTTCTACTACCAGTATTTTCATGGGCGTCTATCCTTCTTTACGAACCAACACTATTTTGACAGACAACCCTGAAGATTGTCTGTAAGCTATTCTGCTTACCAGCGGCGCCTAGCCCAATGCAACTTTGAGTTTTTCTACCAGGTCAACAGGGGTTGGGTCAACGCCGTTTAACAGTGCCAGATACACGCTCACAAAGTCACCGAGTACGATACTCCAGGCCAGTTGCTGCAGCAACGTCTCACCCTGCGGCACCACCACCAGCGGCGCCGGACGTTTACCAGACAGTAGCTGTTCGGTTACCTCGAAGCGCTTCTGCACACGCGGATGCTCCAAGGTACTGCGAAGCTCGACCACCGCGAACGGTTTTTCTAGCGGATGGCTGGACCAGCCGATGAACTCGTTATGGTTGAACTCCGGATACTGATTGACCCAGGCGGTGTTCTTGGCGTTTTCATTCATGCAGATTTTCCACTTGTTGGCCGCCGGGAACAGCAGCGGTCCGGCATACATTATCACCGTTTTACCCATCAGCTCTTGCGCGATCTGCTTGGCCTGGTTCTGCGCGGTTGGCACGGTCGCCTCCCAAGATGGTACGACGCCTTGTAACCAGTCGGCTACGGCTGCCAGTTCGATCGTATCAGCTACGGTGAGTCCTAGTGGCTGCAAGATTTTTATAAACGCATTCACGAAGTAGAACGTCGCCATCCGCGGCTGTATACCTGCCGGGATTTCAAATAGCGGGTAGTTTTTGGCGCGGGCGGCATCAGCCAGTTTGCCGCCAGCGGCAACCACAGTGATTTGCGCGCCCCGCTCTTCGGCATGCTGCAACGCTTCGAGCGTTTCTTCGGTGTTGCCTGAGTAACTGGAAGAAATGAAGAGCGTGTTTGGCCCAACGTAGTTCGGTATGGCATAGCCACGCGCAATTTCGAATGGAACCGTTAAGACTGGCCAGCTATTCAGCACAACGCCCGGCAACGCCGAGCCGCCCATACCAGCCAGCACCACATTACGGATTTCACCACTTGCTGAGAATTGGGCTGAAAAATCTGCTGTCAGGTACTGTACCTGTCGAGCCGCCACCCCCAATGCGTCTTCCTGGTCGCGTTCATGAATTTTGGTAAGATCGTCTAGCATGGCAGGCCTCTCATTCTGGTTTTGCTTATCGCAAAAGTTTGATACTATAGTTTTGAAACTAACAGCTCTATTGTAAATCGCTCAGTATAAAAAAGGAACTTGAAGGGGGTAGGCATGATTTTTGGACACCAGAGTGACGCAGCTCAGCCTAGCGCTCCCGCGCCGAGCCTTGATGCACCCGCCACTCAGGCCGCTGCCGCTGCTAATCCGTTGGCAGCAGACCCCGACACTGGTGTCCCGCTTCCCGTTACTGAGCAAGATACACCGCACCATTTCGACGTACCTGAGCCCTCAATCCTGGACCAACCCAGCGCACCTGGCTTTGCCAGCGACCCAGCACCAACGTCACCATTTGGCAGCGATCAAGCTGCCAGTCCCGCTCCGGCAGAATCTGCCCCTGACCCCAGCGCGGGTGCCCCGATGGCGCACC
>JAICKC010000006.1 GCA_025928155.1 Candidatus Saccharimonadota bacterium
GACTCTACCGCTCCTCCGTGGTCTGCCTGGTTGGAGACGGCATACCAGGAAGATGCACTGCAGACGTGCACTGACAGTGATGGGTCAACCTCTCCGCCCCAGCCATCAACGTTTACCCACAAGAAGTCACTAATACCGTCTGCGTCTCCAGTGCCGCTACTATTCCATGAAGGATTGGCGCAGTTTGAGGATGAGCCACCGGTTGAGCCGAACTTTACGGCCTGTCCGCCCGAGGCGTTGGTATCACTAACAACCGTTGCACCGCTGGCCAGCGTACCAGTTTCGGCTTCGGCTGAGCCGGTCGGAGCGGTGGCGTGGGTGGCCAGGGTAAGCGCTAGTCCGACTATGGCGACGGGCAGGACCGCCAGGAGAACGGAGGCAGCGCGCTTGGCTCGAAGCTTACGCGTGTAGTCTCGTAGTGCGTTTGCTTTCATTTTTTGCTCAGTTAGCAGTCAGCGAGAAATTATTGACCTGGAATGTGGCTGGCTGGTTGTTGGTAGAGCACAACTCAACACCGTAGTCGATTTGGCCGATCGTGGACGTAGTGGGAATCCAGGCCTTTGTGGTCATAAGATAATTGAAGAAATCCATCAGATTGACGGTGCCGGAAGTGGTGTTGGTGGTAGGGTCAAAGGCAATGTACTGCCAGTTGCCGTTCGTGCCGGATCGATAGACGTTGTAGGTTTGGCCGCCCTCACTGAATGTCGCTACTTTGGAGCCTCCTGGTGCCTGATTGAAGTTATCATTCCAAACCATAACCTCGGTGGAAGCGGCATCAGCTACGCCGTTGAGCCAAATGTCATAGGCATATTCATAAATGCCGACGTGCGGGGCGGTTTCGGCATAGCTGGAGGTAATGGTGGTGTAGGAGCTGATTTTGGGCATGGCATTGGTGTCCCAGTTGATGAAATCCTGGTGGACATTGGGGTAGGTCTGCACAGCGTGGTCGCCGGCGTCCCGAATAGTGGCGGTGGCATACCAGTTGTTGTAGTCGCAGGCGTAGAGCGTTTGGCTGGCACCTGAGCCAACATTCCAGGTGTCGTTGGTGACGTAGAAGTTGCCGATGCTGACGCCAGTTTGAGCGTCGGAGGTACTCATGGGGATGGTGTGCGACGGGTTGGTGCAGGTCTGGGAACCGACCGGAGCCGAGCCGAACTTTACGGCCTGTCCGCCCGAGGCGTTGGTATCACTAACAACCGTTGCACCGCTGGCCAGCGTACCAGTTTCGGCTTCGGCTGAGCCGGCTGGACTGGTGGCGTGGCTGATAAGTGTGAGTGTGGTGCCCACGGCTGCAACGGGTACGACGACGATAAGTGCTAGAACGAGTTGTTTGGTTTCATTGCCAAGCCGCAACCAGCGATCCTTCAGTGTCATGACAGCCTCTTTTATGCATGCATGATACCATTTTATAGCCATAACCGATACAATTAAGACCAGCTATGAGGTCAGACTATCCACAATAATACAATGCGTTTCGGCACAAGAATTGGTAAAGGGCAGTGGCTGGCTCATGGGGGGCTGCTGCTTTTGCTGCTCGGCGGCGCCGCGCCTGCGGCTGCGCAAGGCGGAGCCATATCGCAGGGGTACCAGACAAGCGTCTCCAGTATTAGTACCGGCGCGCTGGTGAGTTTGACGGCCTCCGGATCGGGCCAGGTTGAGTTGGCGAAGGCCAGCAATGCGGCACATCTGGTCGGGATAGCGGCCGAGGCCTCAACTTTGGAGCTATCTACTGCCAGCGGCCAGCACACTGTACAAGTGGTGGTCGGCGGCTCTGCGGAGGTGCTGGTGAGCGACGCTAACGGCGCAGTAAAGACGGGTGACAAAGTAACGGTATCGCCCCTGGCCGGCATCGGCATGAAAGCAACCGGTTCCGGAGAGGTAGTCGGTACAGCACTTAAGCCGCTCAGTTTGGTCAAGACGGTCGTGCAGCAGGCGAAGGGTGCCGACGGCCAGAATGTAACTGTGCATGTGGGGCTAGTGCCTGTGGCGGTTAGCGTAGTGTACTACTCGGCTGTTTCATCCGTGGGTACGGTGTCGGCCTTTGTGCCGCCGTTTTTGCAGAACGTGGCGAATGCGGTGGCAGGTAAGGTAGTATCGCCGCTGCGCGTACTGATCGGCACCATCGCGCTGCTGCTCGGCTTCTTGGCGGTGACGATCATGCTGTACGTGGGAGTGCGCAGCGGTGTGGTGTCGTTGGGGCGCAATCCGCTGGCAGCTGACGCGCTGCGCCGCGGCATGGTGGATATTCTGATAGCGGCACTCGGTGTGCTGATCGTCACGGGTGTTATCGCTTCGGCCGTTATTTTGGCATAATTCTTGCCAAAGTACTGACAAACCTGTTATGCTTATGGCGTACATTCTTATTGTGAAGTACCTGTCTAACCGATCAACGCCGGATATTTTTGGTCTGATCGGGGTTAGGCATAAAATTAACCGGCCAAAAATAAGGCCGGGTCTCTCACTATAGCTTCGCACGTAAAACAAACACGAAGCCAAAAGAGATACAAAAAGAGACGAAAACAAATGGATCAGGACACCGATCTCTCTAGGCGTACCATTGCTCTAGCCGCTGATGCGGCCAACTTTGTGGTGCCGGCACCCTTTTCCGACAACTCCGACCGCGCTGGTATCTCTGTAGTGGATGCCGACTTCGTGGCGGTCAACGGCAAGAAGCCGCTCAGCCCTAAGCTTGATGCGATGCCGTTCTTAGGCCCTGGTGCGGCGGCAGCCGGCTCAGTCGAGACGCCCGTTTCACAGGCTTCGGTGTTCGACGCACCGTTCAATAGCGCTATGCAGCCAACCGGTTCGGGTGATGCGAGCCAGCCCGGCGTGCTCGATGCTATGCCGCTGGATATGCCCGAGGAAGAATCTCCGCCGCCTCCCAAAAAACGTCTAACCCGCCAGCGGCTCATGGGACTGAGTTTGCTGGTTTTTGGCGTAGTGGCAGCGCTCTTATTGGGACTGCGCATAGAACTCAATAAAAGCCAGGCGCAGAATGCCAGTCTGCTGAATCCGGCCGACCGCTTCCAGCAGCAGGAGCTGCCACTCAGCAATCTCAACAAGCAGTTGGGCTCAGCTGCAACCATCGGCAACAGTTCGGTAACCGTTAACAGTTCCTTGGTGCTGGCGCCCTCAGTCCAGCCGAGCAACCCGCTGCCGGGCCAGTTCTACTACGACCAGACCACCAACAAAATGATGTACTACGACGGGACAGGTTTTGTGCCGTTGCAGGGCGGTAATACCGTTACGAATAACTTTTATAGCAACAGCACAGTGACGAACAACTACGCCAACAGTACTGTCAATAACACATTTATTACCAATAACATCGGCGCTAGCATCAATGGTACGCCCGGGATACTGGCTATGTTTGGCCCCGGTGGCAGCGTGCTCGCGGATTCACGCATAACGCAGAGCGGTAATACGGTGAGTATCGCCACAACAGGGGGCGGCGCTGTGAATATTGGCGCGAGCATAGGCGGCGGTGCGGTAACAATCGCTGGGGCGGCGCCCTCCAGCTTTACTACTAGTACGGGTTCGCTGACGCTAGGCGGGGGTGGCGGCGCTGGGGGCGGGGTAATTGTAAAGCCGCAGGCCGACTCCACCACGGCCTTTGAGGTACAAAACGCCAGCGGCAGCACCAACCTGCTGAACGTTGATACATTAGGTAACGCGGTGACGTTAGGCGTAGGCAGCGTGGCGTCATTCGGTAATACGCGTATCGGCAATGTCGGCGGTTGTTGTAACATTGGCAAACTGCAAGCCAGTAAGTTTACAACGATTGGCGGTGGTACCGTCAACTCGATTTCGGCGTTTGTGGGATGGGGCGGCACTGAACTGGCACCGAACAACAAGTTCCAGCTGGCTATTTATGCGGACAACGGCCTCGGTACCGCGCCGGGTGCCTACATCTCCTCCACAGCGGTCTCAACCTTAACCGCTACGACGGTCAGCGGCGGCGGTGTCTGGAATACGCTGCCTATCAATGCGACGTTGTCGGCTGGTACGACGTACTGGCTGGCGTACTGGAACAACACCATTCTAAACGACTCGAATAATGCACTCTCGTATTCATCACCGGCGAATGGTGCGCTCTACCAGTCTAATGCCGCGTTCGGCTCGGGATCGAGCAATGGTATGCCGGCGGCGTACCCAGTCGGTGCGCTGACTGCAAGCGCCAGCTTCTCGATGTATGCCAGCTTCTCTACTACTGGCCCGGCGCTCACTCTGGGCGCAGGCGGACTGGTGACGGCTTCGGGGCCTGTCGTGCTTCAGGATCCGACTAACTCGGCAACAGCGTTCCAGGTACAGGATAACGTTGGCAACACGATACTGACGGTTGATACGTCGAACAGTATCGTGAAAGCCACTAACCTGGCAATTAGCGGGCACATTACAACCAGTGGCACCGCACCGACAATTGCAGCCGGCGCGGCGGCTTGCACGACGCCGACGGTCAGCGTGGCTGGGAATGACACAAGCGGCGTCATCACGATTACCACCGGCACGGGGTGCTCGACGGCCGGCAAGCTGGCAACGCTAACCTTTGCGAACGTATTTAGCTCAGCGCCGCACGTGCTGCTTTCACCAGTAACCGCAACAGCAGAGGGCAAGGGGTATGTGGATGCGGCCACTGTGTCGACCACAACGTTTGATCTCGATGTCGGCGCGGTGCCGGCCAGCTCTACCATCTATAAGTGGAACTATGTAGTCATACAGTAGTAAACCCAAGTCCTACGGAAGGCCGACCATGAGGAGGCCGGAGCCAGACGTGGGGGTAGGCCCTACCTGTACGTCTATCCAGAAGTTCGATGAGTTAAATGCTTGGTTCGGGTAGGTGGTGGTGAAGTCGCCTGCACCGAACTCACCCTGGTTATTATTATGTGGTTCAGGGTTGCTACCGCTGTGGTCCGAGTAGGCCATAAGTGGCCCATTAGTGATGCCCGCTGCGTACGGCTGCCCACTGCCGAATTGATTCTGTGTAAAGGGGCCGTAGATGGTTTCGAGCGCCCAGAGGGCGAGATATGAGGTGTTAGCAGTCAGAGCGAGTGTCGAACTGAGCGGTACATAGTTCCAACCACTGCTGAGCGTCCCGCTGGTCGCCAGCGAGCCGCTGACGAAACTACCGGCCAGGGCGCCGGTTATTTGTATAAGCCCGCAATTCTGAGGGTCTTTACCCTGGTTGACATCGCCCGTGTACCAAATCCAGTAGCCCTGCAGTGAATAGCCAGCCTGCGTAACGGCGAATGCGGTTGCTACATTGAATAATGACCCGAAGCTCGTAGCGGTCGCCGGTGGCTGGGTACCGCTAGAGGCAACGCCCGGTCGGCCGCTTACGCCATCCATTAAACGATAGACTGTCACCAAGACTCCGGGATCTGCCTTGCGGAAAGGTGAGGTACGGTAGGTCTGTACACTGAA
This sequence comes from Candidatus Saccharimonadota bacterium, assembly GCA_025928155.1. Taxonomy (GTDB): domain Bacteria; phylum Patescibacteriota; class Saccharimonadia; order Saccharimonadales; family UBA4665; genus JAJZCD01. The sequence continues at coordinate 5,422 of JAICKC010000006.1, forward strand.
GTCGCATTCCTAAATCGCATGTGTTTATGATAGCACGGCTGGAAAGTCACGACGCAGGGCCCACACTGTGGCTGTAGTTATAGCGCAGAACCACGAGTAGCAGAGGCGCAAAAGAGCCATGCCTCCTACTTAGAATCCGAGGCCGGAACCGAAGTAGCACCACTTGCTCAGCGTGCCATTGTACTCGAAAGCGAGCACATCGACTTTGTTAGCTGCCGTGGTAAGCGTGGGAGAACCGGCGGTGCCGAAATCGTATGCAGTGCCGTAGGAGAGTGTGCGGCTACCGGTAGCATCCTGGGTGACGCGAACGCGTATCAGCTGGCCGTCCACCGGGTTGGTCGGGTTAGCAAGCGTGCCGGTCGAGGCGGTAAGCGTGACCGAGAAGATATTGCCCAGGGAGGCGTCAACCGCAATGCTTCCTCCGAAGGTCAAGGTGGTCACCTTCGGTGCCAGGTAGCCGGTCATGGTGGAGCCAGCTTTTAACACTACCCCGGTGGTCGGGTGGACATGTCCGGCGTCGGCAGCTTTACCGACGCTGCCGGCCGCTTGTGTCCCCAGGGCTTGTATATCTGCCGCGGTCGAGTCCAGCGTAACGCCGCCGCTGGCCTGCGTCCAAGTACCAGGCGTACCAGCTCCTGTGCAGACCCACACTTTGCCGGTCTGATCGATGATGTAGTCGCCTACCGAAAAGGTACCGCTCGCCGGAGCGCCGCTGGCTGTGGCGCCCACGTACCGGCTCGCTGCGGTAGCGCCAGTCAGCCCGGCGGCTATATGCGCCGGCGCTGAAACATTACCAGTGAAAGTTTGCGCCGAAGCGGATGACTTGTCGGCTGCATTGGTTACCTGCGCCGCAGTATAGTCGCCGCTCTGAGCGGTGACAGCACCGGTGCGGGTGAATACGCTGCTGACCGGAGCGCTGCCCGAGGGGGCATTGATCCACTTGCTGGTACCGCTGTTGTAAGTCAGGACTTGGTTGTTGCTTGGCGAGCTGATGGCGACGTCACTGTCGCCGGCCAGAGTTGAGCTGGCGCCAACGTCACCTGCTGTTAGCGTCACCGCGCCGCCGCTGGCCGATTTGCCGTTTACGGTAGTAACACCGCCGGCTTGCTGAACCGCCGCCGTCTGAATCGTTCCATCGCTGTTGTGGGCGACCGCGAGAAACGTGTTAAGAATGTCGCCCCATACATCCTGGTCGCTGCCAGGAACCGGTAACCGTGCTGCCATAGCCTAAAATCTCCCCATGATGCTTATAGCTAAAATATTACATGATACGCGTGGCAAGAACAATGCCGGCCTTACCCTAGCTGTGCATTGGGTCGAGCAGCGCACCGCCCTTTGGCCCACGAACCGATTTTGAATAATGTGGCCTCGAAACCAATTTTCGATGCGCCTACTTGCTTTGCCGGCATGCCTTAAGGATACCAAAATAGACGCCGCGCCGGATGCCTATACAGGTTCTAGGCTGGTATAAAGTCATTAGCGAAACTAGCCAGCTTACTTTATTTCCGGATAGCGATCTGAGTTTGCGCGGTAGTACTCGGCCCACTTATCCTCTTCACTGATCTCGACGTACTCAATAAAGTAGCCTTTTTTGAACGCACCATTCCTATCGTTCTTGAGCTTTTGTGCTCGCTTAATCGCTTCTTCAGTTAGGCCGTAGCTTTCCTGTAAATCGTCCAGCGCCTGCCGAACGTCGGCAATTTCAGCGGCGACCTCTGCGGGCTTTGCTTGGATGATCTCTCTCGCTTCCTCAATAATCTTATTGACCAGCTCATGCTTATGCTCCTTAGGACTCAGCTGTCGGAAAGATGGTTTTGCGCCCGAAGCGATTTGATTGTCAACAATCTTGTCACGTACGAGTTTGGCAAATTTGAACTTAGGCATAGGTTTTATAATAACAAAAAAGAGACGCCGGTTCTGGCGTCTCAGACTGCCTTGCGCATGGTACCCCGCACAGGAATCGAACCTGCAACCTTTGGTACCGGAAACCAACGCTCTATCCAATTGAGCTAACGGGGCATAAGGTTACGTTCAGTATAGCAGATAGTAACAGGGGTGTTAACGACTGCGGAAGTAGCGGCGCAGGCGGAGGCGGGCTTTGTGCAGGCGTCTGCGTATTTTTTTGTAGCGATTGCGCAGAAGCTTACGATGCTTGCCCAGCCAAAAACCGCTGCGCCCGGCCACTAGAGCAGCAAAGACTGTCGTTGCAACAATAAGCAGCAGCCATACCCAGGGGTGCGCGGATAGCTGACGGGCAACGCTTGCGACCGGTGCGACTATCGGGGCAAGTATGGTGCTGGCACCGCTACCAGCCGGGTTATTTTGCTGCGTTTGGAGCGTTGCCGAACCGGCCGCTGTGGGGTCGCCGCTGCCCGGGACTGCGTAGTAGCTGCCATTACCACCCTGGGCCGAGCTACCACTGCTTCCGGAACCGCCCGAGCCGCCCCCCGAACTAGTGCCGTTGGCGCTGGGGTCGCCACAGGCAGCCACTTCGTAAGCACCACTGTCAACGCCGTAGCATTGCGGCCGTGATATGCCACGTTGGTCGTTGCTGGGCGCGCCGATGGAGTCGGCGTCGTCATAAGCCGGTGATGTGGCGGCGATAGGCAATACATACGTGCCGCTCACAAAGGTTAGCGGACCGAGCTGTGGGTCGGTAGAGTTTTTGTTGGTCGCGCCAACGAACGCGCAGGTGCCGTCCGAGACAACATTGTGCCCTTGGTTGCTTGGCGCTATCAGTGTGCCAGGGCTGACCGACTGTGTCGTACCGCAGTTCGCAGGCAAGCTGTTGCTAGTGTTGTTGGAGAGGACGGAGTTTTTGACAAACACCGAAGTACCGGCTGCAATCCGCTGCACACCTATGCCACCAGGTAGTCCGTTAGCGTTGTTGTTGGCGACGGTGTCATTCAGGATATTGACCGTGCCACCGCCGTTCGCGAGTACCCACACACCACGTCCATCGTTGTACAGCGTATTGTTAGTGATGTTCATGATGCCGCCTGAAATGGTAACGGTCACCCCGCCCCCCGCCACGTCATGCATGTTTATAACAGCTGTGCTGCGAACCGCATCGGTCACGCCGCTGCCGACACCCAGGAATATGCCGCCTACTGCTGTGGAGTCACGGATCACAACATTCTGGATAGTTACGCCTGGGCCGTAGGCGAGCACGGCAAACTGGTTGCCGCCACCAGCGCGGGCAATGGTAAGGTTCGATAAGGTTAGCGGTGCTGTATTGAGGTCGTAGATAATGCCATAGGCGTTCAGCCCGTCTATAGTGGTGTTGCCCGATCCGGCACCAGTGATGGTAAGGGGATTGCCGCTAATAATGGGCAAGTTGCCGCCGAGAGCATAGATGCCGGCTCCGAGGTTAATGGTGCCTCCATTACTGCCACCACCACACGAGCCAGTGGGTGTACTAGTGTTGCTGGCGATGATGGCATCGGCGAGTGTGCAGGCCGAGGTCGGTGTAATGTTCCAGGTGGTCGCCGCGTGCGCCACGCCGCCGCGCAGACCAACCACTGCCAGCGTTATAATCGCAATAAAGAAGGCCTGCATAGCAAGCAGAGAAAAGCGCTGACTGGTTTTATTAAGAAACATTATGTTTATTTATTTTTTGCGCTCTACACCAATAATAGCACCTCACTCGCTAGATGTCGGTACGAAAGCTTACGCTACTTTCAGTAGACTGCCGCGTCCCCAGTTGCCAATAATTTGGACGCATAAAGACTCCTCGGTGGCAAACAGCGTCGAACCGTCATGGAGGCAGGCGTCGGTGTTGATGATAAGAGCCTGTCGAGGTTCTACTAGTATTCCCACGCAGAGCAGGTCATCCGGATGGTCACGGTGCCAGTCGTGAAACATGAAGTAGGGGTCATCGTAGTACTCGGGGTTGCGTGTCATGTGGGCGAGCGTCACGACATCAGTTGGACAGAAGAACGTCATGCGTGTACCAGGTCCGGCATTCCCAATAAGTCGGCGAGGACTCCGCATGCGCTGCGTGATTGGAAGTTTCCCCTGCCAGTCAATGTGGGGCCCTCCTTTCTTGCCTCGTTCAGGGTGGTCTTGGCTGAGCGGAACGGTTGTCGTGGTGAGTTCTCCGGGCTGGGCAAGTGCTATGCGGATAAATCGATCACCGATGCGCAAGGCCGCCGCCTCTATCCTTTCCATATGTATCTCGTCGTCTCCTATCCTATCGGCCCCGAACGCGTCACGAGGGTAAGCGTCTATAGCTTCACACAGTTCCTCTGGCATCTGCATGACCTCGATAACTGCCGATGGCGGGGTAGCTGTATCGGCAAATAACGGCTCAAGCGCAGCTTTGCCCAGCCAGCGGCCAGCCGTTATGTCAGGCAGGATGGGGTAATTCTGATAGCCCTCGTGCCGGTGGGCGGGTAAAAAACGTGTTACCCACACCTTGTCAGGCATAGAGGCCCCGTCGAGCCTGAGATTGGTCTGGAGGGCACCAATAGCCGCTAGATAATTAGGTTCCGAGCCCTGCACGAGGTGAGGCATGAGAGTAGGGTACTCTATTGTATAGAATAATTGAAGCCGAAAAGGCGCCGTTTTCTCCGCCGAAGTTCGTATTAATTGACAGCTTGAAAACCCGCCCTGTATAGTTATGCTTAAGGTTATATTAAGGTGGGGGCTAGGCATGAGGTTACAAGTAAAAGCTTTAAGTAGGCAAGAGCGGGGTATGGGTCACGTGCTTCTGATTGCCCTGATAGTGATCGTGCTGGGCGTAATAGGCTTTGCCGGCTACACCGTTGCTCATAAGAACAGCCCGAAGGCAAGTACTAAGACCACAACTACTAATACGAGCAGCGAAAAGTCTGCTACCGACACCGGCTGCGTCGCCACCTACCACGATGCCAACCTCTGTAAGTTCGCCGCGCACGCCAACGTCGACAAAATGGCCTACAAGGCCACGCTTACGGTCACCAACGATCAGGGGGTCAGCAACATGGCGCTGGAAAGCGACGGCAAGGGCAATACCAGCTCAACCCTGACTGGCAACGGCCAAGCCATAAACACTGTCATGCTGAACGGCGCTAGCTACATGCAGATGACCGCCGGTGGTGTGTGGTACGAATATCCGTCTGGCAGTAACACGCCGGACACCAGTGCTAACCCCGCCAGCGGCATGAACCTCGTACTCGGTGCCGGCATCACCTACAAGCCGCTTGGCACCGAAGCTTGCGGCAGCCTGACCTGTTTTAAGTACCAAGTCACTGATACGGCGACACCTAAGGTCACCCAAACCGCTTGGTTCGATAACCAGCACTATCTGCTGCGCGAGTGGAAAGCTGTCAGCACTGATACTACTGAAGGGACGGTTGACATGCAGCTCACCTATCCTTCATCCGTGACCATCTCGAAGCCCTCGCCAGTGCAGCCGTTTACGGCCCAGTAGCCGCAGATTCGTTTGCGAGCGAGCCGGCCTTACGGTCGCTGGCTACCAGTGCTGAGCAGTGTGTCTGGAAAGACGAGGTCAGGCTTGAGAGTATAGTCCATGCTTATGGATATAATCTAGCATCGTTGGATTGGGCAGTCGGGACATGTCAGCTGAGCCATCTCTGAGCTGAGAAGATGCCAAGTCGGCATCGGACGTATGGATGCAGGTGTAGCGTATCAACGTCCTGTACTCTTTCTCCAGCTGTGCCATTATCGCGGCTATCTCGTCTGCGTCGTCATCGGCCCTTACGCTGATCGCAAAAGAAACGTCATTGAATAATAACTCCAAGCCTTCCCATCTGTACGCAAAGGTTCGCACGACGTCAGAGCCGACCAGGAATACCATGGGTGTATTGCCCAAAAGGGAGCGCAGTTCGGGCAAAGTGTCCTTGACTGTGAATTGTTCTGACGGCAGATCCAAGACGCGAAGAGAGGTGATAGCTTCAGTGGCCCGCTCGATAAGGGCGATTCGGTGCAAGATATCTGTGACGTTGTGTTTGTTTCGCGGCCTGCGCTCCGGCAGCAACACGACTTCGTCAAGTCCGCATGCCCGTATGGCCGCTTGGGAGAATGCAATATGACCTCGATGGATTGGGTCGAACGTGCCTGAATATACGCCTATGCGAGAACTCATATTCTTTGCCAGCAAGCAATCTGATTATCAACAATCTTGTCACGCACGAGCTTAGCAAATCTGAATGTAGGCATCATCTTTATAATAACAAAAAGAGACGTCAGTTCGGGTGCCTCGAGCGGGTTCAGACTGCCGGCCCAGACGTAAAAGTTTACACCAACTTAAAGCTGAGACGACCAGATGGAGAGGAGTTATCGGTGTCATTTACGAGCAGAGAAGTTCAGATACTCCCGTGCAGCGTACATACCTAGTAGAGCAGCCCACTAAAAACACAAGCCTCAGCTGATATCCTTAGTGAGTTGCCGGAAACGAAGGTAAATGAAATAGTGTGAATAGCTGGCATGGTTGCCAAATTCGACGCTACGTCAATTCCTCCGTTTCCGGAAGCTCTCTGCTCCTCATCCTGAGCGGCTTAACGCGCAGTGCGCCTTGACCGCCTTTGGAGAAGCCATCCCACGCCAGCCACGACAGCCAGCCATGCCGCGACGAGCATGCACCAGAAGGAGATGTTATCCAGCAGTTGCATTAGCTACGTGTAGTCCCTGGCATTTCCTCCTGTCGTGAGCGAAAGCCCTAGTTATGGGTGGCGGCTAGTGTTATGAACGTCGTACCGACTGTGACGAGCATCATCGCGATAGGTATTAGTGTGAAGTTGCGACGAGCAGCCATTGCCATACAGAACGCAGCGACGCAGAACAGTATGCCAGCGATGTAAAACCCAGGCATTGGTGTAATCCTTCCGTGAGAATTCTTGAATCTGTTAAGGGACAAGGTACACGAATCCTATCATGTCACTTGTTCCTTAACAGATCTGTAGCGGAGAGCGTGTTAATGTGCCCCGGAAGCAGCTACCCGCCTCAACGAAGTATTCACACGATAGCATAAGAAATATGAGTTGTCAATATTAGCAACAGAGGTAGAGGGGCAGAGTTTATGGAGAGCCGGGGTGTCGAACCCGAATATAACAGAGGGCAATGCATATCAAGCAAAAAGAGGCAATACGTCATAGCGTATCTACCTCTGTAAAAATATACTTGGTACGCTCAAAAAAATCGAACCTACGCGACAGATTAGAAATTCAACTCGAAATAAAATGGCGCTGATCCGCCAACATCCTCATCTCTGTAAATCAGAAATGGTGCCCCCGGAGGGATTCGAACCCCCAACGACAGTTCCGAAGACTGTTGTGATATCCGTTTCACTACAGGGGCGGCAGCATTAAGTTTACATCATCGAACGATAAAGACAATCACGCCAAGCCATAACCTTCCAATATAACTCACTCCCTTTTGCGTCCACTGTCATCTGATGCACAAGCGTAAAGTGTGATATTCGTCACAGTTTAAACATAAGCACTGTGCCAGACTTACACTAGGTAACGCTAAACAGGGGACAACCAATGGATCGCAGCGCACTAGATAAACTCATATCATCCACAGGGGTAGTGGTGGCGGTGGTGCTGCTGGCGGCCTCGGGCGGCCTATTCTATGCGCATAACTTTATACATGGGGAGGTACACGACCAGTTGGCGGCCGAGAAAATCAATTTTCCGGCAGTCGGCAGCGCAGGTTTGACAGCCCTTCCGTCTGCTGACCAAGCGGCGATCGCACAATACGCTGGGCAGCAGCTGACTACCGGCGCCCAAGCCGAAGTATTTGCCGATCACTACATCGCGGTACATCTCAAGAAAATCGGCGGCGGCAAAACGTATTCTGAACTGAGTACCGAATCAATGGCGAGCCCTACCGACGCTGCGCTCAAGGGCAAAGTGGACACCGTATTCCGCGGGGAAATGTTGCGGGGCGTCCTACTTAATGCCTACGCCTTCGACACTATGGCCACGATAGCCTATTACGCCGCGTTCGGCGCGTTGGCTGCGGCTGCACTGTTGTTTATCTTGGCCGCGTTCGGTTTTCGCCACGCCGGTGTTGCCGCTCGCACCAAGCGTCGGTAGGTTAGTGGCTTTTGGCATTTCTGCAAACCGCGCCTATAATTCACAGCATAAGCAGAATATGAAGATATGGCAGCGGTTCAACCAGCTTCGGCAGCACGACATTCACTAGCATTCCGAGGATTGCAGGTTGTGGTCATCCTCTTATTGGTGATTTTCGTCGGATTCTTTTCGGCGGCGGTTATCGCCGGTTCGCTCGGAGCGGGACTGTTGATGGCCGTGCCGCTAGTGTTTGGCGTCGCGTCGCTATGTTTGCTTTTAGCCACCCGGCCACAGCGGACATCGAAACTCAGGCGAAGTGTAACCATGACAGCGCTTCTGCTGTTTGCCGTGACAGGCTATGGCTCGTTCCATATTCTGTGGAAATATGTACAGCCGACACTACTGCCTAAAAAAGTCGTGGCGGTGGGCAACCCGTGGGTCATGGAGGGCAATATTTTTACTGACAACGATTACACCAATCCGGTGATCATAAAGTTCCCGGGCGGCCTATATCGCATGTATTTCCACGACCATGACAACATGCTCATGGCCAGTTCCCCCGACGGCCGACACTTCAGCAATGTGAACAAGCTATTCCAGGGCGAAATGCCTACGGTGGTGTCGCTACCGGACGGCCGCTATCGCATGTACTATTTTATAAATGCCAACTTGCCGCCGGCCGGTCAGGCAGCACCTTCGCCGCAGCCGATGCCTATGCAAAACTGCGGCGATAATTGCCATGCCACCAAGCATGAGCTGGTGAGTGCTGTGAGCAGCGACGGAATTCGTTGGACGCAGGAGCAGGGTATCCGCCTGACAGCCTCTTCCGGTGGCTACGACGCCAGCACTATGATTCACCCCTCTGTTGTTCGGCTCGCTGACGGCTCGTACAAGCTGTATTACGATGGCGAAGTTGACGACGTGCATTCGTACGCTCTCGCCGAACATTACCGCAAAATCCTGAGCGCCAGCAGTCCTGACGGCCTGACCTGGAGTCGTGATCCGGGCTATCGCATTGACGAAAAGCCGCTGCATACTTTCGAGGCCTATTCACCAAAGGCCGTGTACCAAAGCGGCCAGGTCATCTTGCGCTTTACCACACCGAACGGTATCTACCAGGCGAGCTCCAGTGACACCCTACACTTTACTCTTAGCAAGAACCCAATCTTTTCGCCCGGCCGTATCCCCATGCCTAGCGACGATGGTGCACTCGGCTCGTATCAGGACGCGTTTGTTTTGTCCGACACCGGCGGCAACCGCATGTACTTTTGGATCGACGGTAAGGGAATTTTCTCGGCCTTCCAGAAGACGTAGGCGGTTCACCTGGCCATCTAGCCATAGTATTACTGACAGTACATTGTTTTCTTATAGACAAACTGATGACCGGTGCGCTTTAATGAGGCCATGAAGCAATTATATGGGGTTCATCTGCAGGTTTTTAAAGGTGCGATTCTAACAAGTGTAAGTGCGGTGCTTATCAGCAGCCTGCTGCTCGGGGGTACGGCCAGGGCGGCCGGGCCAACGTTTGTGCAGGTAGTGGCGGCGCAGCCGCAAACCAACCAGAGCGCCGTAACGGTTAAGTTCACCAAAGCACAGGTGGCGGGCGACACCAACGTGCTGGCTATCGGTACAGCCGATACGACATCCAATATCACCGGCGTGACTGACAGCGCCGGCAACAGCTACGCCGTAGCGACCCCCATGACGCGCGGCTCCAGCCAGAGCCAGGCGATTTACTACGCCAAAAATATCGCGGCAGCAGTGGCTAACACCAATACCGTGACCGTTACCTTTAACACACCAGCTCGGTACGTTGATCTGCGCGCTGCCGAATACAGTGGTCTTGATGCCAGCAGCCCGCTGGATAAGTCAGCCTCGGCTACCGGCAGCAGTTCCAGCGCTTCCACGCCGTCCGTGACAACGACGTACGGCAATGAGCTGGTATTTGGCGCTGGCGACACGTCGGGCACCTTTTCGAACTCTGGCAGCGGGTTTACCAAGCGTATTATTACCAATCCTGACTCCGACATCGTGGAAGACAAAGTGGTGAGCACCGTTGGTTCGTACAACGCCGTGGCAACGCAGAGTGGCGCTTGGGTTATGCAGGTTGCGACCTTCAAGGCCGCCGGCTCAACGCCTGACACTACGCCGCCATCGGTTCCAACCGGCCTGAATGGTAACGCTGCTTCTCAGACGCAAGTTAGCCTGTCGTGGAACGCTTCCACCGACAATGTCGGTGTAACCGGCTACAAGGTATATCGCAATGGCACGCAGGTGGCGACCACCACTACGACCAGCTACCAGGACACTGGTCTCGCGCCAGGTACGACTTATAGCTATTCAGTTGCCGCATACGATGCCGCCGGCAATACTTCAGCCCCTGTTACGGCCATAAATGTCACCACGCTGGCTCCCGACACCACGCCACCAAGCGCACCGGCTAACCTGAACGCCACGCCGGTTTCGACCAGCGAAATCGACCTCAGCTGGTCGGCTTCCACCGACAATGTCGGTGTAACCGGCTACAAGGTCTACCGTCAGGGTAGTCTGGTCGGTACTAGCGCTAGCCTGAGCTACAACGACAAGAGTTTGGCCGCCGGCACCACATACAGCTATACCGTCAGCGCGGTTGATGCCGCCGGCAATGAGTCAGCTCAGTCGAGTGCCATGATAGCTACGACCGAGGCTCCCGACACCACACCGCCAACCGTCCCGACTGGCTTGAGTGTGGGCGGTGCGACAACATCGCAGCTAACATTGAACTGGGCGGGCAGCATCGACAACGTGGGTGTCGCGGGTTATCACGTATTCCGCGGCGGTACGCAGATCGCCAGTACTACGAGCACCACCTACCAGGACACTGGTCTGACTGCCAACACTCCCTACCTCTACACAGTTTCCGCCTTCGATGCCGCCGGCAACGAATCAGCCCAGTCGTCTGCCGCCAGCGGCACCACCCAGCAGCAAACCGGACCGAACTTCCCGTTTGTGGCCAGTGTAAGCGCTAATCACCGCTACCTGCTCGACCAGTTCGGTCATCCCTTCTTGATGGTTGGTGATTCGCCGCACTCGCTTACCGCGAACCTCACCGAGCCTCAGGCCGACACTTACTTCGCTAACCGCCAGTCTCATGGCGTCAACGCAGCATGGATGCAGGCGCTAGTTGATGGCTACACCGGTGGCCGCAGCAACGGAGCCACGTACGACGGTATTCTGCCGTTCACTACACCCAACGATTTCTCAACGCCGAACCCAGCTTACTTCCAGCGTCTCAGCGATATGGTCAACCTGGCTGCTCAGCACGGCGTCACCGTATTCCTTGACCCAATGGACACCGCCGGCTGGCAGAGCCAGTACGAAAGTAACGGCGCCACTAAGGACTACAACTACGGCGTCTACCTCGGTACCCTCTTCAAAAATGCACCGAATATAGTCTGGATTACCGGTAACGACTACGGTATGTGGTGGAATGCCACCGATGACAACGATGTCACATCTATAGCTAAGGGCATTGCTTCAGTTGACACGCACCACCTGCAAACGGTGCAGTTGAATGGCACCATCAGTTCCTCTCTGGATGACTCAAATTGGACGCCAATCATCAGCATGAACGGTGCCTACACCTACTACCCGACGTACGACGAAGTCCTGCATGCTTACAACCAGATGCCGACCATGCCAGTCTACCTACAGGAAGCTAATTACGAGTTCGAAAACAACACTAATGCGAGCTACCCGACCACCAATGAGTCGCTGCGCCGTCAGAGCTGGTGGACTATTACGAGCGGCGGTGTGGCCGGCCAGATGTATGGCAACAGCTACACCTGGGACACGTCAGATTGGCCGACTGAGCAGGCTCACCTTGACACGCCAGGCGTCATCCAGATGCAGTACTGGGCCAGTCTGCTCGAAGGCCATGAGTGGTACAACCTGACACCCGACCAGACACACACTTTCCTGACCGCCGGCATGGGTACCTACGACCCCGCTCAGGATGATGTACTGCAGAGCGACTACGCCACAGCAGCAATTACGTCGGACGGCGCATTTGGTCTAGTGTATGTGCCAGCCGCTCGCACTGTTACAGTGAACTTAAGTAAGCTGTCTGGTGCTGTGACCGCTCGCTGGTTTGACCCGAGCAACAATACCTATCAGCCGATCAGTGGCTCGCCATTTGCGGCTGGCAGCAGCTCACAGCAGTTCACTACTCCTGGCGTGAATGCGGACGGCAATAACGACTGGGTGCTGGTGCTCGACGGCACTACCGGCCCCGACACCACCGCACCAAGCGCGCCAACTAATCTGACCGCCACCGGCACTTCAGGGTCGACAGCAAGCCTCTCATGGAATGCCAGCACCGATAACGTGAGCGTAGCCGGCTACAAGATTTACCGCAACGGCACTCAGGTCGGTATCGCCACTACTACGGACTATCAGGATTCCGGCCTAAGTCCGAACACTCCCTACAGCTATACTGTTTCGGCCTACGATTTTGCTGGTAACGAATCAGCCCAATCTACTGGAGCCACGGCTACCACGACCAATCCTGATACCACACCGCCCAGTACTCCAACTGGTCTCGCTGCTACGGCTATTTCGTCGGGTGAAATCGACCTCAGCTGGTCGGCTGCTACCGACAGCGTCGGCGTAACCGGCTACAAAGTTTACCGTGGCGGCGTGCTTGTAGGCACCACAGCCAACCTCAACTACAAAGACATGGGCTTAAGCGCGGGTACCACTTATAGCTACACAGTTAGCGCCGTTGACGCCGCTGGCAACGAATCAGCTCAATCAAGCACTGCAGGCGCCACCACACAGAGCCCCGACACTACGCCACCCACCGTACCAACCGGCCTGACTGTCACGGCAACCACCAGCTCCACAGTAGGCCTGTCCTGGCTGCCGAGTACTGACAACGTAGGTGTCAGTAGCTACAAAGTCTACCGCAATGGCAACCTTGTGAGCGCGGTCGGTACGACCACCTTCACCGACACCGGCCTGACCCCAGGTAGCACCTACACCTACACCGTGAGCGCCTACGATGGATCGGGCAACGAATCAGCCCAATCCACGCCAGCAACAGCCACGACAGGCTCGACCACGGTGACTACTCCCACGTTTGTGCAGCTAAATAGCACTACTCCTCAGACGGCTCAGACATCAGTACCGGTGGCTTACAATCAGGCCCAGACTGCTGGTAACCTGAATATCGTAGTGATCGGTTTCTACAGCAGCACTGGCACGATAAGCTCCGTGACGGACTCAGCCGGTAACGTCTACACGCTGGCGGCGCCGCTCACGAGGCAAAACGCGACCAGCCAGGCGATTTACTACGCTAAAAACATTAAGTCAGCTGCAGCGGGCACCAACACGGTAACGGTAACTTTCTCAGGTTCGGTACCGTATCCGGATATCCGTATCGCCGAATATGCTGGCCTTGATACCGCTAACCCATTCGACGTTACTAGCTCGGCTGCGGGCTATCCTACCACGGCCACTAGCGGCAACGTGACAACCACGAAACCGGTAGAGCTGCTATTTGGTGCCGGCACCACTGCTGGTACGTTTACAGCCGCTGGGAGCGGGTATACTCTGCGGATAATCACCAGCCCCGATGCTGATATCGTGGAAGACCAGGTGGTGGCATCGACCGGCACTTACGCGGCCACTGCGGCGCAGAGCAGTGACGAAGTGATGCAAGTCGTAGCCTTCAAAGCTGCTGGCCAGTAGAACGCAGCTGTTACCACAGCGCTTCTTGGATCTTGTCGCGGCGAATCAAAAAATGCTGATGATCGTAGGTTACGAACCCCTCAGCACGCAAAGTGCGGAGTGTAGCAGTGGTAGTCTCCCTGGTTAGCCCCACTAGATCGGCAATGTCCTGGTGGGTGAGCGGCAGAGATACCTCAATGTGCTGGCCGCTATGGCGTCCCTTGAAGCGGTCGGCGATAAACGCCAGCGTGTGCAAGATCTTCTCGCGGGCTTTTGGTTTGGCGACAGCACCAACGCGGTAGTGCAAGTCGGCCAACTTGTGAGTAATGTCAGTGTATACCTCAAGCAGTGCGTTCGGATTAGTGCGCAGAAAGGTTAATAGCCGCCGCCGACTTACCACATACACCTCGCTGTCCACGAACGCGCTGTAGAAGAACCCTGATCTTGTTTCTGTTTCGAGCGGTGCCGAGGCAGGGAAGAGCTCGCCTTCCGACACAATCCATATCAGCTGCTGGTTGCCATCGAGAGAAATGTCGTAGCATCGCACCGCTCCCGTCTTAACGATGTACGCTTGGCGCAAGTCATCTTCTTGCTGCACCAGTAACTCATCCTTATGGAGTTTGCGCACAGGAGTGGTAGTCAAAAATGCCTCAAATGGTAGTTGCATGGTGGGCAAGTATACGCGTAATTTTGGGCTTGTACAGTGCGTGAGTTCGTAGAAATCGACTGCGGACAGAGGCAGGGTGAGGTACATTTTTCACAGACTGCCAGGGCCATGCGGGGGTAGAGTAAACAGGTACTTTTTGTAAACGGAGGTGCTTGCATCATGAAACTAAAGCGAACGATTTTCTGGTCTCTCAATTTTTTAGTCCTGAGTATGTTCTCGTTGTATGCGGCGAGCAGCATGTTGGGATTCGGTACTCACAAAGCGTACGCTGCCGCATTGAACAACAATAACTTTTACCAACAGAGCAAACACTTCGTTGTGGTGCACGGCGAGCACAACGGCAACCCCGATCCGGGCGGTGCTGGCATGACGTCAAACGGCCAAGAAATCTGCTCACTCACGCCAACGCAGGAGCAGCAACTGGATGCATTTTTTGACGTCCAGACCGATACTATTAAAGTTAGCGATGGTACCGACGTACAAGTGGCGGTCGTGAGCGGCCAGTCGCTGACCAAGGAGCAGCTACTGCGGTTCTTGCGCGTAACCGACCAATCGCTGCATTGTCACGTAATAGGCACGGCACACGTCTTCTTCCTGCCGGTCTTGCCACAGATAAGCTAACCAGGGTAATGGCGGAACAACGCATTGAATACCATAGTCACCAAATCTGCGTACCTTGATATTACGCCGAAAACCCGCGCAGGTGGGGTGGCGCTTCTGGAGCAAAATCGTGCTGCTATGATGCACTGGAGCGAAGCGGAAACCGCTCAGCCGCGGGCGACGCCTGTTGCTCCGGCGCACACGGTGTACGCCAGCAAAGGTCGGATTTTCGTGGAGCGCATGATGTACTTTTCGCTCTTTGTCGTGCTCGGCGCTTCGGTGTATGTTTTTACGCAACAGCACGCCTGGGGCGGTAAGATTTGGGAAGTTTACAACCGCGTCTATTTCCTGATGCTCCTGGGGTACACGTGGTTTATTTTTGCGCTGCTGCTTGTGGGCGAGCGGCGCAAACGGCGGGGGCAGATCTATCCGCTCGAAGGCGCCCAAGCAGTGCAAAATGCCAAAATCGCGGTGATCGTACCGAGCTATAACGAATCGGCCGAGCTGTTGTATAAAGCCATTCGTTCGGTTATTCTGGCGGATGGCAACAAAGAGATTATGGTCGTGGATGATGGCTCAAAAGACGAGCGCGGCAAGCAGCTCATGCGGGCATTCGCACGGAAATTTAACGTGAAGCTACACTTTTTTGAGCACAACCGTGGCAAGCGACACGCCTTGCACTACGCGGTCACAAATATGATTAACGATGCCGATTTTGTAGTGACTATCGACAGTGATACTGTGCTTGACCGCCACGCCTTTACGCGGCTCATCGCACCGTTTGCCGACCCACGCGTCGGCGCAGTCACCGGCGATGTGCAGTTACTGAACGAAAAGAAAAACTGGCTGACGCGCATGGTCGGCGCATACTACTGGATCGGTCTGCACATCTACAAAGAAGCGCAGTCGTCGCTCGGTATGGTGGTGTGTTGCAGCGGCTGTCTTTCGTCGTACCGCGCGAAACCACTGAGAGGCATTATCGACGAGTTCGCCGGCCAGACTTTCTTCGGCGAACCTTGCACGCACTCTGAAGACCGGCATCTGACTAACCTCATGCTTAAAAACAAGTGGCGGGTTATGTTCGCGCCGGACGCTGTGAGCTATACCGAAACGCCCTCCACAGTCCGCGGGTTTCTGAAGCAACAACAACGCTGGAAGCGCGGCTACGTGCGGGAATCCATTTATACGTTGACGTATGCGTGGCGCGTCCGTCCATTACTGTTTTTGGAAATTCTGTTGTGGGAGCTTACCATCCCGTTCTTTTCGTTTGGCTTGATGCTGGCGCTCATGCTCACCATCATCACCAACCCGATGTTTTTTGTGCATAGTGTGCTGCCGGCATGGCTCACCTTTATGGTGGTGCGCTACCTGCCGATGTTTTTCTACGGGAAGCGCAAGATTCCGGGACTGCTAGTGTATATGCTTTTCTACGACGTATTCCTGTACTGGCAGAGCATTTACGCTCTGTTTACGGTGCGTAATAAAAGCTGGATTACACGCTAACAGTGACACCTTTTTGATAAAAACGAACATTAATGCTCAAACGATGTATACTGAAGGCATGAAAACAACTGAAGACCGGAGTTCTATGTCGGCCATGCGTCAATCCACGGATACTTTACGGGTGGGCGTAGTTGGTCTGGGTTATGTAGGCGTACCGCTCGTTAATCTTGCCGCCCGGAAACAACACCCGGTAGTGGGTATTGACGTTGACACCAAAAAAATCGCCAGCCTGAACACAGGTGCATATAAAGGTACCGAGTTATATATCCAGCCCGAATATCTGCACAAACAGCAGGTCAGCGTAGGTGTGGATTTTTCGGCGCTGAGGGCAGTAGACGTTATCGTGATCTGCGTACCAACGCCGGTTACCAAAGATTTTCACCCTAACCTTGAGCCCGTTAAGAATGCCTGCAAAGCCATAGCTCCCCACCTGCAAAAAGGCCAGCTGGTGGTGCTCGAATCTACCGTCAATCCTGGCGTGACGCGCAGTATAGTCGTACCACTGCTGGAGCACGCTGGGTTGCAGGCAGGCAGAGACTTTTCTGTCGCCCACTGTCCGGAGCGTATTAATCCGGGTGACACCAAGTGGAATGTAAGCAACATTCCGCGGGTTGTCGGTGGTCTTAACCAGCAAAGTCTGGAGCTGGCACAGCAGTTCTATGCGTCCGTCCTTGATGCGCCGCTTAAACCCATGCAAACGCTCGAAGAAGCCGAAGCCGTCAAGATAGTCGAAAACTCGTTCCGTGATATAAACATCGCGTTCGTGAATGAACTGGCGCGATCGTTTACGCGCCTCAACATTGACGTCGTGAATGTCATAGAGGGCGCCAGTACCAAACCATTCTCGTTCTTGGCACATTATCCTGGCATGGGCGTCGGAGGCCACTGTATACCGGTCGATCCATATTACCTTATCGAGCAGGCGCGGGCCAACGGCTTCTACCACGATTTCCTGTCATTAGCGCGACGTATTAATAATGACATGCCATCGTTTTTGTTTGACCGGCTGGGGGTAGCACTGAACGAGCATAAACTGCCGGTCAACGGCACGCCTGTCGCATTGCTCGGTTTGTCATACAAACCAGGCGTCGGCGATACGCGTGAAAGTCCGGCGCTGGTACTGCTCGAAAAACTGCAGAGCGCCGGCGCGGACCTGCATATCTTCGATCCCTATATACCGGAACGTTCCACAGGCACATCACTCAACTCCGCACTCAAGGGCGCCAAAGTACTGGTGCTGGCAACAGCACATCCCGAATTTGGTGCGCTCGACTTTATGGCGCTCAAACAAGATGGTCTCGAAATAGTCGTGGATGGCCGCAACTTTTTCGATAAGTCGGCTGTGCAGGCTGCCGGCCTCACTTACGTCGGCGTCGGCCGTTAGTCCGAGCCCCCTAACCACCTACTTGAAGTAAAGATACGTAAAGTTGCTGCCGTTAACCCACATTTCGCTGTAGTGGCCGTGTAGGTCGTAATTGTACTGGCTGACGTAAATCATGCTGCCGCTGACCTTTTCGACCCACATAGCATGGCCGTAGTAACCACGCATAGAAATCGCCACCGAGTGCACACGGGGCGCCCGGCTGGTCGGGATGCCAGCACGGCGGGCGTCACTAGGCCATTCGTTGGCGTTGCCCACACCACCCCAATACGGCATGCTGCCATACGTTTGATAAACTTTCCAGGCTGCGTAGCTGACGCATTCGCGGTTGTACATACCCCAAGTGTCTAAAGTACTATCTTGCCGTATCGTGTCCCACCTCGCTGGATAGCCGCCGTGGTTCGTGTCGCCAGCTACTATCGAGCCGTTCAGCTGGCGGTTGGCGGTCAGCTGGGCTGCCTGCCATTGCTCGATCTGCTGCCGCTGCGCTGCATTGAAGCTGGCGAGCGCCGCTGCCGACGTCTCTGCGCTGATCACGGGCACCGGTTTGTCGTCAGCCGGTTTTATGATGGAGTTTACAGTTTGTCCCCTCGTTATCGGCCGGGCGACTTTGCCGGGCATGCGGACGGTAAACATAACGGCGCTGCTCATGGTACGCAGAGTAAATAGAATGCCGCTGCCAATTCCTCGGGCTGTGAGTGCGATGCCTTTCCCTATACCGCCGACCACAGCCGTGCTGCCATGGACGGCCGTCTTGCCGCTCTGAACGGTTGCAGCCGTTACCGATCGGCAGCTGTCGTACAGAGCGCTACCCGCCAAAAGCGTGACGCGCTGAGTTCCGTTCGCGAGGGCAGACATTTCAACCGTTACAACGTTGGGGCTGTCCGATGCACTCGCGCCCAGATCATGGCTAGCCGAGGGGTGCTCAAGCACGGTACCCGACCCAATAGCTGTCACAAGAGCTGAGACAGATAGCAAGAAAGCAACAGTCAGGATACTGGCCAAAAGGTAGCGAAATCGATAGAAGAATAGGCTCGTTTGTTGATACATCCGTTCCTCACTTTCGGAGAACAACTCGTAAAGAGTAAATTATACACCTAATTTGTTAAGTTTGCACCCATAAGGTGTAATAAATAAGGTTCTCCGTTGGGCTTGACGTTACTTCATTTTTCTGGCCACGCTTCGTGTGCCTGTCTCCCACCAGAAACCACAGACTACCGAGCAAATGGAAACAATAACCGCTGTGCCCACGCGGGAAGCCACCAATTCCATTGATCGAGTAACGCCATCAAGGCAGGGAGCAGTATAGATCGCACGATGATGGCGTCCAGCAAGATACCGACAGCGAGACCGGTGGCGAAAATCTTTACATCATTATCGGGCGTGGATGCAAGAGCTACGAACGCGAAGATGAGAATGAGGGCCGCACTGGTAACGAGCCGTCCGGTGCGGGCGAGGCCGTGTACGATCGCTTGCTTGGTCGATTGGGTTTCATCGTATGCTTCCCGAATGCGAGACAAGATGAATACCTCGTAGTCCATTGATAGCCCAAACAGAAACGCGAAGACAGTAAGGGGTACAAAGTCGGTGATTGCCCCAGTGGCGGAAACCCCCCAAATCGTCTTTGAGCCGTACCCATCTTGCCAGATCAGCACAAGCGCGCCGAAAGTGGCGCCGACAGATAACAAGTTTAGTACGACCGCTTTCAGGGCTAAGACTAGGGACCTAAATGCGCGCGCAAGGAAAATGAATGTGAAGAGTGCAATGATGCTCAACTGTAGCGGCTAAGGATTTTTTGGTTGGTAATGTAGCCTGGTTGGCCCGGCAATGAGAACTGTTGTGATAGCCTGCCTGTCACATGGCTAACACTCATGAACGCTGCGGCAAGGGTCATTAGCCAGCAGACACCAATTGCCAGGCGGTGCTTCATCACTAGCCGCGCTATGAATTCCATCGGACTCTCTCCTCACGAGCAGCGTTCAATACGAGTTCGTTATTCATGTAACCTCCTTTATTTTGTAAAATGTTACGTAGTATGATCATGGCAGGGATTTCTCCTTTTACCGTACTCAACTATTGCAATGGAGATGTGTATAGCTTAGTGTAAGTATACTTACAATTACAAGAGCAATTATGAAGATTACGAATGACGGAGTCCAGAATATACCCGGCTTCCTGTTATGGCAGGCGGCAAAACTCTGGCAACATAAGTTGACGGTAGCTCTCAAGCCATATGGGTTAACCGCCACGCAGTTCGTAATACTAGCGAACATCGTCAGGCTTAACTCGGTTGAGAGCGAAGTTACCCAGATCAAGCTGTCACATGCTACGAAGATTGATGCGATGACCACGTCGCAAGTGTTACTTACCCTTGAGCATAAAAGACTCGTAAAGCGGGCTGCCATTGTGACAAACAAACGGGCATACGCGGTTGTGACAACTCGTCAGGGTGCAAAGCTTGCCGAGCAAGCCTTAGAAGTAGTGGCCGCAATGCAACAAGAGTTTTTTGCTGGAGTAGAAAAGGGTCAAGGCCTGCATATACTCACGGAGGCTCTGCGACAACTAATTGTGGATACTGGCGAACAGAAAGAGCCTAGGTAGTCTTTTGTACTCCATAAAGCTTATACAAATTATCCGGCGGCTCTATACTACATAGCATGCCAAGGTTTACTTGTATGGCTGCCATTGATGAGAAGCGTGGGCTTGCGGATAACCGCGGCATACCATGGTACGGCAAACTTCCTACCGATATTAAGCACTATCATGCAGAAGTTGATGGCGGGGTCATCCTAATGGGTTATGGCACGTACGTGGAGCTATCAAAACCGTTGCCTGGACGAAATCTGGTGGCGAGCGGCAAGGCCGAGCAGCTGCGTCCAGGTTTTGAATTAGTGGCAGACGCCCGAGAATTTTTAAAAAATACCCAAGACAATGTATGGGTGTTCGGAGGCGCTGGGCTTTTTGCGTCGACGTTTGATTTAGTAACAGATCTGCGTCTGACCCAGCTGGAAGGCGACTTTCACTGCACCAAGTTTTTCCCGGAGTTTCACCGCATGTTTATACTAACTAGCCAGAGCGAGTCCATCACTGAAAACGGTATCACCTTTCGATTTGAGACTTGGCAGAGAAGGCCTTGATAAACGCGTCAATAGCAGACTTGGCGTTGGGGAGGGTATCGTAGCGCACGGTTTTGCAGTTAGGCGAGCCGTCAATCATCGCCGACAGCTTGTGACTGCCATCGCCCCGAAACAGCGCGAGTACAGGTTTCGACCACTCTTCAGCTTTAGCTATTTCGTAGCCTACCCCTAAGCTTGGATTAGTCACTTCCGCTATCACCGCATCGGCTTCGTGAATCCACGCAATATCCGTACTCCAAATCTCAGGACTCGGCTTGTTCATACCATCAGCGGTGAGCTTGTTATCGGCAAATATTTCCGTGAGTAGAGTGGCTCTGTCTGTAATGTGCTGTGCAAGCTCTGCATACAGTGCGGCATCATCACGGCCGCCTCGTATGGAGCAGGCAAAATAAATCTTCACCCCATAATCATAGCAAACAGAAGGATCTCTCGGTTGAGAAGCCTCTCGGGCTTTCGGGACCCTCTGTATCTGTAACTAATAATGAGGGGCCGTCTGTGACGCTATAGCAACTACTTTAAGAAGCTCTCAGCATAATGAGCAGCTACTTTTTCTGGCGGAAGTACCACGACTGCTTCGCTGAGCGTTTCTCTCAAAGAAAAGTCATCGATTTCCATAGCGTCGTAGTCCAGGGGTTCTAAGGCGTACATTGGCTTATCTTCACCTAGTGCATATCCCATTTCCAGCGCACTCGAACTACCAACGTAGCCCTCTTGATTCATAAGATACAGAAGATTTGCTCTGCCAAGTGCTCTAAGAAAACGATCTTCAATTTGTCGCGCAGTGAGCCCTTCTTCTGTAGGTAGAGGGCGAATCTGGCCAGATCGTAAACGCTTAGTTATCTCTAGAGTGGGCATAATCAACCAGCCCCTCGTTGGTTCAAGCACTTTTATGCCTGTTTCTTCTAGGGTTTCAATAGTTTTATCGATCTCTGGCTTAAACTTAAAGCTCCCAGAAACAACCGCCGTAATCATAAAGAAACCATACTAGAAATAGCATAGTTTACAAGTCAATGTTGAGGCCACCGTGTGCTATCGCAACTGAAATAAGCGGCGACCAGTGCGAGGCCGTCGAGGGTAGATATTGACATAATCGTATAATAATACTATAATATTAATTTATGTCTAATACGCCTCGTATTGAGCTACCAACCAATCAAGATTTTGGCCTTGGCGAGGTTGATTTATTGGAGAACCCTGCAGATTATTCTGTCGTAGCACCAGGGCTACCCGGCAGGAGTGACGACGAATTACGGCACGCTGCCGAAGAAGGTGATTGGGACTTATATGCCACCCATGAAATAGATGTACATCCATTGTCCTATGGCGCGCTGTGGCACCGTTTTAAAGACGGCTACCACGGGGACACAGTTGACGAACCAGGCGGTTTTATAAATGCCGTTTTGAGCATGCAACGCACACTGCCAACCGCACAGGAGTATGCGGCTGTGCTTGCTGCACGCGGTCTTATTAAACCTCGCGAGGCAGCGGATTTGTCGAAGCAGTCTGATAGCGACCTTAATACTGATAAAGGTGCGGATCAGGCGCGTGCTCAATTTAAAGTACGGTATCTGGCTAACGCTACAGTACCTGAGTTGAGAACTGCAAAATTGGCCGCTGAATATGCTTCCAACCGAATAAAAGCAGCCGCTCGAGATGCGAAAGCTGACCAACGGGCAGCCGAACTTATGTTCCGGGCGCGTGGGATCGAAGACGAAGAGCTGCGGGTGCTCCTGGATGGCTTGTCTGCGGGTGTACCGCTGGGGCGCGCAAATCGCCTGCGTCAACTAGGTATACCGGGTGACCTAATCGAGCAAGTGTTGGGCGCACCGATGCCAGATCCACTTAATCCACGCTTCAAGTCAGCAGAGTCAATTGTTAGTAGCGCCCTTGGCTCTCAATCGCTGGACGGGCAGGTGGCTTACCGACGATTCTTTGGCATGCGCAACTTGGTGGTGCTGTCTGCTACCCACGCCGTGGTCGAAAAACCATTCGACGATAAGTCACTCGCCTTTTCTAAGTTTGCGGTCAGTACACACTTGGCGGGGACTCGTCTCGTAGAATCCACGCCAAAGGCAGACACGCCCTTTACGTCAATGTTTCGCGGTGAACTAGCGGCTGAATTGGGTATTGCCGAAGATATGGCGGCTCTCGGCGCGTTGGCGAGCTTTATGATGCGTGAGCCGGCATTGAATGGACCACAGAACCAAATATCCCCACGGAGCGATTTGCTTGGCCATAACGTTGCCAGCATGGTAACTGCCGACTATCGTATCTGGCTTGATCGACAAATGGCCCAAGAAGAATCAGCTAGCAAATAAATTTGACTTCTCAATATAGAGGTTTTGGTGTAGGCGGAATTGGAGGGCCTCCGTGTATGTTATCGCAACTGAGTTTTCCAAAGCACAGGGCTATTTCTTGTAATCGTAGAACATCCGTAGGGTTAGTGGGATGTCAGGCTTAAAATACTGACCGCTGTAAATGTTCAATAGAATTTGTTTTGGAGTAAGCCACTCGGCTGACTCAATGTCATTTTTATTAAAATCGGGCTCAATGTCGGCAGTCACCTCGTAGAGCTTTAGAAAGCATGCCACCCCGTTTTTCTTTGGATTGAGCTTAGCGAGCTCTCGCCATTTATAATCGTCGATATTAAAGTTAAGCTCTTCCATTACTTCTCTTCGAAGCGCATCTTCATAACTTTCGCCCACGGAAACCTGTCCAGCCACACTGAAATCATAACCACCTGGATATAGTTTTTTGTGCCGTGCTCGGATTGGTACATACAGCTGGCCTTTTGAATTTACGAGCCAGATGTAGATTGCGCGGAAGTTCAAAAGGTTGAGCCTTGCTGCTTCAGAGCGAAACATAGTCCTGACGACTTCATCGTTATCGTTCACAATCTCTATAAGTTCGTCTGCCATTTTCATTAATCATATAATAAAAGCTCCTCAAATAGAGGAGTTTAAGCATAACCAAATTGAAGGGTCACTGCCAGCGTTATCGCAACTGAAATTAACTTACAAACTAAAATCTTTTGGCAGCAAGCCAGCTAGTTTAGCAGTACTACGAATCGTACTCCCTTAAGCTCTTTATGGAGCGGAGCTACGGTAGTAAGTTTAACTTCATTGTGAGTACTACATGCGAGCCGCGTTGCCGAGCATTCACGAAACCCTCGTCTTGAAGAATTTTAATTGCTTGTTTCCGCTAATTGGCATAAGACACTAGATGGTTACCGTTGTCAGGAAAGTAGCGTGGGGCCGTCATCAACTTGATCTTGCGTTGTCATCCTTCAAAATAGATACCAAGCACCTCATTTAAGTTAGCAAGCGCATCGTCAATAGTGTCGCCTTGGCTGGAACATCAGTGTCAGGATTAAGGGCAACAAAACCCCCTCTTTTTCAGTAACGTTGCAGAGAAGAATTACTCATAATACCTATAGCATACCCTCTACGGCCTTCTCGAGCTGTGACTCAAGGAGTAGCCTAAGTAAGCTTTTCAAGCCCAGGATTACGACAAACTTTGTTATTCTTGAGCCAAGCAATAACGCTTGAAGCCAAGGACTCGCCTGAGATGGCACCCCGCTTGGGGGCTGGGCATCTGTCCCCCTGCTCAGCGAGCCTGGCTACAGATCTAAGACTATGAACCTCGTCGCCTGTAGTCATATCAAGTAATTCTGAATGTAGCTTACCCCACAAAATATTAGCCTCGGAACTACTGAATGGTCCACCCTCTATCGAATCAACCATCGTATCAGTAAGGCTTGCGCCATTTCCCTCCTCGTATTCAGCTGCAAGGGCAAAGGCCGAAAATACCGGACATGACAGGCATTTCTCTGGCATTTGAGCTCTGTACGCTTCGAGCAATTCAGACATAAAAAAATAATACCACATTTTGCACTATTTACAAATTGGAGGACCAGCGTAGAGCTTATCGGAACTAAGACTAGAATGACAGACGTCTAAGGCTGAAGCTGTAGCTCACGGATTTCAGCGGTTTCCAAATGAGGTAGGCTGCGATGTGCCGAGCCATCAACTTTTTGGAATGCTGTTTGTAGGATCTGCAGAGTGTCACCATGAGAAACTAGCAGTATATTTTTGTCCATATATGTTGCTTCCAGCCGATTGATAAATGACGTGACGCGTTCTGTAACTTCCTCGATTGACTCAACGCCATTATTTTTATGTGTCGCGTCAACGATGTCATCATTCCAAACCAACTGGTAGTTGCCATGATCGCTCATTTCGTATTCTCCGAAATTACGTTCGCGCAAGGAGTGTGTGATTTGGACTTGTGCACAGCTTAGCTGTTGGCGAACGATCTCGGCGGTTTCTAACGCACGCGAGAAGTCGGAGCTGAAAATGATAGTTGTATCGTCTAAGTGTGTTTGTTGAGCAGAGGAGAGTGCTTGTTGGCTGCCCGTTGGGCTAAGCGCGTAATCCGAGTGTGTTCCATTTTCCGGATGACTAATGATTAAGCCCGCTACGTTAGCCTTACTTTGACCGTGGCGCATTACGTAGTAGTGGTTGCGCAACGTACTAAGGTTTGCGAGATGATTCATAGTTACATTATAACAAAACGACCTCTGGGACAGAGGCCCTATAGCGCTTATGCTTGGAGAGTCATTGTTCTCTATGACAACTGAAGGTCGGCAATCTCCTAATGGTTACACGCACAGATGTTCACCACTAATCTGATACAATTAGCCGTATGTTTACACTCGGCACAAAATTAACAAAAGCCTTAAAGGTTATGCTTGCAGTAGATGGAAAATATGAAGAAGCACTCCACTTCTATGCACCATATCACGACTATTCAAAAGCTGATGTTGAGAAACTCCTCAGTAATTTCAGTCAGAGTGTTTCAATAGAATTTTTTTATGAGACAAGTGACGGCAGAAATTCCTACCTAGGAATTAAATACAAACCAGAGGCTATGACCTCGATGAATGCAAAAGAATTTGTACGTCGCAGTTTAGAAACCTTTGCCGAGGACCAAACCTTTGATGTCTTTGTGCCTGCTGTTGGTATGGCCCTCAACAATGACAGAGCAACTTTTTTGAACTCACGACCTAGCCAAATAGAGCTTGGCGTAAACGAATGGTGGTTCACATTCGGTTTGTTGCTTATATGGAAAGATGGCGAGCCTGTTTTAAAGAGAGAAGATTTAAAAGGTAAACTAGCAAACCGTGCAGATCTTCGAATAAATTATAAGAATTTTGTTGGTGCTGAGGTTATTTTTATGTCGCCAATTGAACACTGGCTAACCACGCAAGTTTCTGAGTTAGAGGAGAATAAATATCTCCTAAATATTGATCAAGTTCTAGCGGTTACAAGCTCAATCCAATAATAAACCTCCTCAAAACAGAGGAGTTTAAGCGTATTGGAGGGCCATCGTGAACGCTATAGCAACCGCTGTTCAGGGTAGCTAGCACTTGTACACTACTACTCTTAAGACGGCTTAATTCAACCTTTGTTGGCGGCCCGCCTATTACTGAGTTGCGTTTGACTATAGCCATAGGCCGCCAATGCGATTATAAAACAAACCGCCATGACGAAAACCGCTACACTATTGCCGCTGTCGGCAGAAATGCCGCCAGTAGCAAACGCCACCAGTGAACTGAGAAAGCCAACTGTTATTGGTAACCGCAGTATGTGTGTACGGATAGATGTTACCAACTGGACAATTCCCCCAATAATAATACCTACTGCTATGAGAATATGAAGACCGAGAAGTAGGTCTTGCGTGGCACTGTGTTTTGATGGGTCAAAATTGATTAGGGTGCTAAGTGCTATGCCAAGAACGGCATTAAGCATCAGAGCGCCCATAAGCGCAAGCAAGCCACGATGCTGTGACAAGTAAGTCATAATTATTTTCGTTCTCTCAATGTCTTTATGCCAATCAGCCAATAAAATAAGCTGAACCCGCTTAAGCTAGAGATGAGTGCAATTGCTACTACAACTATCCAGAGATTTCTAGCGGCGCCGTGCGAATATAGCGCAGCAATAGCAGTGCCCGCAGCGACTAAGAAACGTATTATCCTATCAACCACGTTTTCATTTTGTATATTCTTCATAATTGCCCTCCATGCTTTAGCCATAATCGTAATATAATCCAGCTTTAGAATTTATTCAATGGCTGTTGAATTAAGTGGAATAAAAACTTATAATTTTCACTATGTTAAGGGTGCATTTCCCACCAGATACCCGCAGAAAAGTGATTATTTACTGGATAGTTACAGCACTTGTGGCCGCAGAAAATTTACTTGGAGGCACTTGGGATGTCTTGCGAATCCCGTATGTTAGCAATATCATGGTGGACCTGCACTACCCGCTATATGTGTTGACTATTATCGGTGTGTGGAAACTACTAGGAGCTGTAGTGATTCTTGTCCCAAGGCTTCCCAGGCTTAAGGAATGGGCGTACGCCGGCATGTTTTTTGACTATACCGGAGCTGTTGCTTCCCATCTAGCCGTCGGACATAGCTTTTTTCAATATATTGCATACCCGCTCCTGGTTGCCATCCTGGTGTTGGTATCATGGGCTCTGCGACCTGCCAGTCGCAGAGAGCCAGCAACTGGTTAAGTATATGGGCAGAAAAAGTCGTACATCAATCGGTCGACGGCCAGGTCAAAATAAATCTCGCCGGCAAATACTATCGGCTGCGCAGAAACTTATTGCAGATAAAGGCTATGACCGTACTACCCTGCGGGATGTCGCTGCCTCTGCCGGTGTTGATCCGGCCCTGATAGTGTATTTTTTCAAAACAAAGCAACGACTGTTTATAGAGGCTATATTGCCGGTATATGAGCCAGGGCAAAACTTACCCAAGCTGCTTGAGGGCGATAAGGCCGTCCTGGGACAGCGTCTCGCAACTTATCTTGTTAGCTACCTGGAGAATCCGAAAAGCAGGAACGTGGTCGTGGGCTTAGTGCGTGCCTCATTAAGCGAGCCTGAAGCGGCTAAGATTTTCAAAAAATTATTCGTTGAAAGAACCGGGACTATGCTGGCAGCGATTGAAGGCATTGACCAACCAGAATTAAGGGCGAATTTAGCCGGTACGCAATACATGGGTCTAGTCCTCTTGCGTTACATCTTGAAAGTCGAGCCACTGGCCAGTGCTCCAAAAGACGTGCTTATAGACTATATAGCTCCGACATTGCAGAGGTATATTACCGGCAGTCTAGGCTCGCTTGATAAAACCCCAACCACATAATTGAGAAATTATGGTTTCTTAATTTCACTAGTTCTAAGAAGTTATTGTGGTTATATATTACAAATTGGAGGGCCATCGTAGACGCTATCGCAACCAGCATCAGGGTTGACAGTGAGGCTTGGAGTCGTAGAGGGGACATGGCCAGCGCTATAATAGGTAATTATGAGGAGTGATTTTAAAGCATTCAAGAGCGAAGAGATTGTAGATGCTCCGTTAATTATCGATGCTGTTTATGAGGCTCTTGGCGGTAGTATGGTCTACGAGCCATTGAGCAGAATGTTCAAGTGCTCTAATCAAGGTGGATTTCGCGCAGTTAAGAATGGTGAGAGTGGCTATAAATTTATCATCCTGTATTCATCGCTAGATGATCACGATTGGCCTGACTCGATCGATATTCACAGTGGAACAGTTGTCTACTATGGAGACAACAAACGTCCAGGTAACAGTATCCATAGCACTCCTATCGGTGGTAATAAGATACTGAGGAACTATTTTGATTTTCTTCATAGCGGCTGTAGAGGGGACATCTCACCGATCTTCTTTTTCACTAAAGGCGCAAAAGCTAGGGACGTAGTATTCCGCGGGTTACTCGTACCTGGTGCAACTCATATTAGCGAGAATGAAGATCTGGTAGCAATTTGGAAGAGTAAGGAAGGAAAGCGCTTTCAAAACTATCGTGCGATCTTTACTGTACTGGATGCAGGAACAATCCATCGTAAATGGATAGATAGCTTAGCGAGTGGTAAGCCTAGCTCGCAATATGCCCCAAAGAGTTGGCTAGAGTGGAAGGCGTCTAGCTCACCGCCTAGGGCTCTCATCACTGAGCGGATAGCGACCCACAGAAGCAAAAGCGAGCAGCTTCCTAGTACTGCGTCGGACACGTACTTGCTTGAACAGATTCACACTAGTTTCACCAGTGATCCTTTTAGCTTTGAGAAGTGTGCCGCCGAACTTGTTAAGCTTATGGATAAAAATGTTGTCTCGTATGAATTAACTAGAAAGAGCAGAGATGGAGGTATTGATGCTCATGCGGAATATCGAATAGGCCTCTCGTCGAATAGTATAAAGGTGAGTTGTGCTATAGAGGCGAAATGTTACCGTCCTGACACGCCAGTTGGCGTAAAAGGTACCTCTAGATTAATTTCGCGATTAAAAAATCGTGAGTTTGGCGTGCTGGTGACTACTTCCTATGTAGATCAACAAGCGTACAAGGAAATTATTGAAGATGGTCACCCCGTTATTATCATGTCCGGTGTAGATATCGTTAATATCTTGAAATCCTCCGGTGTCAGCTCACCCGAGCTTCTTACGCAATGGCTAAAGAGCTTCTTGTCTAATGCTGGGTCAGGATGACTCGCCCCGGCCTTGAGGTATAGGATGCTATCCGCTGCTGCAATTCAATAACCACATTATCCCTAAACCTAAACCATATGTCGTTGGTGGAAATTTCAGCTACTTCTTCCTTGGTCTTCGCGACTATAGATGCGAGATTTATGATTAATCTCCAGCTGTCATTTTCAAGAGTAAACGAACCGTTGAGTTCGTAGGTCTTGAGCTTACCAGATGTATGACTGTTGGCGCTTGGCAAAAGTACTCCGTGCACAAAGTGGTGAAAATCATTATTATTTTGCGCGACATCGCATAATGCCGTCACGTCTATCATGACTGCGGTTCTTTCTGTTCCCTTGACTAGTCCGTCACAGTAGTCTTTGTCCACTTTGATCACGCAACCTGGACCGACGCGACCACCTGTATTGGGATTGATTGTGAGAGTTGCATTTATGTCATTCATTGCTTGAGCATCACATCGTGCTGCACTGTTGATCACGGCATTGTAGCTAGAATAATCCTCACCGACCAAGGCTGTGTCGATGGTACCCTTTAGGGAATCATTCAGTGTTAGCAAGGCATGTAGGCTTGTGTCATTTGAAGTACTGCCAGATTGCGCGAAGCTAAGCGCATTTATTTTTCCTGATACGGTATCTTGGGTTTCATTTGCAGAAATAAGATCACGCAAGAAAGATGAAGTAACTCCACTGATCTTTCTTTCCCAAAAAGTAAAAAGTCCAAATTTGTCAGCATCTTTGAGACCTGCGTTAAGACGATCATTTATGGCTGACGAGAGGTAGCTCGTCGGGGTGCTCGGGTCTGCACACTCATTCTTGTCTATTACGATAGGCTCAATACATGGATAAAAGTCACTTCCACGCTCCTTGAGTAGTTTTATGAATTCTTGCCCTAAAGTTGTAAGCTGTGCAGACCATATGACTAGGACATAAAAACTACTTGGTTCTACAACGCGATTCAAGCAGGTTAGGGCAAGGTTGGCTTTTTCGGTTTCGCTTCCTGCGCCTATCAGTGGATCAAGCCCTAAGTCTAAAAAAACTAGCCTAGCGTTAGGGCATTTAGGAACGTCTGTTAGGTCACCTACCCCAGTAAAGTGGTAAAAATATGAAGACACCCTTTCTTTATTCAGTGCCTTACTAATTGCAAACCCTTGATCTTCATCATTATCTATAATTACAACGCGGTTTAGTTCGGATAGTGACTGGAGATCCATATCAGACTATCTCTCTTTTTTGAGTATTAATTCAATGATCGCGCCATTGGCAAACTCGTTAGGTAGCTCGTCGACTTCGCTTGCACTTCGCTGTATGATTTTGCCCCCGTGCATACGCATGGTTTCACTTGCTATATGCAGGCCTAGGCCTTGCCCTCCGATAACTTTATCGGTAAAGAAGGGCTGTAATGCGTCTTCGAAAGGAATACTGAAGCCGTTCCCGTTGTCTGCAATGACTATTCCAACCTCATGCTCATATTCTTTAAGCGAAACAAATATCTTAGGCTCTTCTATCTCGTATTTATTGAGCCAATATATTGAGTTGTCAAAGATGTTGATCATTACTCCGACTATATTGTTTAACGATAGTTTTGCCTCTGTGTCTTGATGGTTGGCGTATTGCCTAATAAGGTCTATCTTATGGGCCTTTAATCTGAACTCTACATTCATCAGAGCAACGTCTACGGCCTTTTTTACACTTGTCTGCTTTATGTCAGTTGAAGCAATCGCTGCGTAGCTTTTAACGATGTCGGAGATACCTTCAATTTGGATCCTCAAATTGTCAATATCAACTTCTGGAAGCTCAATGCTACCTCTTAGCCGGGATAGTCTCTTGTCTACCTCATGCACAACGATTCCAAAGCTTAGACCCATGTTCGAGCTTTTAAGCAATATCTCGTTCATCCTTATGTACTGTTCTTCAATCTCGTCGAGTTGCACCACGCATCCTCTCAAAAAGCCTTCTTTGCCTGCGAAGTCTACGCCAGCAAGATTTTCGCTTAGACTCTCTTTAAGATCCTCGACAGCATCTACGACTCGCTTTTCTGTGACTTTTTTGCCGGCCGATCGAACTTTTTTGATGGCTTCCTTATCCTTGATTCTTACCGTGCCAATAAGATCGACAACGTATCTTACGGCGTCGGCGAATGTTTTGTATGCTTCATTGTCTACGAAGCCTTCTCGGTTAGTCTTCTCGATCAGTCCCCGACTAGACTTTCGGTCTAAGGAAGCTGCACCAAGGATATTGCGGTTGCCAATTTGCCTTACTGGGTTATTGATACGCCTCTTGTCTAAATCAAGCCAGTCATTTCCCGCCTCACCGTAGTCGTATATTCTTAGCCGATCGCGATATACTCTAATGCCGCCATTTTTTGCTAGATAGCTCTTTAACTGGGGTGATATTTCAGGTATGAAACGGAGTGTGTCACTGTCTAGGTCAAATACGTATGCGTAGAATTCTATTGTCCCCACGCCCTTATCAGTCAAGTTGACGCCCTCAGGCATCTCTCCGGAGCCTCTGCCGACTTCAATCTTATCTTTTTTGTCTTTCTGAATATCCGCTAGAGAGATCATTCTTGACGGAACATCAATATCCTCCCAAGGTTTGAATTTCATTTCAAACATAGTGATTGCATCACCTTCAACACGGCAATGAACTTCCCAGAGTGCTGCACGATGGATATCCTCGAGAGTGATTCCTTTCTGCTTCCACTTGCTTTCTCGATCTTTGTCATCTAGCTCAAGCTCGACAGAAGGTGTGAATGAGTCATCACTATCAAATGGAGACATTAGCGTGACCACATCTTCTACAAAATCCTTATACATCTTTTGTGTCCAATTTTGCTTGAGGCCACTAATAGTTATCTGTGTCCCATGGTTGTCACCTATGAATAACTCAGGCTTCCGTTCTTCAACAATAATTCCTGCCTCATCCAGGTACTTGTTGGCTTCAAAATCTTCCCAGTCAATGAAGATACGAATTTCCTTAGGAGCATTTGAGCTTCTAGTTATCAATTCAACTTTACTTCCAATCTTATGTGCGCCAAAGCGCCCCACACCCTTTTCTCCGATTGGAAGACGTTTTGGACGTATAAAGTCAAAGTCGAACGTGGCTTGTTCACCCTCTTCGAGAAGCTTGTTTTTAAAATCGGCACCAGGTTCAAGCCATACATTCAATACCGTATCAAGAGTCATTCCAACTCCATCGTCCCAAATGGATATTTTTCCTTTTTTGCTGTCATTAATGTTTACACAGCTAATTAGGCATCTTGACGCGTCGGCATCGTAGGCGTTTTTCACAAGCTCGCTTATGGCGATGTTCTCGTTTCGAATCAACTGATCGCCTAATTGAAGCAACATGCGTGCTCTTGGTCTAAATACGTTGGTAGGGGTTGTCATCTAATATTTGCCTTTATCTCTGTGGCTATAGCTCTAGCTAGAAGTACGGGGACGGCATTGCCGATCTGTTTGTATCTCGAGTTCCGTGGGCCTTCGAATTTATAATCGTCGGGGAATGTCTGCAGTCGAGCGGCCTCCCGGATACTCAGAGAGCGGTTTTGCTTCTGATCAGGATGTATGTAGTAGTGCCCATCTCGTCCGATATGAGCAACGATGGTGTGCGAGCCGCTCGCTTTCTCGTCTACGACTTTAAAACGATCCAGAAAACTACTTTGGTTCTTGTGAGTTTTAAGGTTGTCAGGGAGATTGTTGTATCTAAGGTTATCTCCCTTGTCCCTTAACTCTACCGCATATCTGTATATTTCTAAATCACGAGCGTTATGCGGCCTTGTTCGGTGGTCGATCAGAAGGTTGAAATCTTTTGAGGTAACCCCAAGCTCTTCAAGCAGTAGATTACGATCCTTTCTCTCGGTCAGTTCATGTCCGCCTCCTGCTTGGAGCGAA
The DNA here is from genome assembly GCA_025928155.1 of Candidatus Saccharimonadota bacterium. Classification (GTDB taxonomy): domain Bacteria; phylum Patescibacteriota; class Saccharimonadia; order Saccharimonadales; family UBA4665; genus JAJZCD01. The sequence goes on from JAICKC010000006.1 coordinate 38,892, forward strand.
GGAAGATCAGAAAGGACGTCCTTTACAATGTAATCTCTTTCAATCGGTGAGGGCAGCGGATAAGAACTCAGCCCAGATTTATCATTCCACCCTATAAGGATAACGCGGCGACGGTTTTGGGGGACACCGTAGTCAACTGCATTTAAGATCTTGTAGTCAGTTTCATAGCCTGCGCGCTTCATGAGTTTACGCATATCCTTGAGGTATTGGCCGCCACCGGCCGACACGAGGCCTGGAACATTTTCGAAGACGAGTACTTTAGGTTGGAATGCTTTCAAGAACTCAACATAATATTTGTACAGATAGTTTCGGTCGTCCTTTTTCATGCGATTGATGTCACGGGCACGGCCAATGTATGAATATGCTTGGCATGGAGGACCGCCAACGACTAGGTCAATTCGCCGGTCTCCGACGATCTGTTTTAGCTTAGCTATTGTATCTTCGTAGTTATCATCAATTTTTTCACATATAACGGAATCTGCCACATTCTGCATCTTATATCCTTTTATAATTTCGTCGAGTGTAATGTCGCCCATGATGTAGCTTCTATAAACGTCCAGTAGGTTACGCTTACGCAGCTCGTGGTAGATCATCCTAGTGCGTAGGGTGTTTGCTGCATGCTTATCCATCTCTACGTGGCCTATCATTGTATATCCGGACTGAATAAAACCTTCCGAGAGGCCACCAGCACCGGCAAACAGATCAATCACGTTCATGTTATGAGTTTACCAGGCCGCCATATACGCCGTCCAGGGCATAAGCTTTTCCCTTCGAATTATAGGATTATAGTTTCGCCGGTTTTGTCTCGATTTGCTATATATTTCCCCCGTTCTGGTGATGGCTGCGCATTCTGGAGTGTTTACTAATTAGCTTTATAAGCTCATCCTCCTGCTCGTATGCACGCAGCCGTCCGCTAAGATAACCAAGTCGATAGTGTATCCCATCGCTCATGAGTCGCCAGTTGGTGTCCTCGAGTGTTGTGCTAATGGTTTTCTTAAGTATCTTTGTACTGTCGTAATCATCGCGAGAGGGCTTACTATCGAGGCAGCTAAAGCCAATGGTGACATCACGCCCTATTTCCGGCCTATCCAGGCTGAACTCTATGTAGTCAGCTTTTTCTAGCTCTGGAGCGAGCGTGGTCGAAAGCTCGGTAATCTTGAGTTTCTTCAGAGCTGCCACGGCATCGTAGATGTGCTTATTGTCTTCCTTTTCTTTCCATTCTCTGCCAAGCTGTGCCATCCCCTCGTAACGCGACTTGCCATCGCGAAGCTCTTGCCGTGCCTTCTCATCGTGGAGGCAGTAGATCATCCTATCCCTTTCAAAGTCTGAGTCGGCCTCGCGTTCCTTGACTGTGAGGTCTAACCTGTCTTTGTAAGTATGGCCGCATGCTGGGCAGGTATAGGTGGTAGTGAGTAACTTTTCTTTGCGGGTGTCTTTTTCTATCATTTCAGCTTTACACTTTGGGCAATAAGTTTTGTGGCGTTCTAGTTGTGAGCCATCATACCAACACGCAGTGTTCTTTTTGCAGTGAGGGCAGGTAAGCGTAAATAGAACTTCTTCGGGTTCGCCCAAAGAGTCCTTATGATGAAGCATCTTGCCCGTAATGCGCAGCCCGGTTTTACCGCAGTGTCGACACACTGGTTCGTTGGTGAGACGGGCAGTGGCAATCTGCGCGTCCTTGGCTTTGTCTTGGGCCATCATTTCATCTACGCGCTTACTGCGCATGTCATATCGATCGAGTAAGTCATTACCCACAAAGACCACATAGAAAAGGTTTAGGTATAGCGTTGCGCGGTCTGAGTCTTTTGGCTCATCGGGTAGAATCCTGAAAAACTCATGATACGCCCTCTCGAAATACTCCTGGTCTATGCGGCCCGACATGACCGTCGTGCGGTCATAGATACCTTCATAGAACGAGCGGTCCCTAAGATGGGTGTATGTCACACAAGTACCTCATCGACATAGGTCGTAATTTACTTTCTGAGTGTCTAGAACTCGATGAGCCCTGACGCTTTGACTTTTAGGGCTTTGCCTAACTTCTCGATGTTTTTTATCGAGGGATTGCGTACGCCACGCTCAATGCCGGAGATGTAAGTACGGTCTAGGCCGGTCATCTCGCCGAGTTTCTCTTGTGAGAGCCCGGCTTCAGTCCTCAACTGTCTAATTTTCTTACCAAGTTTTTGTTGTGCGCTTGTTCTTGCCATGGCTAAACGATGGCAAGAAGTGGAATATAGGTCTACGGAGTATAAGTCACAATATGTTTGTTTTTAATCTGTTAGTATGATAATAATTAAATCGAGACAATACACTAAACTGGAGATGATATGAAATGGTTCAAAAGACACAAGATACTAACCGTAATTCTAATAGTCGTTGTCCTCGCAGTTGTTGCTTCTGCAGCAGGCGGTGGTAAGCCGAGCACAAGCCCGGCGAGCAGTACTAAGAAGGCAAACGTCGCTCGAACCACTAATCCAGTCGCTAGAATCGGTGAGACTACTCGAGATGGTAAGTTTGAGTTTATGGTTAAGGCCATAGAATGTGGCAAAACGGTTGTTGGACCAAATCAATATCTCCAAAAGACTGCACAAGGGCAATACTGCCTCGTAACACTCAACATTAAAAACATTGGTGATCGGCAGCAATACTTCTCCGAAGGCGACCAGAAGCTACTCAATAGTGCAGGGCAGCAGTATTCGCCTGACTCAACTGCCACGCTCTACAACAGTGATAACAGTGACACATTCCTGGCTCAGATAAATCCTGGTAATAGCGTTGAAGGTGTACTCGTGTTCGATATACCTAAGGACCAGATACCCACGACCGCCGAGTTGCATGACAGTTCATTTTCTGGCGGCGCGAAAGTCACCCTGTAGTACTATTGGCCGACTATTGTTGATATGACTATATTCCTATACCGAGGGAAATAATTATAGACAACTGTCTAAATCGGTGTTCTTGATATAGTGAACACCCGCATCTGCACCCCGCTTCTATATGTAGCTAGCATCTGTGAGACAATGGTTCTCAAAGAGAATGACTATGAGTATTGACCCGGCCGAAGTCGGATATAGAGCAGAATTATGGTGGGTGGTTAAAGAGCTGCAGAAGAACAGGCTCATCTATAGAGGTGATCTGTTTCGATTTACCCTGGTTAATAGGTCTGGTGCGCCCGACTTCATGCAGCAGGGGGCACTAAGAGATAGTTTGCTGGAAGAGAGGGGATTAGATCGTGCCGAAGTCTTCTCTATTGGTAAGGGGTCACTATTCTACATGATCAGTGCAAATCCCAAAAAACTTACCAAGCTGTACAACAGGCTGGTGGAGGATTTTGATTCGGTGGAAGTAGGCCTTCTTAAACGGGACGTTAAACTTTTTTTGATGTACGATAATGAGCCGCATAGCTATATCAGTATGAAACCAGGGAGAAAAACAGAATCGTTGATGAATGCTTTCTTTGAGCATGGGCCATCCGTTAGGGTAGCACTGAGCCAGCTAATGAAAATAGACAGCGACCTCGAAGGTCTCACAGATATTGGGGAAACGCTGCGTAAAATGGGTTTTAGCAAAGAAGCGAAAGAAAAGTTTTTCCCAGGTTGTGGCGCGAAGTCTACCGGCTTTCAGCCCAATACGATAATGACTCGGCAGGAGCTCGGGGCAATATTGGACTACCGCGTTAAAACCGCGCCTCGTGCCTAGTGAGCATGAGATCGTCCGGAAGCTAGACGTCCCGATACCATCATGCGAGTTATCGTACTCGCATGATTCACGATGATAATGAAGAGCTTTACTTTACTACTGATTTTGGTTGCTGTGTCGGCCTAGTTAGTAGAGGGTTCGGCATCCAAGATATTGATAGGGCAAATCCAAGAAAGCTTCGCTTTGGGTTTAAACGTACGCAAGAGCTCGTGGACGCGATTGGCCAATATCGCCGCTTTGAGCTTCAGGTTGATGCTCGGGTTTACTTTGAATCGTCCAAGATGGTAAAAAACCTCATTTATGGCGATGAGCTATGAACATCACGGATGTTGATGTGTCGAGGTTTCAGTCGCTATACAAAAAATACACAGGTCGTAGCATTGATATAGAAGATGCGCGCACAAAACTATCTGCACTCGTGCGGCAGATGGAGTTGATCTACCGGCCTATCACAGAACAAGATGTAAGAAAAAATGAAGATGTAGATTTATATGAGCCAAGCCCATCAGAAAAAAATCGATAAATTCTTCAAGCAAAGGGCGATTGCGTACCAGCCGGGACTGGCGATAATCTTTCGCTCTGTGCCCGCTGCCATTATGCTGAACCAGCTGCTCTACTGGCACATGAAGGGCTCAAGAAAAGACGGGTTTATTTTTAAGACTGAAGTGGAGATGTTTTTCGAGACCGGACTAACTAGAACTATGCAGTCCGGTGCGATAAAGAAGCTTCTGGAGTATGGGTTTATAGATTATAAACTTGCAGGCATACCGGCAAAGAAATGCTATAGGGTCAACTTCCTCAACGTACAAAACCAACTACCAAGATTGAAGGAAACCTGCAATCTTAAATACCTAAATCCGCCAGTAACTTATGACGATAACCTGCGACCTATTACAGAGAATACCCATAGGACTACTACACAGAGTACCTCATCAATAGGCAGCATTCTCGAGGGAAAGCGGTATACTAAGAAGTGATGAGTATGAGTCACAATAACAGTTCTATACGGTACATAGCGTATGTGCGAAAGTCTGAAGAGCGCAAAGAGCGACAGGAGCTTTCACACCCAGCACAAATAGTTGAGATTAAACAGCGTTTTTCTGACCTCAATATTATCAAATGGATGGAGCCGGAAAGTAAAAGCGCATTTACACCTGGACGCCCAATATTTAATCAAATGCTGGATATGATTGAACGTGGCGAGGCGGATGGGATTATCGCTTGGCATCCAAATAGGATTGCTCGGAATGAGTATGACGCTGCTCGTGTTACCTATGATCTCCGTGGGCCACTTAAGGATCTGAAGTTTTGCTCTTACAACTTTGACAACTCACCTGAAGGCATCATGATGCTGCAAATGGTTATGAATCAATCGCAATATGAATCGTCAAAGCAGGGAAAGGACGTTAGGCGTGGAATGACCCAGAAGGCCTCAACCGGCGAGCGCCCTGGCGTGGTCCCGATTGGCTATATGAAAGCTCCAGTATTGAATGACCAGGGCGGTATTATTAGGAACAAGGATAAAATCGTTACTAAAACGGTGGATGATCCTGAACGAATTGAGCAGGTTAAGCGTATGTGGCAGATGCTCTTGTCAGGGCTGTACACACCACGCCAGATTCGTAAGATTGCCAATGAGGAGTGGAGCTTTATCCTGAAAAGAACGGCTAAAACTGGCGGAGGCCCCATCGGGCTAAGCTCTTTGTATCGGTTATTCAACAATCCTTTTTATGCAGGATATATTCGTCACAATGGTGAGCTCTATGAAGGGGGCCATAACCCCATCATTTCACTCAAGGACTACGATTATGCGCAAACCATTCTAGGCAAGCGAGGGAAGCCTCGCACCGGCGTGAACGGCTACGCCTACACCGGGCTAATCAAGTGTGGTGAATGCGGCTGTTCCATAGTGGGAAAGACCAATCAAAAGTTTGTGAAGCGTGAGGGCAAAATGGTTGCCTATATCCACTACTTCTGTACGCGTAAGAGTGATAAGCGGCCCTGCAATCAATCGGTCTACACAAGCGTAGATGATATGGAAAAGCAGATTGATGCCGAACTAGCCAAGTATACGATCCTGCCAGAATTCCGGGATTTAGCTGTGGAGATACTGAACCGCAGTCACAAGGCCGAGATGGTCGATAGGGCAAAGACATATGCCACGCAGCAAGTTAGACGGAAACAAGTTCAAGAGCAGCTTGATGGTCTTGTGGACATGCGGACGCGTAACTTACTGGATGATGATGAGGAGTACATTAGCCAGCACACTAGGCTCAAAGCGGAATTAGCGCGGGTAGATGAGGGCCTCCGTAGCACAGAGACTCGGGCAGAGAGCTGGCTTGAGCTGACCGAGAGAGCTTTTGATTTTGCTACATATGCACGTGCCCATTTCCAAGAGGGCGATCTACTGACAAAACGTGATATCTTGATGACTTTGGGTGAGAACTTTTTGCTTAAGGACAAAAAACTCACCCTGCAACAGAGTGAGTGGCTGGTACCGATAGGCAAATACTATCCAGCTATCGAGGCTGAGTACCTAAGAAGGGTAGGAACCAACCAAAAAGCCTCTCCTAAGGTGAAGGAAGAGGCTTTGGTTTCAGTTTCGGAATCTTGGAGGGCCAGGAGGGACTCGAACCCTCGACATTCTGCTTAAGAGGCAGACGCTCTAACCAGCTGAGCTACTGGCCCAAGGGTACGCTTAGCTGCGTAACGGGAGTATTTTACCAAAATACCTCTGTTTTTGCAAGATCCGGCCCAGCTATTTAAGCGGCTGGAGCAGAAGGCGGTGAGGGTGGAGTCTGTGGTTGATCAACAGGGTCGGCGGGAGCGGGTGCGATGGCTGCGTCAGCGGTAGCTGGTTGGGCTCGGTTCAGGAATTCGTATAGGAGCGCCTGAGAAGCGCCGTACATAAAGAGCAGGTAAAGCGCGAACGGTATCCCTATAAAGGTAAGCATAATTAGGGACATAGCAATTGCCGCACCCACGATACCCCATACTTTGCCAGCGCTGCCTTTAGTGGCGTTCCAGCTGACAGTGAGTGCTTGCAGTGGGCTCAGCTTCCGGTCAATCAGAAAGTATGGTGCAAGCACCAGTCGTGGCATCACAAAGAAGAAGGGCACGATAAGCAAGGCGGCTGATGCCACCACCGCGACAGTAAGGAGGATCGCATTAGCGATATATTTCAAAATCAGCATCGGATCAAAGCTGGCTTTGAGCGCACTCCCAACAGAAATCTTTTGTCCGCGTACGCTCGCGAGGTAGGCAATCACCAGGGCAATGGAAAATGGTATAGAGATAAGGTCGCCAATAGCGTTCCCCCAAGGTCGGCCGCTTCTGTTTAGCAATATGCTGGGGAGACCGCTTGCTAGAAAATACAGGACCAGTACTGCCAGAATGGGGAGCGGATTACGCTTTACGGCTTGTCTGGAGTATTTGTATGCACCCCATGCACCCGGCCACATGTCGGGGATATTCGGCAGATCGGCCTTGGGTGCGAGCTCAGGGTGTGGTGTTGGGTCTGCCAGAGGCATTGTAGGCGCTGGTTCGAGTGAAGGTGTAGTTGGTGACGATTCGGGTGTTGCTGCTTGATCCATCGTTATCTGTGTATTAGCTTAAAGGTTATGGCTGCACTATACCATGTACTCGGGATTCTGCACAATCTGCATTTTTAGTTCAGGAACGGACTTTTTGACCGCTCGCTTAGAGAAACCCGGACAGTTACGGTACAATACTGTTGATGAAAATGCTAAACGGTTCCGAGCTCGCCGGCTTCATAAAAGAACGGCAAGCGCATGAAGTGCGCGGCTTACGTCAAGGTGCACATGTGCAGCCCAAGCTCGCTATTGTGGTTACGGTGGACCATCCGGCTATCGAGGTGTATATGCGCATGAAGCAGCGCTATGGTGCTGACATTTTGGTGGATGTGGATGTGCACCGCGTGGAGCAGGGTGAGGCACTAGCATTAATTGAGCGGCTGAATGACGATCCTGGTGTGCACGGCGTCATTGTGCAACTGCCGCTGGCAGTTCCAAGTGAGACCGACGAAATCTGTAATGCCGTAGCACCTGCTAAAGACGTTGATGCGCTCGGTAAAAATGCAATATTGGAACCGGCTACCCCCCTGGCCATCTTGTGGCTGTTGGCCGGCTACAACGTAGCCCTCGAGGGTAAGCGCATTGTGCTCGTGGGCCGCGGCAAGCTGGTCGGCGCACCGCTGGAGCGAATATTGAGAGCCTCCGACTATGACGTGGAGGTTGTGGACCGCAAGACGCCTGATGTGCGTGCGGTGGTCGAAGCAGCCGACGTGCTTATAACCGCTACCGGCCAGCCTGGGCTCATCGTAAGCGACATGATTAAAGAAGGCACGGTGGTGGTCGATGCCGGTGTGGCTGGCGAGCAGGGTAAAACCGTTGGCGATCTAGCCGACGATGTTTATGAGCGTGACGACCTTACTATAACCCCGCGGAAGGGCGGTGTCGGTCCGCTCACTATCTGTGCGCTGTTCGACAATGTCATCCGTGCCGCCAGAGCAGCGGCGCAATCGTGAGCTTGCTGAGAGCATCTTTTCAAGAGTGTTTTAGCGCATGGCAGGGTACGTTCGCTGGCGGCCAGCCTGCTAATAACAAGTTTGATGCCGAAAAACTTCGGTATAGTACGCTACGGACTCCGGTTGCTCGTGCAGTAGCCAGTGTTGCTATGCAGTATCAGCCGGATATGGTAGTGGCAATACCCAATGGCGCCAACTGGCTAGCTATAGAGACAGCTTGGAGGCTTGGAGTAGCTGTTCTGCTGCTGGCAAAGAATCCTGACACCGGAGAAATCGCATACCAATCCGGTGGCCAGGAGCAAGTTGAAATGGCACAACGCGTTGTATTCATAGAAGATGTGCCCAACCGCCGGACAACCACTGCAAAAGTGTTGATGCTACCCGGTATGGCGCAGCGGGCCGTAGGTGAGGCTGCTTTTTTGGACCGTGGAATGCCCGACGAGAAGTTAGCATTGCCTATATCGGTTAGTGCTGTCTTTACATTGCCAATTCCAGCTATACTACCCCACGACTCACCTCTATGGGGTCTCGTCGACTAGTGTCGGTAATGTCCTGTACAGGTTAATCCCATTGCACGTTTCCTATGGCTGAACCTGCGGGCGAATGATATTCCAGACCTCTGTCGGTATGTGGTGGGAAGCTAGCGTGCGGAAATCGTAGTCGGCCGGAATCTCGAACTGGTACTTGGCAAGCTCTGGGTGAGTTTTTACGGCCTCGCGCATAGCAGAACGCGACTCTTTTATATCGCCTACACAATCTAGCGGCCGGTCACCCTCTATGCCGAGCAGCTGACGGTAGGTAGATTCAAGTGCAAGGTCCAGCAGCAAGTTTTTGCCACTAAAAAGCGCCTGAATCTTCTCCGGCGGCAAAAATGGCGTCAGCGCCAGGTACACAAACGCACACTTCGAGCACGTGCCGTCCCAAAATATGTGGTCGCTGCCGTGCACGAACGCACGGTTGCAAGAACTGAATACGTCATAGTATTTATCAAACCAATCCCGTCCGGCAAACAGTTCAGCCATACGGAGCTCGCTTAAGGGCCGTGCTAACGAGTAATACCGCACACCCTGGCCGTAGCTGGTGCTCAAAAGCTGCTGGTAGTTTTGCTCGAACTCCTGACTTTTGCTGTACTGGTGGTTAATCGGCACATCTTGGTAGAGGAGGGTCGGTTCGTTAGCGGACTGTTCGTTGCTCACGATCTGGTCGCGCCGCCCGCTCAAGATGGCAGTGATGGTGCCCGCACATGCGATGATGGCCGAGATCGGCACATGCCCGTTCAGCGCGTCCTGTTTGTTTAATTCACCAATTTGCGGATCCCATTCGCGCTCCACCCAGTAGTGTGGAAGGCCGATCCGCTCAATGAGCGGTGTGAGCTGCGGACGGTGGTTTAAACTCCAGGTGGCAACATCCAGGCCAGCCTGCCCACGCAGCAGCTCCACGCTCACGAGGCTGTCTTTGCCGCCGCCGATGCCTACCAGCAGGCCATTGCCCTGCGCGGACACTTGCAGTAGCGTCTCGACGGTGCGAGGGAACGTCACGGGTGTGTGTGGGTCGAGCTTGTTTACGTACCAGAATTCGCCGAGACCTTTTTGGTAGGTGGTGTCGAGCAGCTCCCCAAGCTGCGAGTCAATCTGTCCGGCGTCCACGCGTATCTGTCTGGCCAGGTACATTTTGTAGTACGATACGCCAGCCATAAAAAACAGCTGCTGGCAGGCACGGTCAAGCGCAGCGGCGTCATAGGGTGCAAACTCGAAATCGAACCGGTAGGTTTCGGTAAAGTGCAGTGCGTTGTCGTAGCCGTAGTGCAAGTGCAGTGTCTTACCGGCTGTGTCAAACTCATATTTCTCAAAGACGAAGGTTTGGTATTTCATAGCGCCTTTACCACCGTGCGGAACTGCTCACCGCGATCCTCAAAGTCCTTAAACATATCAAAGCTGGCGAAGCCAGGCGTTAGAACCACAGCGTCGCCGGTCTGCGCCAGGTCGCGCGCTTGCGCCACAATTTCAGGCATGGTTTGCGCCTGCGAGATCGTAAAGCCGCTAAAGCCAGCATTACGGCAGGCTTCGGCGAGCCGCTCGGCGCTGACGCCAATGATAAGCACATGCCGCAGCTCAGCAGCTTCGGCTAAAGCTTTTGCTAGGTGGTCTATTGGCAGCCCGCGGTCGAACCCGCCCACTATAGCTACCTTGCTGCCGGGTATGGCCTGCAGTGCGGCAATCGCTGCGTCCGGCGTGGCGGCGAAGGAATCGTTGTAGTACGTCACGCCGGCAACTTCGCGTAGTTTTTCCAGGCGGTGCGGGAGGCCGGTGAAGGTGGTAAGCACCTGGCGGATAGGCTCTGGGTTCCGTACCCCAGCCAGCCACCCTACCGTTACGGCAGCGCAAACGTTTTGCCAGTTGTGCTTGCCGAGCAACTTGAGCTCATCAGTTGTGCAGATGGCTGCACCGTTCATAGTTATCATATTGCCGTTGACCCAGGCGCCGGGTGACTTGTAGAACGGGAATTTATGACCGGCACCGGCTGCAGCAATCTCCCGCGACGTTTCACTGTCAGCATAGTAGACCGCTACATCCTCAGAACTCTGGTGGGCAAAAAGCTGGCTCTTGGCCTCGACATAGTCTGCCATATCAGCGTGCCAGTTCAAATGCTCGGGCACGACCATCAGGCAGACGCCGAGGTGCGGCGAGCGGCGAAGATCGGTAAGCTGAAAGCTGGAGAGTTCCAGCACAACCCAGCTGTCGGCTGTGAGCTTGTCGAGGAAGGTGAGCGGCGGTACGCCGATGTTGCCGCCCAAAAACACCGTGTGGCCCGCAGCTTCCAGGATTCTCGTAATAAGTGTGCTGGTGGTGCCTTTACCTTTGGTGCCGGTGATGCCGATGACATTCTGAGTGGGGCAGGCAAGAAGGAATTCATTAACATTTGTAGTAATTTTATCAACTATATTGTCAATGTTCTGACGATTCTTCTCAAGGATCTTGCTGGGGGGCAAGCCGGCAGTGCGCACTAATACATCAAACTCGGCTAGACCGTCCAGGTATCCGTCCCCTAGTCGTGTTGCGACGCCCTTTGGAAGGTTAGGCAAATCGTTCTTCTGGTCACAGATGGTTATGTCCGCGCCCTGTTTTTGGTAATACTCGTACGACGCACTACCCTCGATGTCGTAACCTAACAGCGCAACCTTCATAGGCCTATTATTATGTCACGTTTCAGTATAATCTGACAGGTTGCGGCTGCTCGCAGGTTACATCTGCCAAACTTCAGCGGTTACAGCTCTATCGCTGAAGTTGGCGAGGCAAAGAAAGAGTTCGTAGCGGGTAGGAGAACCTATCGAAAATAGCTCGGTTACCACTGAGTCTACTGGATTGGGATCGGGACTGAACTCGACACAGAAGCCCTTCTCGGGCCGGTCGGTGCCAAAGAAGCCGAGGGAGAGCTGATATTGCTCTGCTGGCGGGATTTTGAGCGTGCCTACATATCTTGTAAATACACTGCTGTGAATCTTAATGGCGGCGGGGCGCTTGCGAGGGCCTCTCCTCGGTTTTGTGACCGGACTCGCTGGCTGTAGTCGAATTGCCATATGGCGTTTTCCTTCCTTCGAGTGATAGCGAGAGGCGCAGTTGGGACTTATCTGCCGGCTGTCAGTCCGGAAATGCTACATCGCTGGTTATGAAACATATCAGGCGTCGTCGTATTGCGCACTTGAAACAAACCTATAGAAGTGATACGATTCGTACCTGTAAAACTATCAACTAAGGGAGCGCTCCCTATAAGTATGCTACACAATTATCGTGTAGCATACAAACAGAATTCTTACTTTTTCCACAGCCTTCATCCATACTTATAACTAGTCATGCCTTACTTCAAGCACTCAGAACTCGTCACGCAATATCACGTCGCCCTCAAGACGGTGTACAACTGGATTGACGCCGCTAAGCAGGGGAAGGTTGATTTGGAACTGCTAGAGCATGGCGGCAGGACATATATAGCGAACAAACAGAGCAATGTAGTAGTACTACGACAGCTTGCGCAAGAAGGTAAGAAGTATCGCAACGCACGCTTCCAGAAAGTGGTTGCCCCGAAACCGGAATTTTACGACCTGTACAATCGTCAGCAGATACTCGACATTATGACGAATCTGAGAACGCACGGTGAGATTCCCAGACAGTACGGTTACTTTAATGGTGGCGCGGATGGCTGGGATGTGGTTATGCGACGCCACGAACAAGAAGAGGGGCTTACCAACATCCTTAAGGGGACGCAGGAATTAATCCACATAAATCTAGGGGCAATTGATCGGTTGATTGAGGGCTACTCTAAAATCAACATCGTTGATGTAGGTCCAGGTAACGGGATACCCGTTCGAGAGTTGCTAGAGCACGTTATGGAGCGGGGTGTGCTCCACCGTTATATAGCGGTGGATATTAGTAAAGAGATGTTGCGCATTGCGGAGCGTAACCTCCGGGAGTGGTTTGGTGACGCGCTTCCGTTTGAGGGCTACGTCAGAGACGTTACCTATGAGCGCTTTAGCGACGTGCTCGTCGATGATCTATTAGACCGGGGAGCAGACCAAACGCTTAACCTCATACTTTTCCTTGGAGATACCCCTGTAAATTTTCGTTCCTTTTCTGACCCGCTGAGAACGATATATGGCAGCATGGACGGTAAAGCCCTGCTAGTCTGTACTAATAAGCCGGACACAGAAACGTCACGTAGATACTTTGAATTTAGTGCCACCGCCAACCGGAGCGAACTCTCTCCCGGGCACAGGCTTGTCCTCGATCTCATGAATGTTAGTGATGATCTGTATAAAGCAGAAATGGGCTTTGACGAAAGGCGTATGATGCGCTATGTCAGAGTGCGACTGAATACAGCCCTGACCATACGCTTCCGGTTCGAGAACAGCATGCACGACGTCAATCTCGAAAAGGATAGCACGATACTTTTATTGCGCGTGTGGCACAATTCGGCGCTCGGGCTTATTGACGAATATCAACGCGTAGGACTTAAGCTGCTGCAATCTAGCATGACTAAAGACAGGAACTACTTACTAACCATATTCGGTATGGAAGAGACCGAAACCCTTATCTAAGCGGCGGTTATAACTACGCCGCGGCCAGTTCGTCTTTGACGAGTTCCGCCACCTGGCGTGGTGTCATTTCGGCTTTGACGATAAACCGGTGCACGCCCAGTTGCTTGAGGGTGGCCGGCGCTTCTTCTTTACCCACATTGGTAAGGATGATAACTTTGATGTTTTTGCCCCAGTCGGTCAGGCGCAGCTTGTCGAGCATTTCCTCGCCGTCCATTTCGGGCATCATCAGGTCGAGCAGGATAATGTCCGGCCGCATTTTCTCTATCAGTGCCAGCCCTAGCTTGCCGTTGGCAGCTGTTTCAACTTCGTAACCCTCGGCCTCGAACTTCAGCCGATACATCTGGCTGATGGCCTGGTCGTCTTCGACAATCGCAATTTTAGCCATAGGTTTAATGATACGAGCGCTTGGCGCGAAACGCAATCTCCTTATTTAATATGCAGCACTTCTTTTACAACGTCTACCACCTGCGCAGGGGTGTAATGTGCTTTGACGATATAGCGATCGACACCTAAAAAACGAAGCACGCTTGGTGCTTCGTTTCGACTGATGTTCGTGAGAATGATAACCCGCATGTCGGCTCCCCATTCTTCGCTCCGGAGCCGCTGGAGCATTTCGTCGCCGTTCATGCCCGGCATGAGCAGGTCGAGTAGAATGAGGTCGGGACGGAAGTCTTTGGCTAGTCCTAGGCCCGTCTCACCATTGGTGGCGGCCCGCACGGTAAAACCACTGAGCTCTAATTTCGTCAGGTATAGATTACGGATCGGCGGGTCATCTTCAACGACCGCGACCTTGTAGTTGCTGAAGTCGGTCTGGGCCATTTTACATTTTGCAGCATTTGACACACTGCCCTTTTGTAGCATAGCAGTATTGGTTCGTGCAGAGCAAGGGAAACAAACCTGTGCATTTTCTTATTGATTTTGCTGGAGGCTACCTGATAACCTTAGGACAGTACGTTAGAAGCCAAAAGCGCGCAGCCCTCCAACTGAGGGGCTGCGCGTTTTTGTTTGTAAATTATTGCAATACTTGCTTATTTGGCAATAATGTGCTATTATATGACCATTCCCTGACGAAGGGCGTAAATTATGAGATAGAAGACAGCATCTGCATTTCTTTGCGGTGCTGTCTTGTTTTCTCTAAAGATAAGAGTTGGACCATATGTCAATAAACCTAATCAGCCATCACGACGTTATTCCTCAGATTGAGTCTACTGTTTTTGATAATCACCCCGACGCCCACTTGGCGGTGGGCATTCTGGCCTTAGGGAGCCAGATTGTGCCCGGACGCGAAGCCGAGTTTCGCGCTTACGGCTTATTGCGCGGTAACACCTATTACCGGCAGAAGGGCTACAGAGACGTTACGATACTACCCGATGGCACCGAGTTTGATGCCGATGACGCCCGTGCTATCCACCTCGGTCTCTTCGAAAATACAGGGACCACGACCCGTGGGGTGGGATCCATGCGCATAGTTATAAAAACTGAGGCAGATCCAAGCCCTCTGCCAGTCGAGCACCACTATCCCGAAGCGTTTGCAAACAAGCCGGCGCCAATTAAGGGTGCCGAGATTTCTCGCTGGATAGGCCGCCACGAAGATCCTGTGGTACAAAATAAGCTTAAATGGCCGCTGTTTACTGCTGCCGTAAAACTTCTTTTGGAGAATGAGCTCGATCCTACGTTCGGTGTGGTTGAGCCTAAGCTTGCCAGAGGGCTTGGCCGTATCGGTGTCCCGGTAGTCGTCCTAAGTGATGCCAAGGAGATGCCCGGTGTTCAAGACGCGAAGCAGGCCATACAGATAGACGTTAAGGGTGTAGCGCAGACTATTGTATCTAGGACGCCTGGCGCCTTTGACGCCATCGCAGCGATTGAGCAAGGTTATGCCTACTCGGGCACTATGCCCTTGCGGTCGGCCGCCGCCTCGCCGAGTCGCCGCCTCGCCGTAGCTTAGCTATATAACCTCAACGACAGGAAAATTACTGACATGTGGACATTACAATCACCTGAAATCTACCGCAACATGGCGTACTGGAACGAGGCAACTCAGCAGGGGCTGCTCGATACTCGTATAGCTATTGGTGGCGTAGGCGGCGCTGGTTATCTGACTGGAATCGAGCTCGCGCACATGGGGGTGCAGAGGTTTGCTATTGCCGACCCTGAGCCTTTTGAGGATGTTAACGCCAACCGTGTGCTTGGTGCTAACACCACCACGTATGGCCGTAATAAGGCTGAGGTGTTTACCGATGAGGTTCATGCGATAAACCCCGACGCTGAGGTTCTTACTTATAAAGAAGGCATCAACACCGACAACGTTCACGCCTTTGTTCGTGACGCTAACCTAGTACTAGATGCCACCGAGCTTTCGATGCCTCACCTAGGCACTATGCTTTGCCGTGCGGCCCGCCTGATTGAGGCTCCGGTACTGAACGTGGAGTATGTGGCGCACGGCGCGCAGGGCACCTCTTTTGACCCACACAGTAAATGGACGTTTGAGCGTTTCTATGGCATTGAAGGTGGAGAAGAAGCTCCGCTTGATGAAGTGGCTGAGCAGAAGATCGACGTCAGCCGCTTTGTAACGTACGTTCCGCCCTATGCCGATTTGAATACTCTCAAGGCTCTGAATGAAGGTGCACCGACACCGTCTAACATGCTTGGCGCTGGGCTTGCTGCTCAAATTGCAGTAGCTGAGACACTTAAACATGTACGTGCCCGCCTAGGTGAAAAGGGTAAGGCTCCGGTGTTAGCGCCTAAGGTACGCTGGATGGACGCATACACCGGCGAGTCGGGGGTTACAAGATACCCTCGAGCCATGTTCTATAGAGGACTTGCGCTAACAGCACTTAACAATCAGCTTAGTCGCAAAGAGTCAGCGTCCTACTCGATCGAAGAGCGGGCCGCACGTGGCGACACTGGCGGCCATGCGGTTAAATCTACCAATGGACATGGTGGCAAACACCGCAGACCCTAAAAATAATTGACCCTGCTGTTTCCAGTTTCGCTTACGCTTAGTAAACTAAGTGGAGATGCAGGATTTCTACCTGACAGTAAACTGGCTTGTTGCGCTCGCGTTGTTGGGCTTGGGCATTGTTGCGCTTTACAAAAACCGAAAACTACTCTTGAACATAGTTTTTGCGCTCTTTACCCTCACCATCGGCGTGTGGATCATGTCGAGTTACATTAGTAACGATGTACATAACTCACCGCATGCATCTGTAGTGGGCAACTACTTTGTTTTTTTGTTTAGTTACGTTTCTGGCTACTTATTACTCTGGTTTGCTATAGCGCTCGCAGGCGACAAGCGCGCGGCGCGTTGGTTAAAAAAACTTACTGCACCGGCCGTGCTGGTAGGTGTCGTTTCTGGGAGCCCGCTGGTTGTCGCAGGAGCAAAGCGGCAAGGCGGTGTCTATGCGCTTCAGTTCGGACCTTTGGTCCTCGTCTATTTCTTAGGCCTAATGTTCGTTCTCATTGCGGCTATGGTTGTGCTGCGTAGGAATATAAGCCGTACGAGTGGCGACCAACGAAGTCACCTCGTCGTGCTGTATAGGTGCATGATGTTTGCTTTGCCTATCCTATTGCTTACAGAGTTTATACTGCCGGCAATTACGGGTTGGTTCGGCCTGACGAACGTCGGCATCCTAGTTATGGCGATACCAGTACTCGGGCTTTACTACAGTGTAGTACGACTCAAACTCTTTAACTTGCGACTAGCTATCGTGCGATCGATAGCTTACGCTCTAACTCTTGGCATCATTGGCGCGCTTTATGGACTTGTCTCGTACTACTTAACGACATTAACGCGAGGCGCGCATGATCAGTTTCTACGAGCGTTCTACAACGTAGTACTTATCGTGTTGGCTGTCAGCGTCTACCCCCCGCTTATCCGGACATTTCGCAAGCTGACCGACAGACTGTTCTATAGGGACGCCTACGATCCCCAGGTACTTTTTGAGCAGCTTAATCAAGCGCTGGCTGCCACACTTAATCTGGATACCATACTAAATCAGTCGGCAGAAATTATCGTAGAGAACATCAAATCACAGTTTTGCTCCTTTGACCTAAAAGCGACGTCACATAGTCCACATCATATTATCGGTCATGGGAAGCGTACTGTCGGCGGCAAGCCGCTCGATGAGTTATATGCGGCTATTTACAAACAACAAAAGCAGATAATTGTTACGGAGACACTGCTTCAGCCTCAGATTGGCCTTCGGCGTCTGCTTGAGCGGGAAAATATTGCCGTCCTCATTCCTTTTAGCCTGGATCGTGATAGCAAGGTATCGGGCCTTATTCTACTAGGGCAGAAAAGTAGTGGCGGTGCATACACTGGACAAGACGTCCAAGTGCTCGACGCAATTACCAACGAGCTGACGGTCGCCATTCAGAACGCACAACATTACGAGGAGGTTCAGAATTTTAACGAGACGCTACAAGAGCGCGTCGACAAAGCCACTGGCCAGCTGCGCCGAACCAATGCGCGCTTGCGGCAGCTCGACGAAACCAAAGATGACTTTATCAGCATGGCCAGTCACCAGTTGCGCACGCCGCTGACAAGCGTGAAGGGCTACTTGAGCATGGTGCTGGAGGGCGATACAGGCGAGATTAGTACGGCCCAGCGCAAAATGCTGCAGCAGGCATTTAACAGTTCGCAGCAGATGGTGTATCTCATATCCGACCTCTTAAACCTGTCGCGGCTGAACACCGGTAAGTTTGTTATAGAGGCGACGCCGGTTGATTTGAGCGAGGTGGTACAGGCGGAGATTGGCCAGCTAGCGGAGATTGCCAAGTCACGCGGGCTGACGCTGGAATACTACAAGCCCGACAACTTCCCGAAGCTGATGTTGGATGATACCAAAATACACCAGGTGGTGATGAATTTTATAGACAATGCACTCCATTACACTCCCGAAGGTGGCAAAGTAACGGTAAACCTAACTGAGACGCCTACAGCGGTTGAGTACACGGTAACCGACACAGGTATTGGTGTGCCTAAAAGCGTGCAGCACAAGCTGTTCGGCAAGTTCTACCGAGCCGAAAACGCCCAAAAGACCCGGCCGGACGGCACAGGTCTAGGGTTATTTATGGCCAAGAAGGTCATAACGGCGCAAGGCGGCTCTATTATCTTCCACAGTGAAGAAGACAAGGGGAGCACCTTCGGCTTTCGGTTTAGTAAGGCCAGACTCTTGTCGGAGACCACGGTCGCGCCTCGCTAACTTTACAATTCCGAGCTGCAGGCTATGTGTCAGAATAGAGAGTATGAGCCTGACTGAATCCGATATAGGCCGAGTGCGCGATATAAAGGCAGGATAAGTATACATAATGTAGTATACATGCTGTATACTACATTATACATGAACAAGCTATCCAGAAGTGAGCCAGGAAGAGTCGTGCCGACCTACGAGTCTGTACTGTTAGCCGGCTGGGAGGACGTGTATCGAAAAAGCCAACTAAGCCTGCTTATCTTGTTGGCGCTAAAGGACGGTCCAAAGTACTTGGCGCAGATAAGTCAGTTTATCACCGAAGTATCAAAGGGCCTGCAAACTACCGACGAACAAAGCATGTACCGAACGTTACGCCGCTTTACGGCCGCCGACATGGTGCAGTACCAAGAAATGCCCGGCACTGCCGGCCCTAAGCGAAAGCTCTACGCTCTCTCCGATACGGGCGTGGTGGTGCTAGCAGACTTTTTGCGACGGAATGTCATAGATTTTTTCTATAAGCCAACAGTGCGTACACTGATAGAAAGGAAGTGAGCATATGAACTACGAGCCTCTGCCACAGAAAATCAAGCGCGGTTGGAGCTTGACGCGCAGTTCGTGGGCGCTTGTGTGCCAAAAGAAAACGCTGCTTATTGTACCGCTTATTTGGTTCGTGGTGTGGCTGGTGCTCCTGCTGGGCTACTGCAAGGTTGGCCTCGGTATGTACATACAGAAAGAGGGACCGGGTGCTTATTATCTCGGAAATCATATCAGCTTTTGGGCGCTGCCGTGGCTGCTGGTATTTTACGTGGCCATCATGCTCATTAACACTTTGTTCATGGCCGTTATTGCACACCAAGTGCTGAGACGTCTGGCCGGTAATCCTGTGTCGCTCGCCGACAGCCTGCGCGCAGTGCGACAGCGGCTCGGCCTGCTCGCGAGCTTTAGCCTACTTAGTTCCGGCATAAGTTTTGTACTAGTCAACACGCTTGGCCGGATACCGTTTGCTCACGGCCTGCTTGGCTGGCTGTCGAATACGTCGTGGGCGATCGGTACAGCGTTTGCCGTTCCGGCAATTATGGCGGCTCCCGAACCCGAAAAGCAGAAGCCTCTGAAAGCGGTTAAAACATCGGTTTCTGTAATCAAAAAAGGCTGGGGCGAAGGCGTGACGTACAAGACAGCTATAAGCGGCATTGGTCTGCTGGTCATTGCGGCCACCTATGCTGTCGGTACATTGGTGGAGCGAGTACTTTATATAGCTATGGATAAATCTGAGGCGGTGGTGATAGGGGGCGCTATTACAGCAGTATTGCTGTTTTTGGCCGAATACCTGGCGTCTGGGCTCCTTTCTGTCGTGGCAAAAACCGCGTTATATATGTATACGACTGACGACACAGCTCCAGAAGGTTTTGATAAGGCGATGCTGCATGCTACAGTCACGCGAAGCAAGGCTCGAAAGCTATTTTCGTAAGAATGGTTTAGGGGTTCCGGTCGGCGTATGAATGATTGTGTCGTCATACGCCGACCGGCTTCGTGACTGCGTAAGCAGCCACGGCCACCTTTTAACATGAGTAGTAGCCGTGTGAGGGCAGGTCCCATACCAATGGGTACGGCAGCCAGAACCAGAAGCACTCGTGCGTGGCTACTCCCCAGGCAGCGCCACCGGTTACTGCCAGTAGCATGCCGCTCAGTGCAGCGCCCGGAATTGCCCCGACCCCGCTGACCAGCCCACCAGCGAGCAAAGTGTTGGCGGCGGTGATGCCACCTGCGGCGAGGTACTGCATATCGGCATAGCTCATGGTGATTACGACGCCGAGCTTATACCAGACAAAGTACGGATCAGCCACGACCGGATAGGTCACTGCTGACGACTGGAAGGTCACATGCTGGGTGAGCACGGTGCCCTTTACCGTGAAGTAGGTTGCCAGTGGCTTGCCGGTAGCATCGTGTGCCCACGGCAAGGCGACTGTGCTGATCACCGCGCCCTTCGCGTTGAAGATGAGCGCCGCGACCTTGCTGCGATTCTGGCCGTCCGGGCCGTTGGTAGCAAGCGCCAGCCTGCCACCAACCGGAATGCTAATGGGGTAAGAAAACGCTTTGGGCGCCGACGCGTTGTCGAGCACCTTTAGGAACTGGATCCCATGAGCGGTCGGGGTGACTGTGTCGGTGGTGTTATCCGCTGAGCTGTAGGTCATGGCGCCACCCTGGGTGACCACACCGGCCGCTGTGTGAGCGGAATTGGGCAGACCCACCGTGAGGGCGTTCTGGTTGTTGCCGATCCTCACCCCGAGCATCGCTGTCCGCGGCACGAAGACCGTGCCCGAACGGTTCAGACTGCCGTCGGGGGTGATGACGGTGTTGGATGCCGGAGCGGCAACTCCCGATGCCTGTCGCGCGGATGCGGCGGGGTGCTCGCTGAGTGGGGCTGCGCGGAACGCGAAGGATCCGCCGGCTGCCACCACGAGCGCAGTAAGGGCGATAGCTACTGCTATCAAGCACTTACGCATGATTTCTCCTGAACTACTCGGAAATCACGGGCGACCCGTGATTCAGGTGCGGCCTGATGCTGTTGCATAGGCTATTTGTAGATTAACAGTTACGCTTATGCGATACAACGTGTGCATTAAGGCGGGGCTATTGAAGGGGTATATCGAAAGCTGAACCGTAACCGAAATACTTTTAAGCATAAGTATTGACTTTTTGTAAACATAGTGTTACAATCTATTCCAAATAGACACAGGTAAGATGTGTTTCTTTCGGCAGGTGGGTACTGAAAGTAGCACGGCAACTCCTTAGGGAAGTAGCTGTGTTTTTTCGAATAGTAGCTGTAACGAGAGGTGATCAAAAAGATGTCGATTTTTTCCAAAATCAAGGCCCGGGTCAATACGACCAAACTTAAAGTACGCACTATCGCGGCTGGCTTCGCGCTCGGTGCTGCCACTATCGCGGCTGTTGCCACGGTAGCTGCTGCTGGTGCGACCCCGGTTTCAACGCCGGACTGTAATGCTAATGCGGTTGTATGGTGTGGTGCTTCTACGCCTGCTCAGCTTGACACGATTTATCACGCAAGCGGCGGCGATGGCCACAATACCTCGGCCAGCATCCAGCGTGTGTATTCCCACTTTGGTATCGACGGCAGTAAAATCGACAACCTGAAAAACACCTATGTAAAGGGCTACGTTACCAAGAGCGGCGACGTCTACGCCACTATCGATGGTCAGAACACCTTAGTGGCTACGGGCGCGATGACTGCCGGCCGTCAGCTGATTACCTCGAACGGTAAAACTGTAGCTGGCCAAACCAAGTACACCGTAGATGGCACCACGTTCTACACCCGTGCACCAAGCGTCTCATTCCTGAACGACGAGCTAACCGCTATGGTTTCTATGCAGAACGGCCAGTTCCAGTTCGCTATCCTCGTAAGCTGCGGCAACCCCGTTACCGCTACTCCCAAGAAGCCTAACTACACCATCACCAAGCAGGTGAGTAACGGTGGCAGCTATGCTAGCAGCGTAAGCAACGTTAGGTCTGGCTCTACCTTGAAGTATCAGATTACCGTCAGCAGCACGGGACAGGTGCCGGTCAAGAACGTCAAAGTTCACGACACTCTGCCCGTCGGCCTGGCTTATGTAAAAGGCAGCCTGCAGCAGGACGGCAAGGCCGTAACCGGCACCAACGAGACTAACTTCTTTGGTAGCGGTGTCATGATTGCCAGCATCAAGAATGGCAGCAAGATAGTGTTCACCTTCCAGGCCAAGGCCGGGAGCGTGGACTACGCTGACAGCAGCTGTAAGCCGGCAACACTCAACAACACCGGTTATATCACAGCTCCCAGCCTGCCGAACGAAAACAGCAGCGCCCAGGCCAGCACTATCTGTGCCCCGGCCGCTTCACTGGCCTGCACAAGCCTAGCTGCCGTTGCCGGCAGTGTTGATACCACGACAGGTAACCAGAAGTACGCCTTTACGGCCAAGGCCAGCGCCAGCAACGTTACAATCAAAGCCTACACCTTTGACTTCGGGGACGGCAGTAGCAAGGCCACGACCAGCACTGCTAACACCGACCACACCTACAAACCGGGGACCTGGACTGCGAACGTGGTTGTCACGGGCGTTGCTCCTGCAACCAACAAGACATACACCACCACTGTGACGCAGGCGTGTGAGTACAAGGTTACCGTCAAGCCGCCGGTTTCCGGCACCTTGGCTTGCACCGGCTTGACTGCCGTTGCCGGCACGCCGAACGCTGCCACTGGCGAGACGCAGTACACCTTGAAGGCTACTGGTCAGGTAAGCGGTAACGCCAAGATTACTAACTATATCTTTACGCCTGGCGACAATGGCGCCGACGCCACCGTTACTACTGGCAGCACCTCGGCTTCTACGACGCACACCTACAAGCCTGGTAATTACACAGCCACCGTCGATGTGAATGGCACTGACCTGACCACCGGCAAGGCTATCAGCGCTCCGACTAACGCCAAATGTTCTGTGCCGATCACCGTTAAGCAGCCGGTTCCGAGCAGCCTTGCCTGCACCGGCTTGACCCTTACAGCTGGAGCCGCTGATGCCCAGGGCAACACCCAGTACACACTGAAGGCTACCGCTTCTGAGACCAACGCCCACATCAGCACGTACACGTACACCTTTGGTGACGGCGGTACTACGGCAGTTGCTTCGACCGCTACTTCAGCGAACGCTACTCACACCTACGCTCCTGGCACGTACACGGCCAGCGTGGCCGTAAGCGGCAAGGACGCCGCCGGTAAGACGCTGAACGCGCCTACTAATCCGAAGTGCTCAGCTCCTATTACGGTGAAGATTACTGAGTGCAAGCCTGGCGTACCAGTGGGCAGCCCGCAGTGTAAGCCATCAAGCCTCGCTTGTGAGGCTCTAGGCGCAGTCCTAGGCGACGACGATGCTACCTATAGCTTCACCGCTACCGCCAGCGTCGACAACGCGACGCTTACCACTTACACCTTCGACTTTGGTGACAAGAGTCAAACCGCTACGGTCAACACCAGTACAACCACGGCAAAAGCTACTCACACCTACGCTCCTGGCACGTACACGGCCAGCGTGGCCGTAAGCGGCAAGGACGCCGCCGGTAACGCTATCCAGGCTCCGGCTAATCCTAAGTGCTCAATGCCGATCAATGTCAAATCCCCTGAATGTAAGCCGGGTGTGCTGCAGGGCAGTAAAGAGTGCTTTACCTACACCTGCAACCTCTTTACCCTGAGTGTTGACAACGACAAGCGTATCGCTACGGTGGCCAGCTTCGACGCCAGTAGCACCAACACAGCTGCCGCCAAACTTACTAACGTCCTCATCGATTGGGGTGATGGCGCCAGCAGCACGGTTGCAGCTGGAAGTGCAATTGGTGCAGCCCACACCTTTACCGCTAACAGTAGCACCGTAACTGCCACACCGCAGTTCACGGTTGGTGACAGCACTGACCTAGTAAACGGCACAACCTGCTCGCAGCCGGTCAGCTTCACGACGACCCCACCGCCAGTACTGCCTAATACCGGTGCAGGCAACGTCATCGGCATCTTTGTCGGTACGGCCGTGGCTGCTACCATCGGCTTCCGCCTGTACTCTATCCGCAAGCTGAGCCGCTCCTAGGCCCGAGAGCACGACTGACCGCTCCTCCACACAAAGCCCCGTCCTCAAGCGACGGGGCTTTTACTTTGCCGGCCTGTGGACATTTATTGCGCTTACGGCCAGATTATGCGAAGATAAAACAACAAGTAGGGGGAAGGAATTGCCAGTGACGTTATTTCGGAATTTTAGCCGCAAGTCCAGAAAAGTGCCGTTTATAGCCGGCTTGATATTGTCGTTAGGTCTCGTGTTGGGCGGAGGAGCTGTAGGCGTCACCATGGTACATGCCGAAACCGCCAACTGCGACAGTAACGCGGTAGTATATTGCGGTGCCTCATCAGTCAGCGCACTGCAGCAGAAATACAACAACGGCGATACCCGTAACAAAGCCTACTCTATCCAGGATATCTACCACGCGTTCGGTATGGGTCCGAGCGATATTACGGCCATGAGCAGCGACGCGGTAGCCGGCTACGTTACCAAGAGCGGCGACGTCTACGCCACCGTTAATGGCAGGAGCACCTTGGTTGCCACGGGCGCTTATACTGCTGGCCGCCAGAACATTGCCGGCAGTACCCAGCATACATACGGTGCCACCACCTATTACCAGCGCTCACCGAGCGTATCTTTCCTGGAAAACAGCTTAAGCGCCATGGTTATTATGAAAAACGGCGTATTCCAGCATGCTATCCTGAATAGCTGTGGCAATCCGGTGAATGCGACTCCCAAAAAAACCACTCCGCCGCCCGCTCCAAAGCCACCGACGCCGTTCTATTCTTGCGTCCAATTGACCGGAAGTATACCGGGCGACAACAACCAGATGGCTCGCACCTTTACCGCCACAGCTAAGTTTGGCGGCGGGGCGACGTTGAGCAGCGCCGACTTTGACTTTGGTGACGGGATATCCAAAAAAGGCGTACGGCCTGCTAGCGGCAGTACATCAATTACCGTCCAACATACCTATAGCAAGGCTAGCACCTATAGCGCGAAAGCGATCCTGCATTTTAGCGCCAACGGTAAGGACGTGACAGCGGCTGCCTGTGCGGCCAGGGTTACGCCCAACACGCCGCCGACCCCCGAATGCAAGCCGGGGGTGCCAGTCGGCAGTCCTGCTTGTACGCCCTGTCAATATGACTCATCGCTGCCGTCTGACTCGCCGCAGTGTGTGGCACCTACTCCCCCATCGCTGCCCAATACTGGCGCTGGTGACACCATTGCAATATTCGCAGTCGTCGTCGTGGCCGGTTTTCTAGTCTACCGCCAGATCATCTTCCGCAAACACCGCGCCACATTTTTAGCAGCCCAGCAGGGCACCACACCATTGCCACTCAGCGATCCGCTGAACGAGATGCCTGACCCAACCCAGCAGATAGCTACTTCGGCACTCCACCGCCAAAAACGCTTCCGGCGCCGGCGCTCCTACTAGGCAGCGTGGCTGTGGATAAACCACTAGCGTATTATGCAAAAATGTGCTACGCTTCCTATGGATTAGAGAGCAATCGTGACTGACCGCTCAAGATCATAGAGACTCCCTGAGGTGTATAAAAAACAACAGGGAGTTTCTTGTGTCTGCATTCTTCAGGTAACGTCACTTATGCACAGTGGCACGGATTAAGACCGTAGAACGCTCTTGCAGATTTACTGCTCATACCTAATAATTGGAACAAGCGACGGTTATATCAATGCATAACGAACCAAACAAACAAAAAAATACTGGGGTTAAATCACTCACTCACGCTTGGGCTCGAATTCTCATGACGGTCGCTGCCTTTGCGTTACCTATTGTAAGTCTGGTTCCGGCAGCTTACGCTTCCGGCACTGCTTCCATTACGCTTTCACCTGCGAGCGGCACCTATACGACCGGTCAAGCTTTTAGCGTTGGTGTTTATGTGAATGCACAAGCTTCTGATAATGCTAATGCGGTCGAAGCTGATTTCACAGTTTCGGGTCTCACAGTTACGAACGTCAGCGTGTCTAACTGCCCGATAACTATTCCACCGTACGGCAGCAACTACTATAGCGGTAGTACCATACAGATTCCATGCGCCACGAGCAGCACCTACAGCGGCAGCGTACTTATTGCCACCATCTCGGCGGTTGCCAGTGCCGCAGGCTCCGCCAGTATAACGGCTACGGGGTCTTCGGACGTAGATGCGGGCGGTACATCGATATTTAACGGTACGTTACCTGCCGCTCACTTCACTATTAGCGCACCCGTATCGGGTGGCGGTGGCACGACCGGTGGAGGTAGCTCCGGGGGCAGCACCACTAAACCCAGCGGCTCGTCGAGCACAACTAACTCATCACCTCACAGCGGTAGCCCTACGCCTACCCCCGCCCCCCAAGCTCCGCCAGCAAGTACCACCACCACTCCAGTGGCAGCCCCACCGACTGCATCACTAACCATTACTGTTACTGACGCTCACGGTAAGCCTATCAAAGGGGCGAAGGTGAGTCTGGACAGTCACTACACAACGTACAGTGATGCTAACGGCAAGGCTGGATTTAGTAGTATTGCCAGCGGTACGCATACCGTGGTAATTACAGCGGACGGCAAAACGACTACGCACCAAAACGTTGTGCTCGCTGCCGACCAGGCCAAGCAGGTGTCGGTGAAGCTCGCCGGCAGTAAATCACCCGTATTAGTAGGCGTATTTGCGGCAGCGGGCTTGCTTGTGGTAGGTGGCGCGGGGTTCGGCTACATGAAACTTTCAGGACGCGGCATCGGCGGCGGTATAAAAGGCCCCCAAGTCTCGATGCAGGGTATGGTAGTGGGCTCTGATACGACACCGGCTGTACGTGCTACTACACCCGCGCAAGCTCCCAGCACGACCCCTACAACTCCTCTAGGCCCAACAGTTACAGTTGTGCAGCCGACCGCTCCGCCAACAGCAGATACTCCTGTCGGCGACGACCCGACAACGCCCAAATCCTAGCCTCTTTCCTTGTGGACCCTCAGGATCGGTCGAATAAAGCACCCAGGGAAGTTTGGCAGTTGCGGCACCCTACTGCCATACTGTTTTGTCGCCTCCTAAGCCGCAAGCCTTTTCCTAGGTAATTATACCTTGAGTACAAGTACGGGCGAATTGGCACAGCCTGGGCCGATTTGAAAACTTGGATACCGAGCTAGTTCGGGTAAACCGGCATCTTATCGACTGTGGCTAATAGTGTCGTGAACAACGGAAGCCGTTATATCGTACAGTGCCTGCCTCTCGGTAGGCCTAATAGTAGCGAGGCCAACTCTCCGACGCTCGTCCTCAAATGTTGGGTCGGATAAGAACTGTGTGAACCGGTTGAAATAATCAGGACTCCAAGCGTACATAGTCATGAGCTCCGTTCTGTCTTCGCCTGCCATAACGTCAACACTTTGACTTTGGTAGAGACCCATAGACCCCAATGCCGACAAGCCACACTGTCCGTTATAAGATCTTCGTATTCCCTGGGTTGCCTGATCGAGTGCCTGCATCGCGGGCGTATTCTGTCTTCGGGCTACAGCGTCAAGGAAGTGATGAGCTTCATGCGATAACCGGTACGCGATATTCCGGGTGTAGTCAAACTGGCTATCCAGAAACCGTACTCTATCCGTTTCTTCACGACTCATAGGACCAGCCCCTAGTCGAACAGTACCATTACCAACGTTGCTTGATGAAGCCCACCCGCTCGGATCTATAGTAATGTCGATGTTTGACCGACCTCCTGGACACAACCGTATCCGAGGGGCTGTATCCAGCACATAGCCCAGCGTGTCTCCTCCATAATCGCTAGACTCCCTAAGGGCCTTGATGGTGCCATATACAAACAAATCAGGGTTTGACCTTGCCGCATCAGGGTTTAAAACTGTTTAGCCATCCGTTGAAAATTCACCCATTCGAGCTGCTGACATATAGAATTACCTTTGCATTGTTACGGTAGTCGCGTGGTTGCTGCATGGCTCAGTTGGGTAGGCGACTAAGTAGAAGTAACCTGGGCGTACAAGATGGCTATTCAGCCAGACAGAGTGCGCTTTAAGCTGACGCGCAGCGTGTAGGCGTTGTTGCTTCGCGGCCACACTTAGTCTTTACCACTGGCTATTCCAGCGGTTGGCCAGGATAGACAGGTCGGCTACGGTGACCTTGCTATCAGTGTTGAGATCACCTTGGTTATAGGTGGCACCGCTCTGCTTATTCCAGTTGCTGGCCATAATGGAAAGATCGCTAATGCCGACCTTGCTGTCGCTGTTTATGTCGCCATTGGTAAGTTTGACCGTTACACTAGCCGTACCAATGTTACCCTGATTGTCAGTCGCCTTGACGGCTATAATGTGGCTGCCATTAGTGTAGCTAAGCGTATTGAGCGTAAAGCTATACGGGCTGGTGGTGTCGGTCTGTATGACCGTATTGTCAACCAGCAGCTGAACCTGAGAGATGGTGTTGCCAGTAACGGCGGTGCTGTTAGCGTCGATCGAGTAGGTATTGCCGTGGATAGATGAGTTGTCGGGCAGTGCAGCAAAGCTAACGCTGGGCGTTTGGGCACCACCGCTTGGAGTGGTAACAGTAGCCACACTTGAGGCAGCTGAAAGGTTGGCAGCGCCATCATAGGCCTTCACCGTGTAACTATACTGGGTGTTTGCGGAAACCGTGCTGTCGGTGTACTGCGTTGTGGTTGACCCTACGCTCCCCACTTGCACGCCACCCCGGTATATGTAATAACCCGCCAAACCCGAACCGCCCGTGTCAGTGCTGGCGCTCCAGCTAACCCTGACGCTGGTACTGGTGAGAGCGGTGGCTGTCACGCCCGAAGGGGTGGACGGCGGCGTGGAATCGGGTGTAGAGCCGTTGAACGTACTATGTATATCCTGTGCGTTAAAGCTCCCGGCGCCGTCCACGGCGTTAAAGCCGGCGTGCCAAGACGTCCAACTCACCTCGTTGCTCTGACTGAGACCCATGAACTGCCACGGGCCGTTGTAGGTGTTGTAGTCAAAGACGTTGTTTTGAGTATTGGAGATGCGCGGTGTAACATACCAGCCAGTATAGGGCGCGAACGAGCCGTACTGCGAGAAAAGCGCGTTAAAGCCGCAGGTGTTGTTAGTGGTACACTTACTGCCGATATTGGCAGTTGTAAGGTTAAAGACGTTATGGTCGACCGAGACGTTCTGTGTTTTCCAACGACAATCGTTGATATACGGTGTAGTTTTGAGTAAGTTAGCATTGGCGCAGGTGGTGAGGTTGGCCACGGACGGGTTTACGAGTGTACAATCGCCGGTTGAAGTGTTGGCAGCACTCGAGCAGTAGCGGTCGGAGTTCTCCCACAGCGCCACACCACTAAAGTTGTCCGTAAATACGTTGCCGGTAATCTGTAGGCTACCGGTGGAAAAGCCGGGCACGCGGCTTTCGCCGCCCGATTCAGAAATATAGATAGCCGGGGTGGGGAAGCCGGGATTGAGTGGCCCAGCAAAGTTCGCGTTGCCAATGAAAGTATTATTTTTAAATAAGGCGTTATAGCTGATCTCGTAGATAATCGCTTCGCCAATGTTATTACTAAAGTAGTTGCCTTCGACGTCGAAACCGGTGTTGTTGGTATCTGCCCAGAGGCCGATGCTGTAGTTGTCGTGTACATAGTTATCGGTATACGTCGCCTGGTCTGTTGCCCAGAATTTACCACCACCGTCACAGCCGCAGCCATCTTGCCGATTGGCACCTTGGCACTGCGCAGGGGGGGTTATAGGGAAGTTCGGGAAGAGGTCCCAGTTACATGTGTTGTTGTAGGAAAGTTCGTTGTTGCTGATGGTAACGTTCTTAGGTCCGTGGGTCTCAGTCGAGGCGGTAGGATTAGCCGGATCTTCGTAGGCGTTGAAAGCGTATTGGCCATTGTGGGTTATGCAATTGAACTGGATATTCGCGTTTGAACCGACCATCATGGCGCCGCCGGGTACAAAGTCGTGGATGTAGTTATTGGATATTGTCCAGCCGCTGTCAGAGTTGGTGTTGATACCACCCTGGTCGCCTCCCGGGATAAAATTACGGATCTCTAGGTACTTGATCGTCACGCCACCGCCATTCGTACCGTCGCCTTCAAATGCATAGTCATTTGAATTCTGCCCGTCGAGGATGGCACCGGCACCGCCGATATAGGTAGAGTTTTTGCCCACATTGATCGCGCTAAACTGGCCGGTTCCAAGCGTATGCACACCAGGAGCGAACCAGTAGGTGGTGTTTTGCTGGCTGAAGTTGACACTGGAGTTGTTGCCGGCGGCAACGGTCACCGCACCGGCCGGCGCGCTTGTGGGGTTAGTTGGGTTGGTATATGTGCTGCTGCCGCTGCAGGCCTGGATGGGTGGGCTGCTCGGCGCAACGGTGGCGGCCGAA
Organism: Candidatus Saccharimonadota bacterium; assembly: GCA_025928155.1. Taxonomy (GTDB): domain Bacteria; phylum Patescibacteriota; class Saccharimonadia; order Saccharimonadales; family UBA4665; genus JAJZCD01. Next base: position 69,356 of record JAICKC010000006.1, read on the forward strand.
CTGGGATGTAGCAGGTGGTAGCCTATGGCCGCAAACAGGGCTACAAACAATCCGGCACCAATGGCGCTCTGTATTTGCTTGCCAAGTCTATTATGGAATGTAAGCCGGCGTTTTGACATATGGTTGTACAGATAGAAACCGGATGGTGTCCTGCACCATTAGCTTTATAAGTATGAGTGTAGTGATAGCCCTAATCGAAGTCAACATAATTCGGATCGCCGCGCTTGGCTCGTTGCAGAGCTTAACGCGTGTCCTAGAGAATTGCCGCCAATCTGTCCCTGTCAATCTCCAAAATAGTAATGCGCGGGTTGCGCACGATTTTTTCTGTCTGCAGATCTTTCATGACCAGCGCAGCGCTTTCGCGGGTAATGCCGCAGAGGTCGGCGATAAGCTGGTGGCTCACGGCAAAGTTCACGCGCCACCATCCGGAGCGCCGGGCGGTGGCGTGGCAAGCCGTCAAAAAACGTAGGGCGGCTAGAACCTTGTCCCGGGCACTCGTCTTGCTCAGGCTGCTCAGCCGCACCAGCAGCTCGTGAACATCGCTGGAAAAACTGTTGGTCAGTAGTTCTGCCAGGTCGCCATCGGTATGAGTCATGGCTTTAAGCTCGGCTGCAGGCAAGACATACACGTCGCAGTCAGTGAGCGCCGTGTAGAACCACTTAAGAGGGTCAACGAAGCCGGAGAAGAAGGCGAACGGTATAAGAGCAGGAGGTTTGACGAGATGCAGGATCTTTTCGTTGCCTTGCTCATCGATGTCATACATTTTAACGACGCCGCTTCTTAGGATGTACACTTCTAGCGGTATGTCGCCCTCGTAGAGAATAATCTGGCCGCCCGGAATGTGCTTGGTGCGTGTATCACGCAAAAACGTATCGAGGGCGGCGCGTGCATCGGTACTTTTGCGCTCCATCTCCTATTAAGTATACCGCGTAGCGGAGATTA
>JAICKC010000018.1 GCA_025928155.1 Candidatus Saccharimonadota bacterium
GCAAAGGCTTGCTGCAGCAAGTGGAAATACTCCGGTTCAGGCTCGTCTTCGGTGGCTTTGTGCAGCTGTTTGGTGAGTTCATAGCCGAGCATGGTGCGATTGATGTCTTGCACAATGTGTCCATAATGCGTCTGAAGCCGCGCTGATATCAGTGTACCAATTTCGCCACGGCCCCTGATAAACGTGATATTTGTCACGCTGAAAAGCTCAATGCCGCCGGCCAGCTTGCTTTTGACTCGCCGCACGCCTTTGGCCATCAGCCGCAGCTTACCGTCCTGGGGCGTCAGCAATGTAATAATGCGGTCAGCTTCGCCATAATCGGTGCGCGTGAGCACGATCGCGTCGGTAACATGTTGCGCTGCGTTCATAGCGCTGCGGGTGCTATATGCCCCACGGCCTCGCATAAGCCAGCCAGCGTCGTGGCGGGCTTATATAGAATGTTCCGCACGCCCAGCTCGCCGCGTAAAGTGGCCGCGAATGACAAGTCCTGCGGCAGCATAAAGGTGTGCAGCAGCACCGGAATGTGCAGCCATTCGGGATAACTGCGGAACTCGTACAAAAACTCCACGCCGTTGTGGCTAGGCAAGAGCAGCTCCAGTACGACCACGTCCGGCGTATGTTCGTCGACCAAATGCACCGCCGTTTGTGCGCTGGTAGTATGTGCCACCGTGTGCCCTGTCTGCTCCAGCGCCGCGACAAAGGTACGGGCCTGCAGGACGTCTGGTTCTACTAACAATACGTGCATTACATTAACTGCAACTGCGCGCTCGGCTGCAGCGTCGCCGCCAGCCCCGAAAGTTTATGATACCGCGCCACATGCAGCCGCGCTTCTAGCGATTGCAGTAGGCTATCCGCCACAAACACACCGGCCGCCGGACCATCTACCAGCTGCGGTAGTGGCTGTCGAGCTGCGCCCTGCACCAAGCGTGCTCGGCGCAGGCTATCGACTCCCAGCTGCGCCGAACCGCTATACAGCCCCGCCACCGCACCATGCCGGCTGCGGTGGGCCATCAGATGCACCGGTGTGCGCTCTTCGGCCTCGGCCTGCGCCAGCACAAACACCTGACCTAGGCTTTCAAACGCCGATTGCAGCACCACTCGATCAGCAATCACCGGCTGCACGCGCGGCCCCGTATCGAGCTCCACGCCTACGCCATACTGGCGCGCAAATGGCACTAAGCGCTCAGCCGTATCGTAGAGCAGGCTCGAAACCGTAACCGCTTCCAGCTGCAGCGGCGTAATCTTACCCTGCACACGTAGACTAAGGGCATAACTCTCTACAAGGCGCAGTGACGAATCAGCGATTGCTCGCACGGTCTGCCAGTGTTCAAGCGTCGTCCCCGAATCACTCGCGACAGCCAGTTCGCTCAAACGAGATACGGTCAAAAACGGCCTGGTTAACTGCTCGGCTAAACTTAAGAACAATCGTTCTTGGTCTTTAAGCTGTGCCCCTTTACCAACCTGCCGCATACCGTTGTCGCCCCGCTGCTACCCCACTCGCTACTATCTCACAATAGTATACACGGCGGGGCTGGGGGTTGGCTACGGTGAAAACGTCAAGTTCGGCAAAATGTAAGTGTTAAAATCGGGCAGGTAATCATTCGATTCGGTCCAGATTTCCAGCGTCGTACTACGCAGCGGCAGGAGTACCAGCGTACCAGTACCACCATTTGGTTGGCTGGGTACCACCGCACCGGTCAGTATCGTACCGACTATGTTTGGAACTTTCGGTAAGGCATAGGGCGCAGCCGTGATTTTACCACTGCTTATCCGGCTGGTTAAGCCGTTGAGTATGGAGCTATAGGACTGTGAATTCACTTGCACGCGCAAGTTGTACGTTAGTTTAGAGTCAGTCGACGGCACGTAGCCCGGATGGAAATAGGCATCCACCGGCCGACTGGCATCGGTGGTGTCGACGTAGGCACTCCAGGTTTTCGGGTAACTTACCTTGAGGCTGCCGTACGCATCGGGACCATTATAGACCACTAACGGGTTTTTGGACGCCTCGGCGTAGTCCTTTGCATCCTGGGCCTGCACCGTTTTAGTGTTAGCCGCTACGGCGATGGCTACTTTGGCGTCGACATTGTTTTTGTAATCCTGCTGGCTGCCATATGCCCAGACCGCAAAGCTGCCCACGCCTACAAATAAAAGAGCTAGAATAATCACTGGTATCAGCAGCACGTTAAGGTCGCCGTGCTCACCGAAGTGTTGTTTCATACTGCTCATGGTAACCGAACTGCCGGCATTTTTCTAGTACCTATACAAGTATACGCCGGATTTTTCAGCCGCCGGTTTACGCCCGGAAATCTTAAACGCAAAGCTCGCCAGCGGCCTTTTGACCGTTTGCATACGTCCGTCCAACTTTGTCATAAACGGATTGAGCAAAAACACAAACACCCCGTCACACTCCGGCCACCGTACTCGCCAAAAATCGCCCCAGATAATCCGCACTTGTTTGCGGTAGCGCCGCGTACGTAGCCAGCTCACTGCAACCAAAAACGGGTTGAGCTCGATGCCCACCACGTTCAGACCAGCCCGGACCGCCACTACCAGAACCTTGCCATCGCCGCTACCGAGTTCGAGTAGAGTTTGCCCTGGCTTCAAGTCCAATAGCTCCAGCGCTGCTTTAGCCTGCGCGTCGAGTGTCGGCACATAGGGTGCTCCGCGCAGTAGGACGCCGCCAAAGGCCAGTGCCAGCACCAAAATGGCCGCGAACAGCCAGATCATTCGCTGTCCGTGATGTGCTTTTTTACGACGATCTCGGCTTCGTTCAGGTACTTTTCCAGCTCTTCGACCAGCTTAAGACCGGCGGCGTGCAACGTAACCGCTTCATCTATCTGAATATCAGGGTCTTGCAGCTTGGCCACAATTTCTTCTAATTCGCTGGCCTTTTTACGGTAGTCAAAGGCGTCTTTGGTCATCCTGTTTTCTCCATTGATCCAATTGTAGCCCGCGCCGCGCCGTCACTCAACTGCAGCTCCACATTTGCACCGACCCGTAGGTCGCCAACCCGACGAATAAGCTTCCCTTCAGCGCGAACTAGCGCATAGCCGCGCTGCAGCGCGGCGGCCGGGTCGTAAGCTGCAAGCAAGCGTTTGTGCGCTTGTAAATTTGTCTCGGCGATGCGAAATACTGATTGTAGTTCATGATTCAAGCGCTCTTGTTGCCGCCCGATCCACTCACGGCGCTGACGCACTACCGCTTGTAGCCCACCGTTTAAACTCGCCCGCACTTCGCGCAGCTGGCTCAGTATAACGGTACGGTCGGGCGTGAGGAGCTCCGCCGCGTTGCTCGGCGTACTAGCCCGCTGGTCGGCTGCCAGCTCCGCTAGACTGACGTCTACCTCGTGGCCAATCGCCACCAGTGTCGGCACGCGGCTGCCCGCCACCGCCCGCACCACCCGCTCATCGCTAAATGCCGCCAGATCATCTGCACTACCGCCGCCGCGCGTCAGCACCAGCACATCAGGTACCTCCGACAGCGCGTTGACCGCTGTTATAGCTGACACGATTTGCGCAGCGGCCGGTTCGCCTTGCACCTGCACGTCAAAATGCTCCACCAGGACCCCACGCCAACGGGCGTTCAAGATCTTGAGAAAATCGGCGTATGCTGCCGAGTTCCCGGCCGTCAGCAGCGCAACGCGCTGCGGGGGATACGGTAGCAGCCGCTTGCGCTCCGGCGCGAACAGCCCTTCGGTCTGCAGTTTCGCCACCAACAGGTCGGCCGCCTTGCGCAAGCTCCCCTCGCCTACAGGCATAACTGTCTGCACGTTCACGCTAAAACCGAACTGCGGATGTAGCCGCGGATTGCCGCTCACCCGCACTACCATGCCATCTTCCAGAGGCCCAGGCAACGCGTAGATAGTGCCAAAAAACCGCACGCTAGCCGCTTCGTCCTTGAGGTCGAAATAGACCCAACGGTTGCGGCTGACCCGGAAATTGCTCAGCTCTCCTTCGATGGCCACATACGGATACGCGACTTCGAGCGTCTCGTTCAAGTATGCCACAAAGTCACTGACACTAAAGACTAAATCGCTCACAGTGAATTCTCCTCACTTTCTCCCTGTTGCTCCTTTGTAACCCCTGTGCCGCAAAAGGCGAGGAAAGCTCACTCACGCCCGTTCTTCACCAGGCTTCCTGACTGCGTTCAGCGTCTGATGGTAGAAATAGTAGCCCGGCGGCAGTTGCACCAACGTATTCAGCACGCGGTACATCACGGTCACAGGCAGGCTCAGCCGCGACGGCACGCCAGTCGCAGTCAGCACCAGCGTCATTAGCCCTTCGTAAATCCCCACCCCGCCCGGCAGTACACTCACCAGCCCCGCAAAGTTCGCTACCGCGTAGGCCAGAATAACCGCGCCAAAATTCACTAGATGCCCAAACGCCAGGTACACCACATATACCGCTACCACTTCCCAAAAGTTGGCTAGCAGCGCCCACACAAATGGCGCCCTGAGCTTGCGCTTGTCACTCTGGATAAACATATAATTTCGGTGCAGATCTTCGAAAACCGCCCGGGCCCGCTCCACGTTAATGGCGTCGCCCCGACCCCGCCGGAATCCGGCCAAAAATCTGTTCAGCGCCCGCGTCGCCCACGTAAAGAACCCGGCAATCCGCCGCTCACTGCCGATGATGTACGCAAAGCCAGCAGTGCCAATCACCAAAACGGTCGTCAGCATACCAGCTACCAGCAGGATGAGACTGTTCATACGCCCCTCAATCGCCAGACAGAACAGCCCGAATACAATCAGCACCTCAAAGCTCAGGAAAAGCAGTACCAGCTTCAACAGCTGCACCACCGTCGCCTTAGCTCCAGTGATATCAGCCCCCCGCATGCGTACACCAAAGTAGCTGATGCCGGTTACACCACCGCTCGGAAAAACGTTATTGATAAAATTAAGCTCCAAACTCGCCGCGTAGAGCCGCCAGTATCCTAGATTGTTCTCAGTGATTGCAAACAGGCTCTTATACAGCCGAGCCTGCGCGTCATAATTCAAAAACTCGACCGGGATTATCAGCAGCAACGCCCAGGCGTGCACTTTAAACAAATTCTCAAATGTATCGGCTAATTGGCCACGTATGGCCACGACCAGGAAAACGAGCGCCGCGAGGGTTATGAGGTTAACGATAAGCTTCCAGCGCCGCGCTAGGAATGAAGTTTCGGCCATAGTACAGTATTATACAAGGACATGAGTGCTAATTCTGTTCAATCTGTGTGTATCCTCGGCCGCCAGCCAGCCCTGGGCCTAGCCGAACTCGAGAGCCTGTATGGTGCCGACGCTGTTTCGGTCGTAAATCCGCGGGTTGCGGGGCTAAACTTACATGCCAGCGAAGTTGATTTTGGCCGCTTGGGCGGCAGCACACGTGTTGCCCATGTGATGACCACGCTGCCAACTACCGACTGGAAGGCTCTGGAACGCAAACTACCGGAGCTCATCACTGAGCTAGCCCTTACCTTGCCCGACGGCAAGATCCAGCTGGGCTTAAGCGCCTTCGGGCTCAAGATTTCGCCCGCCAAACTGAACGCCGCCGGCCTGACACTCAAAAAAACGCTGCGCACCCGCACCGACCGTTCGGTGCGCATTACACCTAACCCCGAAGTCGAGCTCAACACCGCGCAGGTGTTACACAACCACCTCACCAGTCCGACCGGTATCGAACTCTTGCTCATTGCCAGCAACAACGGAGACACTGTAGTCGCCCGTACCACTCAAACCCAAGATATCGACAGTTACACGCTACGCGACCGCGGCCGGCCTAAGCGCGACGCCCGCGTAGGTATGCTGCCCCCCAAACTAGCACAGATCATTATCAACCTTGCCGGCACCCATCTTCCACCGAGTACGAAAACTGACCGCAGCCTACCATACAACCAACACCCGCCGCAGGCCCAACTGCTCGACCCCTTCTGTGGCACCGGAGTGTTATTGCAGGAAGCCATATTGCTCGGTTACGCCGTACAAGGGACGGACATCGAACCACGCATGATCGATTACACTCGCACCAACCTCGACTGGGCAAACACTACTTTTAGAAACGCACCCGCTCCCTATACCCTAGAACAAGGCGACGCCACGACTCACCAGTGGAAGCAGCCCGTAGACCTCGTAGCCTGCGAAACGTACCTGGGCCGGCCATTCACTGCCAAACCCTCTTCAGAGGTCCTCGCCCAAACCGTCAGCGAAGTGAACCTTATACTCAAAAAATTCCTGCAAAATATACACGGCCAGCTGGTAAGCGGCACACGACTTTGTCTGGCCGTCCCCGCTTGGCAAACCGCTCCCGGTCAGTTCAAACATCTACCCCTTATTGACCAGGTAGGCGAATTGAGGTATAATCGAGTGAGTTTAGAGCACGTTCAGGCCTCGCAGCTTCTTTATTACCGCGAAGACCAGATCGTAGCCCGCGAGTTATTAGTACTAACGAGGAAATAGCCAGATGTCACACGTTAAAGCCGGCGGTACCGCCAAGAACACCCGAGACTCAGTCGGTCAACGCCTGGGCGTTAAGCTGTTTGGCGGCCAAAAAGTCAAAACTGGCCAGGTTATCGTGCGCCAAGTCGGCCTCACCAAGCGCGCCGGTGAAGGCACTTTTGTGAGTCGTAACTTCACCATCCATGCCGCCCGTGACGGTGTCGTCAAAATGACGACCCGCAAAGTCCGCACCTTCAGCGGACGCAGCGTTCCCCGCGTCGAAGTCACTGTCGAGTAATCGTACAACTTGTCGAACGTATTAAAAACCAGAGCCACACTCGGGTTTTTGTTCAAACTACATAGCTCTAAGGTCTGCCGTGACTATTGGCTGAGATGGTATTTTATACGGTCGATAACGTCGCTTATCACTACTTGGGATTTTACAAGATAATCGTCGACGCCAAGCCCTTGGGCGCGCTGCTTGTCGCTCTCCTGACTGAGCGCCGTCAGCATGATAACTTTGAGATTGGCCGTTTCGGGAGTGTTACGCAGGATATCGAGCACGTCGAAGCCGCTGACCTTCGGCATCATGGCGTCGAGCAGCACTAGGTCCGGCTTCTGCTCCTTGGCAGCCGCCAGCGCATCCTCCCCGTTCGCGACCCGCCTGACGTCGAAGCTCTCGGCCTTCAGGCGCATCATGTACACGTTGGCTAACGCATCGTCATCCTCGACCAATAGAATCTTTTTGCCGCTTAGGTCATCAGACATATAGCTTATGCTACCCTATTTTACCTCGGTAAGCAAACAATACCCGAGCTATTTTTTGAGCGCTTCAATAAAGCCGCGGAACATCGGATGTGCCCGGTTCGGCCGCGACTTAAATTCAGGGTGGTACTGGCTGGCAAGCAGGAACGGGTGATCCACACCCTCGATGACTTCTACCAGGCCGTTGTCAGGATTCATCCCTACAGCGCGGATTCCCCACTTTTCGTACTCCGGCACGTACTTGCCATTGGCCTCATATCGGTGGCGGTGGCGCTCTTCGATATCTTGTGTGCCGTACAGCCGCGCCGCCAGACTGCCCTCGGCAAAGTGACATGCGTAGTTACCTAGGCGCATAGTACCGCCGGTGTTCTCTAGCCCCTCCTGGCCGTCCATGGTAGCGATAACCGGGTGCGGCGTGGCAGGATTCACTTCAGTCGTATTAGCGCCGTCGAGCCCACCCAGGCGGGCCGCGGCGATGACCATCATGTGCAGGCCGTAGCAAAGGCCGAGATATGGTTTTTTTTGCTGCAGAGCGTGCTGGGCGGCAATGATTTTGCCCTCTATGCCGCGACTGCCAAAACCGCCCGGTACCACATAGCCGTCTACCGTATCAAGTATCTGCGCCCGCTCTTCGGGGTGTTTATCTTCGAGCTCTTCAGCGTCAATCCACTTGATATTGACATTCACATCGTTTGCCCAAGCGGCTGATCGTAACGCTTCAAATACAGACATATACGTATCAGTATTATCCAAGTACTTAGCCACCACTCCGACGATCACGGTACGCTTCTGTTCTGTCGTCGCCTTTTCTACAACGGCTCGCCAATCCGCCAGGTGTGGTTTTTCGTGCTCCAGCTGCAACTTATTACAGATGAAATCCGCTATGCCGGTGTCTTCGAGCGTCAACGGTACCTGGTAAATAGTCTGAGCGTTAGGCAGCAACGCGACAGCCTCTTCAGGGATAGCAGAGAACATACTGAGCTTACGAACAACCCCTACTGGCATCGGTTTTTCGGCGCGAGCCACCAGAACATCGGCGTTTATGCCAAAGCCGCGCAGTTCGCGCACAGCGTTCTGGGCCGGTTTGGTCTTGAACTCCTGGCTGGCGCCCAAAAATGGCACATATACCACATGCACATACGCCACATTTTCGCGGCCCACACGGAAGCGCATTTCCCGCACTGCCTCAATAATCGCCAAGCTCTCGTAGTCACCGACGGTACCGCCGATTTCAACAATATGTACCTCGTAGCCCTTGCTCGCCTTTAGAATCTCCTCTTGGAACGCGTTCGTAACATGGGGAATATACTGCACAGTGTGTCCGGCATAATTCCCTACTCGCTCGTCTTCGATGACCTTGTGAATAACCCGGCCGGCCATCATGCTGCTGGCCTGGGTCAGTTCTTGGTCGAGAAAGCGTTCGTAGTGGCCGAGGTCAAGGTCAGTTTCGGCGCCGTCTTTGGTTACAAAGCACTCGCCGTGCTCACGCGGGTTGAGCGTACCGGCATCGACGTTTAAGTAAGGGTCGATTTTTTGGATGTTTACCGAAAGCCCGCGGGCTTTTAAGAGATTTCCGATAGAGGCGGCGGTGATACCCTTTCCTAATCCAGAAAGCACACCACCAGTTACAAAAATAAACCTCGTGGGTTGGGCCACGTCTCTCACCTCTTTACTCTTGAGTACTATACCTGTTCCTAGCTAAACGAGCAAGTGGTTTATTATTACTGACTAGTGGGATTTGAGATAGTCGAGTGCAGCATTGAGCTGATTGTCAGTGCCGTCCTTGCCAGCGTCAGCGTCGTACTCCACTACCTGGTCCGGCTTAATGCCCTTGTGGTTAATGTTCGTACCATTCGGTGAGTACCATTTAGCAATCGTCACCTTGAACTCACTGCCATCGCTGAACGGAATTACGCTCTGTACCACGCCCTTGCCGTAGCTCTGCTCGCCCATAATATAGGCGGCTTTGTTGTCACGCAGCGCGAGCGTAGTGATCTCAGAAGCCGAAGCCGAACCACCGTCTATCAGCACCACAGTAGACATACCCTTCAGCGGATTAGTACCCGTTGCTCGTTCCGTATCAACGACTGTACTGCCGCGCCTTTCTTGCTCAACTGTCGCGCCCTGATCAAGCCACAGGCTGGCAATGTTGCGAGCCGAATCTACTTCACCCCCTGGGTTGTCGCGCAAGTCCAGTACTACCTTTTTGACACCGTGCGCTTGAAAGCCCTGAACGGCCTTTTGTACCAGACTGAACGTACCGTCACTGAACTGGCTGACCTGCAAGTAGCCCACATTGCCATCCAGGAGCTTGGATGTAGCCGTCGGTATCTGAATGGTGTCACGGGTGATCGTAAACGATAGTGCCTGGTCACCACGTACAATACCTAAGCTGACTTTGGTGCCCTTGTTGCCGCGGATTTTGCCCACCGCGTCGGCCACCGACATGCCGGCCGTGCTCTGGCCGTTAATAGTTGCAATGATATCTTTAGCCTGGATACCCGCCTTAGCGGCCGGCTGCCCTGGCAGTGGTGACATAATTATGATGTGCCCGTTCGCGTCCTGGTCAAGCTGCGCACCAATGCCTGATATACTCTGCCCCTGCAGCTCGCCGTTAAACGTCTGAGCCTCGCTGGGTGAGAAATATACGGTGTACGGATCCTTGGGCGCGTCGGCCAGGCCGTGTTTGAGGCCGTCGATTATCTGCGCCTGGGTGAGCTTGCCATCGTAATTTTGGCGAAGCACATCATAGAGTTGATTCAGGCTGGAGTAATCCAAGGTGTTGGACAGACCGGTCTCGTCGGCGTATTGCGCACGCGGCAGAAGACGCAAGTTGCCGCTGCCGTAAGCGGCACCCACGCAGAATATCGCAAATATACCAACCACCACGCCGCCGATTTGCAGCCCGCGGCGCACTTTGGCATTTTGTGGCAATTTGATTTTAGGAAACCCCATAACGTCCATACAAGTATACACGAACTTACGAGGTATAATAGGAACAATGAAGAACAGCTTGAGCGTGGCCGAATGCAGCGCGGAAGAATATGCTGCTACACTTGCTAAGCTAGCCACTAAAGACACCTCGCCACCTCTATTACAAGCCCCGTTCTACGGTGCTTGGCAACAGCGTGACGGCAAACGAGTGGTGTATTTTATCGCCCACGATGGCACCACACTGGTAGCGGCCGGACTGGCCGTTAAGTACGACGCGCCGGGCGGTATCAGCTTCTTTTACTGTCCCTACGGGCCGGTCGCCGCAAAATGGACGCCGGAGCTTTTGGGTGCGCTGCGCGAGTTTTTTGCGCCCGTCGCTAAACGTGCCGGCGCTAGCTTTGTGCGGCTCGATAACTACCCTGACGGAGTAAGGCCGGTCGCCAATCATGTTGCCGTCACCGCCAGCCTGCAACCCCGCGCCGAATGGCTGCTCGACATCGCACCCGAGCAGAACGACATCTGGATGAGTATGCACAAACACGCACGTTATAACGTCCGTCTGGCTGAACGCGCCAGTGCTAAGTTGGAGTTTTTTGCGCCAGCCAAAGCACCGCTTGATACGTTCTTGGCACTCATGCAAACCACTGCCGGGCGCGACAGCTTTAGCCTGCAGCAACGTAAGTACTACGAGGCCGTGCTGCAATCAATACCGGCTGACAGTGGCTTTGTAGCGCTCTGCACCATAGACAATAAGCCAGCGGCCGTGGCACTTTTCGCCGCGTACGACGGTGTTATGTATTACATATTTGCCGGTTCGTCAAATGACTTCCGCAAGATCGCCCCACCCTATTTCATTATCTGGAACGCTGTTCTCGAAGCCAAAAAACGCGATTGGCACTCTCTGAACTTCGGCGGCATATCTGACAACGTCAAAGGCACCCATTTGAGCGGCGTCACCAGCTTTAAAAAGCGCTTTGGCGGCTACGAAGTTGCCCACCCCAATCCGATTGACCTCGTCTATAATCGCCCAAAATACACCGCCTTCCGGCTCTACAAACGCATCAAGCGCTAGCCACCGCAAACCCTGGGGGCCCTACGCAGGGCTGTTAGTCAAAGTAAATGTAAGTGAAGCTGGCAGCCTTGGCGGCGGAAACGAGCATCTCGCTGTAGTGCCCCGTGTAGTCGTAGTTATATTGACTTACATAGATGCTGCCGTCACCGTTTACCGCTTCAACCCACATAGCATGGCCAAAGGCACCCACGTTCCAGATAGCCACCGAGTCAGCCCGCGGCGTCGAGCCAGTCGGAATACCGGCGCCCCGGGCATCGCCCGGCCATTCGTTCGCGTTACCGCGGCCGCCCCAGTACGGCATGTAGCCGTAGTTTTGCTTAACTTTCCAGGCGGTGTAGCTTACACATTCACGGTTGTACATACCCCATGGATCGATAAGAGTGTCTTGCCCGGCATTGTCGAGATATGCCGGATAGCCACCGTGACCAGGATCACCAGCAACCACGTTACTGCCGAGTGTCTTGTTGGCAGCCGCCTGCTGGGCGCGGAGCTGAGCTATCTGGCTGCTATTAGCCTTGATTTGAGCGTTATAAGTAGCCTGTTGGCTCTGGTTGTAGGTGAGTAGCGCCGACTGTTGAGCCTGGGCGCCGGCCAATTGATTTTTTTGATCCTGCTCTTCGCTCAGCAGCTGGTCAACTTGCGCCTTCTTGGTCTGGAGCTCTTGCTGCAGCTCAGCGATCTTCTTAAGTGTATCCTGCAGCTTGTTCTGCACACTGGTACGATATTCCTGCTTGTCAACGAAATCACTCAAGTTTTTGCTGGTTGCCAGCATTTCGAGCGTACCGGGGGTACCGTCAACGTACATGGCCTTAACGTCACTTGCCAGATAGGCCTTTTCTTGGTCGATTTGCGCCTGAGCATCGACAATCTGCTGCTGCAGACTGGCCTGCTGCGCGAGGTTGCCGTTGATGGATGCCTGCAGGCCGTTAATTTGGCCCTGTAGTTGGTTGATGGCGTCTTGGTAGCTGGCTGCTTGGGCTTGCAGGCCGTTCACCAGGTTGCGTGTATTGCTATTCTGTGCGTTCAGCGAGTTAATCTGGTCCTGGAAACTATCGGCCAATACCATCTGTACACTTGGGATAAAGCTGCCGCCCACCAATACCAAACCAGACACTAGCAAAGTGGCTTTGCTGCGCTTAGCTGCAATAGAGTGAGAGACTTTCGATGGTAATTTCATAGTTTTTATTTTTAAAACTATCACTTTCAGTGTATCACGCTTGTGGTTTCCACTCAATCCTTACATCCCCTTTTCGGACAAAAAACCGCCAAGCATTTTGGATGTTTTCCAAGCTGGCGGTTTTGATTTATCTAGCGTTTCGGCGTTTTGAATTTCAAGTACCTGCGCGTCGCAATAATTGACGATGCAGCACCTATAAATATACCAAGCGCAAGCTGTATTAGCAACAGCTCCCAGTAACGATTTTCGAAAAACGACTGGCTGTAGCTTATATCCAGTAAACCGAAGCTGGTGGCCTGCAGCGAGCTAGAAGCCGTCACGAACACCGCGTTTATGATGAGCACCGAGATAATGGCCGAAAATATGCCGTAAATAATCGTCTCAACCACGAACGGTCCCCGGATGTACGAAGTACTGGCGCCGAGCAAGCGCATAATCTGCAACTCGTCGCGCCGGTTGAAAATCGCCATTTGGATGGTATTGAAGATGATTAGCACCGAGATAACCGCGAACACCACGACTGCCCCCGCCCCGACACGCCGCAAGATGTTGGTGGCGTGTGTAATTTTGGCAATCGCTTCGCGCCGGTCGCCACTGTCACTCGCCGGGTCGGACTGTAACTTGGCAGTATCGGGCTTTTCGATAAAGGCACGGATTTGGTCAATGTCGTTCAAGGTTCTTGGCTTGATTTTGATGGTGGCCGGCAGCGGGTTATCCGTCTCATTTATAGCCTGCAGCAACTGTGTGTTACCCACGTTCTGGGCCTCGTACTGCTTGAGCGCGTCTTCTTTGGAGAGGTACCGCACATGCTGCACGGCCGGCAGTGACTTAAGCTGGCCCACCAGCGATTGCGATTGCGCCGGTGTCACCGAATCTTTCAGGTACACCGACACATCTATCTTGTTTGTGATCTGCTGGACGGTATTACTGAACGTGGCGTTGACGATAACCGAAAAAAGTATGATGGTAAGTGTCACAATCATAATCGCCATCGCCGCGATGGCCAACCACATGTTACGCACAAAGTTCACCATACCGGTGCGGATAATGCGCGAAAAAGTAGTAAATTTAGCTCTCATATCGATCGGTTATTTCTTGGCCGCGGCAATATCAACCGCAATGGTAGCGCTGGTGTAATTAGCCCGCGCCTTGTCGCTGGCAATGCGGCCGTGGTCGATAGTCACCACGCGGCGTCTTAGCCGATTCACCACTTCCTGGTTATGCGTTGTCAGCAGCACCGTGGTGCCATATTTGTTGATTTTTTCGAGCACCTTTATAACGTCCCAGGCGTGCTTAGGGTCAAGGTTGCCGGTTGGCTCATCAGCAATCAGCACCTTGGGCTGGCGCACAATGGCGCGGGCAATCGCCACGCGCTGGCGCTCACCGCCGCTTAGTTCCATGGGCATGCGCTTTTCCTTGCCCTTCAGGTTTACGATGTCGAGCACTTTTGGTACAGTGTTGTTGATTTCTTTGGTGCTCACGCCCACGATTTCTAGGGCGAACGCAACGTTCTCGAATACAGTGCGGTTCGGCAGCAGCTTGAAATCCTGAAAAACGACGCCAATTTTGCGCCGTAGCAGCGGTATATCGCGGTCGCGCAACTTATCATAATCTATGCCGCCGACGATTATCTTGCCACTTGTGGGCCGCTCCTCGCGCGTCAGCAGTTTAAGCAGTGTGCTCTTGCCCGCACCGCTCTGCCCCACAATTATCACAAACTCTTTCGGCTCTACGTGCAAGCTCACACGGTCGAGCGCCGGCCCCAAATTTTTATTGTAGGTCTTCGTTACCCTGTCCAGCAAAATCATTAGCACTATTATAACAATATGCTTGGCCAAGCGCCAGACAGGCTGATAGTACATGATACACCTGCCTAGCCGTAATCCCTCTTGCAGCCGCGCCGCGAACGGTAGTTTACTATGTGGTATTAAGGAGACAGTCTTATGTCACGGATGAGACAAATCGGTAACCGCGAATGTGCCGCTTTAGGGCTCAGTTTTAGCCTTCTTGTGACTGGGCTGGGTGCAACAGCTTGTAGCTCAGGCACATGCCGGTCAGAACGGAGTATCAGTAGTGCCTACCGCGGAGACTCTGACCCAAGTGTTATTGAGGCTAATCAGAGAACATGGCGCTTAGGAATTTTAGTCGCCACAATCCGACCACAAGCAGACATCGTTGTTGGATTTGAAGCACCAGACAGCCAGGATCGTTGGCACGATAGTCAGCCGGTTCCCAGCGCAGCAGCCAAGAGTATTCTATTAAAAATTGGCCGCGGTTCAGTAGAGTTCAGCACTCAGTACGAAGCCCCTGCTGGCTCAGCGGTATGCCAGAGGGCGCCTTTAACGACATTCGGCCCAGAACAACTTCTTAGCAAGCTGCCGAAGACCGCTGCAAACCCGTGGCCCTAGGCATTAGAGAGAAAGTGTTCGAGGTAGGCCGCAATGAGTGGGCCGAGGTTGCCGCCCAAGATGTCGTCAGGGTCGGTGGACGTGTAACCCGTGCGCAGGTCTTTGATCTGCTTGTAGGGGTGCAGCACATAGCTGCGGATTTGGTTACCCCAGGCGGCTTGCTCACTCGGGCCTTTGAGGTCACTGACGTGCGCGGCATGTTGCTCAAATTGTAGTTGGGCGAGTTTACCACGCAGAATGTGCAGCGCAGTCTCCTTGTTTTGCAGCTGGCTGCGCTCGTTCTGGATAGCCACCACGATGCCCGTGGGCAAGTGCGTCACACGCACGGCGCTGTCGGTGGTATTCACTGACTGGCCACCGTGGCCACCGCTGCGATAGACGTCAATTTTGAGATCTTTTTCGTCGATCTCGAGCTCTTCGGGTGCGTCAATCCG
Source organism: Candidatus Saccharimonadota bacterium (assembly GCA_025928155.1). Classification (GTDB taxonomy): domain Bacteria; phylum Patescibacteriota; class Saccharimonadia; order Saccharimonadales; family UBA4665; genus JAJZCD01. The sequence continues at coordinate 15,203 of JAICKC010000018.1, forward strand.
CGGTGTCACTTCCACTTTGGCAAAGCTGGTTTCGCGGCTTTCGGCATTGAAGGGACTTAAGCGTACTAACCGATGTACGCCGTGCTCGCCCTTCAGCTTGCCGTATGCGAATGGACCGCTTATCTCGAGCGTCACACTTTTGATGCCTGCTTCTTCACCAAGTGATTCTTCCATGGTGCTCACCTGCCAGCCCTCTTTTTCGGCATAGCGCACATACATGCGCAGCAGCATACTAGCCCAGTCTTGGGCGTCGGTACCACCGGCGCCGGCATGAATACTCAAAATAGCATCGTGACCGTCATACGGACCGTTAAACTTCAGCTCCTCTTTTAGAGCTGCAAAACCCTGTACAGAGTTTTGCAGCTGAACTTCCAGGTCAGCCCGCAGCGCTTCGTCCTCAAGGCCGGACAACTCCACTACATCTGAAATATTTTGCTTGAGCTCACGCCACGGCGTAATACGTTTTTCAAGCACCGCCTGCTCACGCACCACTGCCTGAGCGCGCTCGTTATCCTGCCAGAGGTCTGGCGCGGCAGCTTCCGCGTTTACCTCCCGCTGACGTGCCTCTAGCTTCTCAAAACCGATGCGCGTGAGCGCATCAGCCACTAGCATTTGCAGCTCCAATGCTTCCGAGTGGAGCGCGCTCATCCAGCTATTCCCTTACGGCCGCATTCTGCCACAGCTCGACGATTTGTTCGTTTAACTGCGCAGCTACTTTGTCATCCACTTTACCATATACACCGAGCCCACCTAGTCCGTCAGTAAACATAGCCCGCGTTACGTCTACGATGGATTGTTTGGTCACAGCTTTGATCCGGTCCGGAATGGCATAATAGTCATCAACATATTCGTCGAAGAAATAGCGGCCGGTGTAGCCGCCAGCGGTCGCGGCCACCGTTTGCGCGCTGCGCTGGTAGCGGCCCAGTGAATAAGCCTGCGCGGCGGCGATGTCAGCCTCGGCCAGTTCCCCGCGGAAGAGGTTGCCTAGCTGTTCGGTCACGATGTCGAACAGTGCCGCTGCGTTCTGGACCGACACCTGGCTACCGAACCACAAGTTACTGCTCAGCTTAATCTGCTGGAAACCGCTGTTCATGCCATACACTAGGCCACGTTCGCGAGCCGTGCCCAGGATCTTGCTGTACAGCGTCTCGGTCAGTATAGCGTTGACCAGCCCAAGCGCGTCCACCTCGCTCTCTTCAAGCCGGCGGTTCATAAAGCTGTCAATGTAGAAGTAGATCGTGTCAACACTGGCGTTCGGAATGCACACCGGTTTTTTTGGCTGCTTGACGACCTCGTCCGGCATGGCAAAACGTTCGCCGCGCGGCAGGTCAAGGTCTTCCAGCATGCGCATAATGGCACTCTTACGCTGCTTGTTGATGTTACCGGCAATGACAAAACGCATGTTGTCGGTGGTGTGCGTGCGGCGGTAGTGCTCGCGCACGTCCTCAAGCTGCACGTTCTGCATGAGCTCCAGCCGCTCTTTGTCAGTTTCAGCCACCAGGCCGTAGGCCTTGCGTGTGTTGGCGCCTAGGCTGCGATAGTGGTTGTTGGCACGAGCAGCCAACTCTTCGCGCACGTTGCCAAATTCGGCGTCAAATTCTTCCTGCAAAAATAGCGGATGCTCAATGGCCAAGATAAGCAGTTTAAAGATGCGCTCCCACTCAAAATCAGCACACTCGGTTTCGTAAATGATGTCGTAGACGTCGGTGCTGGCATTGCTGTAGGCGCCATTTTGTTCAACAATAGCCTGAAATTCGCGAGCCCGCGGATAAATGTCGTTAGCACCGAGCAGCACGTGCTCCATCAAGTGTGGCGCTTCCCACTTGTCGCGCGCTACCAGGTATTCGCCGGCACGAAAGTTCAGGTATACATCGAGTACCGTGGCGTCTGGTACATGTACCAGCAAGCCTTTAGCGCCATTTTGTAAAATTACTTCTTCAACAATGTGTTTCATGTATGTTTATTTGCGCTTGCGGGCTTTTGTTTTACGCTGGCGTTCGGCCTTATTGGCCTTTTTACGCTTAGTACCGGTGCTCTTTGGCTTGGCAGCGTTCTTTTTGGCTGACTCAAAATCCTCTTCGTCGAATTGGGCCTCGCCCTCCAGTACTTCGCCGGCATTGCTAATAGAATTGCGTGCCGCGCGCGTCAGTTCAGTCTCGGTCGGCCGCTCCAGGTCCTCAGCCGCTATCGGCTCGGCGTGGAACAGCGCACGTACGACTTCGTGGCGCAGTGCTTGCTGCATCTCTTCGAAAATCAGCTGGCCACGGCGACGGTATTCCACGAGTGGGTCGCGCTGGCCTACACTCATCCAGTGGATGCCTTCGCGCAGGTGATCCATGTTCTCCAGGTGCTGCATCCAGAGATTGTCCAGGATCTGTAGGTAAATATCGCGTTCGACTTTGCGCATAACTTCTTCGCCAAAGGCCGCTTCGCGCCCCTTATAAAATTCTTTGGCTTCCTCGAGCAATATCTGCTTGACCTTGTCGGTGCCGGCAGCGAATATACGGTCGAGCGCCGCTTCGTCGAATGGCAGCAGCTCGCGCACGGCCGGTTCAAAATCTTCGGTCGTACGAATAGGGCTGTCGGCCAACAAGTCCACCTCATCTCGGATATATGCTTTGATGCGCTTGCTGATGTCGTCAGCTTTCAGAATTTCTCCGCGCATAGCATACGTGGCACGGCGGTGGCGGTTCATTACGTCGTCGTATTGCACCACGCTCTTACGCTGATCAAAATGGAAGCCTTCGACCTTCTTCTGCGCATTTTCAAGCGCCCGGCTAATCACACGATTTTCGATAGGCGTCTCGTCGTCCACCCGCAACCGGTCCATAATGCCGGCCACACGGTCACCGCCAAAAATACGCATCAGGTCGTCCCCAGTACTCACATAGAACTGCGATGTCCCCGGGTCGCCCTGGCGGCCGGCACGGCCACGCAGCTGGTTATCGATACGACGCGATTCGTGACGCTCCGACCCAAGCACGAATAAGCCGCCCAGACCCTTCACGCCGTCGCCTAGCACGATGTCGGTACCGCGGCCGGCTATGTTGGTCGCGAGCGTTACCGCGCCCTTCTCACCAGCGCGGGCTACAATCCCAGCCTCGCGCTCGTTGTTTTTGGCATTAAGCACTTCATGCGCAATGCCGGCCTTCTTGAGCATATTGCCGAGTTTTTCGTTCTTTTCAATGCTGGCCGTACCGATAAGCACCGGACGTCCCTCTTCGTGGAGTTCAGCCACCTGTTTGACAATCGCCTTGAACTTAGCACCTTCGTTACGGTAAATCCTATCAGTCAGGTCGGCGCGCGCCAGCGGCCGGTTGGACGGAATTTCCACCACATCCATCTTATAAATCTGGTGAAACTCTTCGCTCTCGGTCATAGCCGTACCAGTCATGCCAGCCAGCTTGTCGTACAGCCGGAAATAGTTCTGGAACGAGATGGTTGCGAGCGTCATTGACTCTTGCTGCACTTCTACGCCTTCTTTAGCCTCAATCGCCTGGTGCAGGCCTTCGTTGTAGCGCCGGCCAGCCAGCAGGCGGCCGGTGTGTTCGTCCACGATCACCACTTCACCGTCGTTGGTCACCACATAGTCTTTGTCGCGTTTGAATAGCGTCTGCGCACGCAGCGCCTGCTCTAAGTGGTAAATAGTACGGATGTTTTCGGTCGCATAAATGTTTTCGATGCCGAGGATTTTTTCGACGCGGTCGATACCTTCGTCAGTCAAAATCACCGTCTTGCGCTTTTCGTCAACCTCGTAGTCGCTGGGTTTAAGCTGACGCACGGTACGAGCAAACTGCTCATAAGCATTACCCGGCGTAACACTCGGCGCGCTAATGATAAGCGGTGTGCGAGCTTCGTCGATAAGGATGGAGTCGGCCTCGTCTACAATGGCATAGTTCAGCTCGCGCTGGCGCAGCTGGTCAACTTCGCGCACCATGTTGTCGCGCAGGTAGTCGAAGCCGAATTCGTTGTTGGTACCATAGGTAATGTCGGCAGCATAGGCGTCCTGGCGGCTGCAGGGCTTCAAGTGTTTGAACCGCGGGTCGTCATGGCTGTCATCTTTAAATTTCGGGTCGTAGATGTATGACGCATCAGGAATAACTACGCCCACGCTTAAGCCCAGAAAACCATATACCGGACCCATCCAGCCCGCACCGACACGCACCAGATAGTCGTTGACAGTTACAAGGTGTGCGCCTTTGCCGCTGAGCGCGTTAAGGTAGAGCGGTAAGGTTGCCACCAGCGTCTTACCCTCACCCGTTTTCATTTCGGCTACACTGCCTTCGTGCAGTACCATGCCACCGATAAGCTGTACGTCGAAGTGCCGTTGGCCAATCGTACGCTTAGCCGCCTCGCGCACCACCGCGAACGCGTCCGGCAAAATCGCGTCGAGCGACTCTTTCTTAAGGCGTTTACGAAGCGCCTCTGTCTGAGCTTTCAGCTTCTCATCGGTCATCTTTTCGTACTTGGGTGCCAGGTCGTTGATCACCCGTACGCGCTTGCGCAGCCGCTTGATGGTCTTGGCCTGTGGGTCACCGAGCAACCTTTTCAGTAGCCTGTTCATAAGACGTTCTTCGTCATCCTCCGTTAGTTTCAGTAAAGTTATCTATATTGTACCCTCTTTATTCACACTTGGCGAGAGTATTTTATTGCTATCAAAACGGACTTTTGAAATAATGACACGATATGACAAGGGGCAAAACGGTAGCTAAGCCCTTCGAGTTTTATCCTCGAGGATCATTGCCTCGGGACTAAATAACACCTCTCTAGCCACCAAGCTCCCTATAACTTTCGTACCACTACTGGTCGGGGATCCAGAGCAATCTCAGATCCTCTACTCTCGCGCCGTTGGAGCCAGTCTCGTTGTTGCTGGTAAAGCCTTCGAGGGGGCTGCAGTTTGCGCTAAGACGGGGGCGAGTATGCTCCAACATCGATTTCAGCTGACTTTCGGAATAGCACCAGCATAACTGAGCGCGGTGGCACGCCAAGCATTTTTGTGCTTGGCACAGAATTAGGCTCACGCGGATTGCTCACGCCAAGCGCAATATTCATGAATAGACTTGGCAGGGCGGCAATAGAATACTATCCGACCAGGTTGCCTCAGGTTATCATCCCTAACCCTCGATTTCACACTGGCAGCATTTCCAGAGCTGCAAGTCGTACCGCCCGATTTCTAGGACCAAGCCCGTAATCTAAGGACGCGGCCAGGAAATTCGTCGACGGCGGCGTGGTAGAACTTTCAGCTGCTGCTCAATCTGCACCACTGCTACGTCAAGCGCAGCGTGCATGTGCAGGGTCGTTTCCTTAGCCATGCACTCATGCTCGCCAAGTGTCAGTACAATGCTGCAGGTATTGTACTTAGCCCCTTTGCTCGTCGTTTGCGTCAGTGACAGTTCGTAACCCGCTTCAGCCCGCAAGCGGCGCGGCACTTTGCGATTTAGTCTGGCCAGCTTGTGATGCGCATATTTTTCGAGTTCGTCCGTCAGCTCCAGACCTTTAGCCGCAATGTGCACCTTCATAATTAGCTTAGATACTCTAAATCATTCTAGCTTTAGAGTTTATCAATACCGGCCATATAGGGCTGGAGCACCCTAGGCACTCCTACGCTGCCATCAGCCTGTTGGTTGTTTTCGACGATCGCGGCCATAATCCGGTTGGTCGCAAATGCAGTCGCATCGTTGGTATGAACCAGCTCGACCGTGCCGTTTGCTCGTCTGATGCGGGTCTTTAGGTCTCGTGCCTGGTAGTCAGTCATATAGTCAGCGGTGTGCGTTTCGCGGTATTTATGTTGCCCCGGGAACCAGCACTCAATATCAATACCGCGGGCGTTCGGCTTACCGATATCGGCCGTGCATTTTTGTAGCACATGATAAGGCAAACCAAGCTGCTGCACTAAATATTCCTGGATAGCTATCAACAACTTGTGCTCGTCCAGGCCGGTTTCGGGCGTGCTGAACACTTCCATTTCCAGCTTGTCGAACTGGTGCCAGCGCAACATACCCTCGGTGTCCTTACCGTAGGTGCCGGCTTCACGGCGAAAGCTCGTCAAAAAACCGATGTAGCGGATCGGGAACATATCTTCGGGCAGAATTTCGTTCCAATACATCGTGCAGAGTGTGTGTTCGGCGCTAGCCTGCAGCCACAGGTCGTCTTCCGGCAGCCCTGCCCGGTACGTCACCTCTTCGGCGTTCAGGCGCGCACTCGCTTTGTACGGCTCCGTACGGAGCATAGCCGGCGGCAAAACAGGCGTAAATGGCCGGGCGACTATGTGCAGATCATTTTCTTGTACAAGTTTGGCAATCACTGCCTCATCACCCAGAGTTTGCATAACATATTGTTCGATTGCCAGCTGCATCCGCACCAAGTTACCTTTGAGATAGCCGAACCGGCTGCCGGCAATCTTGGCAGCCCGCTCCTTGTCGAGCATGTCGCGCGGCTCCAAAATCTCCCAATGGTTTTTAGGAGTAAAATCGAATTTACGTGGTTCGCCTACTGTCTTGCTGACGACATTTTCGTCTTCTGTAACCCCCACGGGCACATCGTCGAGCGGCATGTTTGGCACAGCCCGCAGCAGCTCATCGTATCGTTCATCGACTCCCTTGAGTTCAGTCTCACGCCCGGCAATATCCTGTTTGAGCTGTTTGCCCATGGCCACCTGTTCGGGCGTCGGCTTCTGGCCTTTCATGTCGGCCGTTAGCTGATTGCGCTTGGCCCGTAGCTCTTCCAGCTGCGTCAGTTTACTGCGGCGGTCACTATCCAGTCTTAGCAGTTCTGCGATGTCTACTTCGTAACCCTTTTGCTTGGATTTTTCGGCCACCACTACTGGATTGTCACGGATAAATTGAATGTCTAGCATATTCCCTCTTCAAAAATCGTTAACTTGTTTGGTTACAAATAAAAGTAAAGTCTGCCGGCCAGGGCCGACGAACGACTTTGCGACAAACCCAAACGAGTCAACATGTTCACTGTCGCCAATTATACCAGCTTGTTAGCAACTTCAGTATAGTTTGTGGTATATCTATACGGACATGAGTGAGCAAGCGAAGCAAATAGAGGCAAAACCAACGCGCCGCAGGTTCATCAAACCGAGCGAGCTAATTATTGCAGTGGTGTTCACCGCAGTGGTGGCCGTGCTGACTATAACGCTAGCGAACAAACTAACACTTAAACACGACGTGACGAGCGCCCGTGCCGTCTCTGACAAAGTAATTACGAACATCAGCAAACGTGACGGGACCGCCATCCGCGCCCAGGGCTCACCCAAATTCCAAAAAACCTACACCGGCACCGAACTCACCCAGGATTTCCGGAGCGTTGAGGTAGCCACCCTCAAAACGCCCCAGCTCGACCGGCAGATCGTCGTCGACGCTCCCTCCGGCCGTATCGTCTACTTTGTGTATAAATATACCGCACTCAAAGTGCCGTTTTACGTGCGCACCGCCGTACAGCACCAGTCCGGCCACTGGTATCTCACCAGCATTACTGGTAACATCAACGAAGCCGCGCTGACTGGCAACTACTAACCTGTCTATTGCGCAGCTATTTCTTTTTGGCGGCCTGCATTGCCCTGAGCGTTAGCTCGGTGCGTCGGCGCGCGTAGTCGCAGTGCTCGCACACCCCACCCATGATGCTTTCCCCCACCGGCGGCATATCGCCGTCCATACAGGCTTTCATTTCGTGCAAGGTTGGTTCGACCCATTCGTCGTTGCCAGCGTATGGAATGAGCTTGGTGCGGAATTCCAGCCGGTCGCCGAACCCGTCCACATCCATCCGTGCATTGGTATATACAAAATAGCCCGTATCATTCACCGTGAAGCCGTTTTGGCGCAGCAGCCACTGGTATACTTCCATCTGCCGCTTGTAACTTATCTGCCAGCCGCTGTCGATACCCACATCTTTCTCTTTGCTGGTCGCTTTATAGTCCACCACGATCAGCTCGCCGTCCGCGTTTACCCACACATCGTCCACCGCACCGAACACATGCAGTTTTGTCGGCTGATGCAGCGACACGACGCCAGTGAAGGTATACCGCCATGTATCGAGCTCTTTGTGCTGGAACGGCACCACGCCCTTGAGCTTGTTCGTGGTCATAATCGGGTGTGGCGTGCCAGCCGCACGGTGTACATCGAACTCTTTTTTGAACAGCTCATCGATAGTCTTGTTGATGTTAAACGGCGGCGAACTCGGTCGCGTAATTTTCAGCCGCACGTCCAGCCAAAAGCAGCGCGGACACTGCATATACAGCTCTATTTTTGACCGACTAACCTTAAACGGCGCGGACTGTCCCGGCCGGTACGGTTCCGACCGTTCCCTCCAATAATCACTCATTAATTTAGTATACCAGGAGTAGACATTCTGCCGTGCTACACTGTGCCTATGCGCATCAGACACACCGTTATCTTCACCTTCTACCCTACAACGACCGAGGATGAAAAACAGGAAGTTATCGCCCGGCTGCAGGCCATGGGCGAATATCTAACCCGGGAGCTTAGGGTAACAAACTGGGTAGTTGCTCGTCATATCCCAGAGACTTTCAATGCACGGCGTTCGCACCTTTTACAAGACGGCGTATTCCCCGATCTGGAGACTCTGCACCGCCATAGCGAATCTGAGGCTCACCACCATGTCGTTGAGCTGACACCAAAAGTTTGTGACTGGATGACCGTCGATACGGTCGTGCCTGACAACTAAGACTTCGGCCGAAGTACGGCGAGTGCTTCGATATGCGGGGTTTTAGGAAAGAAGTTGTAGACCTCGAAAAAGTCGATCTGGTAGCCAGCTTGTAAGAGTGCGAGGTCGCGAGCCTGCGTGGCCGGATTGCAGCTGAGATAGATAATTTGCGGTGGCCGCGCCTCCAGGCAGCGTTCGACAACCCTGGCGTGCAGCCCGGCTCGCGGCGGGTCAAGAATAACTGGCCGGTCGGCCACAACGTATTCCAGCGCCTTCTCGGTCGAGGCCTCAATTACTTTAGAATCTAAACTACTCTTCGCCTTGGCGTTCAGCCAGGCCATTTTGGCCGTAGCCGAGTCTAATTCCACCAGTTCTACCCGGTTTTTCGCTACACTCAGGCCGATGCTGCCGACACCAGCGTACATATCCACTGGGTCGCCTTGGCAGTGCTCGCGGATGCGCGTGAGCGCCTTCTCATAAATCGGCAGGTTTACCTGGAAAAAGCTTTCAACATCGTAGACAAACGCCTGCCCTAAAATTTTGTCCTGCAGCGTTACATCACCCAACTCATACAGCAGCCGCGTCGGCACGCTGGCCGGGCTTTTGGGGTCGCTGTAGTATACGCGCAGGCCTTTTATTTCATTCGGCCTTGATACTTTTGGCAGGCTGTCGACTTTTGTGTACAGCGCAGCTACTATATCACCACCTTGACTGCAGCGAACAATAATTGTTTTCAAATCTCCTGCCCTCAAGTCCAATTTTTGCAGCCCCTTCAACACGGCGTCGGCACCCTTGTCCACCGCTGGCAGCGCCAACTCACTCCCATCTACTATCTGCTTGCCATGACTGCCACGCCGGTGCAACGCCAAGTGCAAGCCACTTTCGTCACCCCAAAAGCTGTATTCCATTTTGTTGCGGTAGTGCCACTCCGCGCCGGCCGTTACGACTCCTTCAAAACCAGGCACAGCCACCCTTTCGTGGGCAAAAAGCTCGCGCACGATGTCGGCTTTGTGCTTATTTTCGGCTTCGATAGTCATCATTTGCCACGGACTGGTCGCCAGATAGTTTGCTTCGCGCGGAACCACGCGCTCGGATGAAGACTCTAAAACTTCCTCGGCAATCGCCTCGACATAGCTTCGCTTTTTCTTAATAACTCTCACGCGCACCCGTTCGCCCGGCAGCGCATTCCACACAAAGACTTTACGGCCGTCAGCCAATACCGCGAGCCCCTGCCCACCGTGCACCAGCTTGGTAACTGTTACTTCTTCCACGACGCCTCTATTATCCGCACAATGTCCGCCGGCTTATCTGCAAACCCGTCAGGTTCCAAGCCCTTCAGCTGCCCAGGGTCCGCAAAGCCCCACCCGACTGCCAGGCTGCGCACACCAGCCCGGGCAGCTGCCGTCACATCACCCATCTCGTCACCAACATACCACACTGTTTTCCGTGGCAAACGGTAACGCACCAGCAGCTGCCGGATGAGCGCCGGCTTGCCGGTTATGCCGGCGCTGCTGCGGATAGCACGAAAATGGCCCAACACCCCTTTCCGACGGAGTAAATGACGGATGTTGTGGCCACTGTTTGAGCTCGTGATAAATAGCGTGTACCCATCAGTGTGCAGCGCGCGGATGGCCTCAATCATACCGTCGAATGGCTGCACGTGCTCCATATGTGCCCGCATCACCCGCCGACCCCTGAAGTAAGTAATCGGCATACGCCAAACGGGGACGTCAAGGCGCAGTGCCAGACGCTTCATGGACATCGTACGAAACTCTTTGAGCTCTGCGGCACTGAAATCGGTGGTGTTGTGGCCCTCTTTCTTTAGGAAATCGAACACGTACTCAAAGCTGTCGGCAATTGTGCCATCGAAATCAAAAATAACCGCCCGACGGCGGCTTCGGGCGCTTGCGTTTTCACCACTCGTCATAGATACAAGCTTAACATATAAAGGCACTACTACCGGTAGCGCCAGAACCTCGAGTCTTAGCCTGCGCTACTAGTACTACTTGGCTTTACACCTAAAGCAGGGATCCTTCTGGTGATATGGACACGCTTACGTGTAGCCTCAGGGACTAGCTCGTGATAGATCCCCCGTACCGTGCCTTTTGCCCGGTACGCATACCTGCGACTCAAGGCTGCGTGCATAGCATCAAACGGCTTAAGCAACTCTGGGTCCATTCGATCCGACTGACCGTTTAAAAAACTGTCGTAGCTCGCAGCGGACACCTTATCCTTTGGCCGCTGAACGAGCTGCATAGTATTAATTCTCCCCAAGACGTCGGGATGCAGTGTACGAATGGTGAAACCGTTTATCTTTGCCTCGTACGGGTCAAAGACTTCTGGGTACTTAACCTCTACTCGCAGGCTTGGATCGCGTGGGAATACAAGTTTCGATCCATCAGCCGTAATCCAGCGCTCAAAATTCACGTCAAGGTCACGCCCGCTCTTAACTTGTGGCAATCCGCCCCTGTCGCCAAGCCGTATGAGATCAATATCGCGTAATATCCCGCTGGGACGATGATTATCCAGCTCGACGCCCATCATTGCCGCGCGTGCTACCGACCCAACAATGCGTATTTCCGAATGTAAGGAGAGGTCAGCAGCCTCAGCAAAAAGCTCTTGGGCCGTACTCGCTTCAGCCAAGGCGCCCTGTGCTTCTGGTAACAGCATGAATAAACTCTACCATATTATTACTATAAACGCAATAAGCTCGTAGGGGCTACACTGGAACAAATGGCACCTGGCAGGCGCCGTGGCCGGTTTTTTCAGTGAATTTTTGGTGGAACTCCTCTGCTCTGTAAAACGGGCCGGCTTGGGTAATTTCGGTGACGATTTTGCTATCGAATTTAGGCTGCAGCTCGTCCTTCACCCGCTCGGCAGTTTCTCTCTGCTCGTCGGTAGTATAGAAGATAGCGCTGCGATAGTTGTCGCCCATATCTGGCCCCTGGCGGTTCAGCTGCGTCGGGTTGTGCATGCGGAAGAACTGCTTCACTAGTGTTCCGTAACTGACCTTGGCCGCATCATATTCCATCCAGACTGCTTCGGCATGCCCGGTGGTGTGCATATTTACCTCGTCCCAGACTGGGTTTTCAGTCGTGCCACCTGTAAAACCCACAATGGTCTGCATCACGCCCGGAATCTGGTCAAAGTAGTATTGCACACCCCAAAAACAGCCCGCCGCAAAAATTGCCTGCTCCATATCAGCGCCAGCCGCCCATCATGTATATGTTCATGTTTATAGCATACCAGCAGTCGGCGCTACCGACTATGTTCCTGCTGGAACGCCAGATCGTAGTCAAGTACTTGTTTCCAGGTGTCGACCGTCCCGGCCTGAAGGGCCGTCGCAAGCTGTTCGTGGTAGCGCAGGACTACACCGCGCAGCGCACCAAGCACCACTTCGCCTTCCGGATGCGGGAAAACGTAGCCAGATACCAGCTCGACCTGTCCGAGCTGGTATTTTGTAAACCCTTCCAGCGATGGCGCCTTGGCAGGGTCGTAGACAGCTTGCAGCTCTTTGTACAGCATGTGTCCACGATACGGACCGCTCGGCCGGAATAATTCGCCGCCGACATCGGCGCTCGCCACGCTCAAAGCCATCTGTTCCGCCTCGTACGAGGGGTATTCAAGTTCGGTCGCTTTCTGGCCAACCAGCTTGCCATTTGTGTCAAAAGTTGGCTCGGTTCCCAGGATGGCTAAGGCGCCCGCCACAATGGCCGGCCTTGGGAACCTACGCAGCAAGCGCCGCTCAAACCACTCAGCACTCTCCCGCTCCATCACGCCGCGGGGCTTGAGCTGTACGAGGTCGTGTATCAGGGCAGCACCGTGGCCGGTTTCTTGCGTCAGCAGCGACAGGTCCAGGTGCGATGTCATGCGGTCAGTATCTTCGGCGACATATTTTGGGTGCCGCTGGTTATGGAACGGCAGGCAGCTGTAGTGCAGCGCCATCCTCATTACCGCTTCCTGGCCGGCCCGTCGTATGGTACGCATATGCCGGTACATAAGCGGGATGTCTTCGAGACGCTGTCCCGGTATGCTTTCGGTGTAACTCATAGTAAATCTCCTTTGTGCGGTGTATCGCACAGTGAGCTTATCAGCTGTGGCGACGATGTGTATAACTGTTGTGCAAAAAGTGCACAAATAGTGTATTATAGAAGTATGCACCCGAATACCGATGCCATACGCACCTACTTTGCCAAGCTCGGTCTCGAAGCGGAGATCGCCGACGTATATCTGGCGCTGCACGCCCACGGCCCCCAGACAATCTCAGAACTTTCGCGCACCTCGAAGGTAGAGCGGACACGTATTTACCGCCTGCTCGATAAACTTACGGCCTCCAATCTTATAGAGGTAGAGAGCCACTATAGACGAGGCGTGATTAAACCGGCGCCGATTACCAATCTGAATATTCTGATCAGTCAGCGCGAGCAAGAGCTCAAAAACCTGCAAGACGAGCTGGGACTTATTGAGCAAGTGCTGGCTCGCAACTCCTTGAGCTCGCCTGCTACCCGTGCACAGTTCTACGAAGGTCCCGAGGGTGTCAAACAGATGTTTTGGAATCAAACCAAGAGCAAAACCGAAATCGTATCAATCTTATTTGAGAATATGCAAGTCAACACCAACAGCCGTTTCTTTGACCGTTGGGTCAGTGCCTGTAACAAGGCCGACCTGCGATTCCGCAGCGTTTTCGGCGATGAATTCATAAAAAGCCAACGGAAATGGTATACCGGCCGCACCAATGAACGCCTAAAGCACTGGGAAGGGCGTCGTATCGACCCCGCTAACTTAGCCGTCACGCATAGCACCATCATATACAACAATGTAGTAGCGTATTTCAACTGGAAGGACGGCGAGGTGTTTGGCGTGGAAATTTATAACCCAGACATCGCGGACTCGCAGCGCCAGCTCTTTGAGCTGCTGTGGCAAAAGGCGCAACCTACTGACATCTAGAAGAGCCTGTCGTCTTACTCTGTCACAGCAGCATCACGCCAGAACGCAATATAGCCGGAAAAATCTTTGTGTACGATGTCGATGGCGCTCGGTTTAGGCTCGGGGTAACACCAGGCAGTGTCTTTGCTCCAGTCGTCGCCCTGGCCGACATCAAAGTATTGACACTCACCTTTCCACGGACAAGTGTATGGCGTGGGGCTTTCGCGCAAAAACTCCTTGCGCACACTGCTTGGCGGAAAATACCAGTTCTGTTCGATATAGATTAAATCGTCTTTGTCGGCCTCGGCGATAACCTGGCCTTTCCACGTGACTTTCATAAGCTATTACTCCTTTTCTATTAAGTATACCCCGGTACCGTGGCGACCGCTAATACTGTGGTTCGACTGAAAATTCTCTTGCTTATTGCAGAGCGCTGGCCTACAGTAAAAATCATAACGAATGGGGGTTAGAGACCATGGCCGACACAACAAACGGGCTAGAAGATAAGTTGAACGAACTCTTTGTAAAGAATGCACCGAAGCTGCCGGACGGTGGTAAGAAGGCGCTGGTGGCGTGGGCGCCCATACTGAGTCTTATTGTTGGCATCTTAACCCTGCTGTCAGCGTGGTCGCTATGGCACTGGGCACGGGCCACCGAAGGACTGGTTAACTACGCTAATACTGTATGTAGTGCCTACGCGGGCTACAGTTGCGGCGCACCGATGTCGCGCTATTCGGTGTGGCTATGGCTGGGCGTGCTGTTCCTGGCGGCTGAGGGCTTGCTATATGTCTTTGCCTACTCCGGTCTGAAAGACCACAAAAAACCGGGATGGAACTACCTGTATTACGGCGCGCTGCTTAACGTGGCTTACGGCGTGGTGAGTCTGTTTACTTCCTACGACGCGGCCGGCCACTTTGTGGGTGCGCTTATCGGTTCGGCTATTGGCTTTTACCTGTTGTTCCAGATCCGGAGTGTCTACCTCGACGGCAAGAAGCCGGTTGAGCCGGTACCTCCGAGGAGTGGCGACAAGCCCAAGAACTAGCGAATGGTTTTGAAGAGCCGGGCGAATAACAGCAGCTCAGCGAACAATTTGCCAAGATTACGGTCATAGCGTTCACGATGCTCTTCTTTTATGGTGCCGTCGGTGTTAAACATCTTATCGACATGTGGAAAATAGACGTCCCAACTGAGGGCCACCAAGCCAGTTTCGCGGATGGCGTTAAGCAGCGCCTCCACGGCGCGTACACCACCCCAGTTGCCGTCACTCGCCCCAGCAAAAGCCACTGGTTTGTGATTATAGAGCTGCAGCTCGCTGTCGAGCATGCGTTTTAGGCTGCCTGGGAAACTGTGGTTGTACTCTGGGGTAACGATGAAAAACGCGTCTGCCTTGGCCACGATTTCGGTGTAGCGCGGATCTTTACCTTCGAGATCGTTACCGTCGCCCGGGAAGTTAAAATCCACTGGATCTACGAAAATAACTTCGACATTTGGCAGTTTACGCGCAAAATCAGCTACATAGTGCGCTGCCTTGATAGATTCACGCTGTACCCGCGTCGTTCCGGCCAGCACCGCCACCGTGACTTTCTCATCCATCAGCCCTTGCCCTCCAGTTTATGGATATCAGTATGATTCAAGCCGTAGTAATGCGCAATCTCATGCCACAGCGTGTGACGGATCGCCTCCTGCAGCTCACGCTCGGTACTCGCCTGCGCGAGCAGCGGCAGCTTAAAGAGCGTAATCCTATCCGGCAAAAGGGCCTGTTTGCCTTGGCGCTGACTGAGCGGTACCCCTTGATACAGGCCAAGGAGCGTCTGGTCGTGCCGGAGTTGCAGCTCATAGCGCTGTTCGGGGGCGGGTTCATCGGCGAACAGTATAGCCACATTGCGCACATTGTCGCGGTGGGTCTTGGGCAAACTGTCGAAGGCTTGGCTAATAAGCTCCTGAAAGTGCTCGTCTGATATAGTTTGCATCGTATAGCATTGTAGCACTCTGCTACTCCGAGTGCCAAAATAACCTTAGACGTAACTTTAAGCAATATATTTGCAAAAACATTAAAAGTATTGACTAATTTGTTCTTATTTTGTATAATGACTCCGTAATTCGGACTTCAAGCCTCACCGAGACTTCCAGCCCATAAGGAGTTTTCAAGAGATGAAGAAAGTAATTGTTGCCGCTGCTACAGGTGTAACTACCTTGTTAAGCATCGGTACCCTGACCGCTACCGCTTACGCCTGGCACCCTGCGGGTGTCATCAACAAGTCGGTACAAGATCAAACCACTAATAGTGCCGTAGTTGACGCCAATGACGCTGCCGACGCTCTGACCGTTAACAGTGGCGATACTCTGGTATACACCCTCACAGTCAGCAACAAGGGCACGGCCGCCAGCAATGGCACCAACGACATGGCCAAGACCGTCGTCACCGACACCTTGCCCGCCGGCCTGCAGCTAGTAGGCAGCACTCCGAACGCTAACCTGGGCACCATCAAGCCTGGTCAGAGCATGACTGTCAAATATGCTGTGAAAGTCACCAGCACCAAAGACGGCGATGTCATTACCAACAAGGCCTGCTTTACTGGTAACAGTACCGTTGGGGACGCTCCGCAGAGCGGCTGCGACACTGCAGTCGTAAAAGTGCACGTCCCACCGACGCCGCCTGTTGTCCCACCGGCCACGCCGCAGCCGCCTGTGCTGCCCGACACCGGTAACACTGCTCTGTCAGCGGGCCTGTTCGTGGCTGTCGCTACTATCTTGGGCTACGCACTCAATACGCTTCGCCTGAAGCTGCGCAGCAACGTATAAATCGAAAGCTATACGAACTAATCGCCACCTCCCAAGAGGTGGCGATTTCTGTGTGCAGACTAGCTCACTGTTCGCAAGCGCTCGAGCAGCCAGTCGCGCGGCAACATGCTCAGGAACCATCCGGCACGCGGGCCGCTCGCCTTGCCAATCAGTAGGCGATAGAGTGCTTGGAACATTTCCTTGGGCTGCAAGCCAATTTCGTCCTTGCAGGCGTAGATGGCCTGATGGAACCACACACCGTCTGCGTCGGCCGGCGCTTCAGCAGCCTTGCCCGCCAACATGCCGAACAGCTTTCTTTCCGCATCGGTGAACTCGCCGGCGTCCACGCTTTCACGAAGTGAAAATTTGAACTCCTCGGGTGCCCACGTGTCGAGCCAACTGCTGATAAACTGCAGCTCGCGGCGGATGGTGTCGGCCTGTCGCCCCGCCGTGTCGGCATGTTCTGTACGGCCAATCACTTCTAGTGTTTTGTCCGCATCACGCAGTGCGGCCTGGTAGCTCTCCACCAGGTGTGAAAACGGCACATTGCTGACGGTCGGCTCGTCCACGCCCAGCAGGCACAGTTCCAACAACTGGCGTTCGTCGTCAGTTTTGTTGGGCTTGGCCAGCAGCTCAGCAAACTCGTCAAACAGCCGTACCAACGCCTCACCCTCATCAAAGAACAGCAGTTTATCCGGCGCATAGCGCATCACGAAAAACCACACGATTTCTGGCGGCAGAGTATTGAGCAGTTCAGTCGCCGTTATTGAGTCACCGGCGCTCTTGCTCATCTTTTTAGTCTGGCCAACTCGGTTAATGAAATTGTAGGGCAGCGGAATCGGCGCCTCAGCGCCAAAGACCTCTTGCACCAGTACCTCACCAGTGTCGTACGAGCCACCTTTAGTGGCGTGATCGCGCCCAAAAGGTTCAGCCATAACGTGCATCAGCGACCAACGGGCGGGCCAATCGATACGCCAGTTCAGTTTCACCTCACCCTTGGCGTAGTTTGCCGTGCGCACATTGCCATCTTTGTCGATATATTCGATGGTTTTTGCATTCGTGTCGATGGCTTTAAATTGGCAGTTTTTGAGGTAGCCCCCTTCGATAACCTGCACCGGCGACC
>JAICKC010000017.1 GCA_025928155.1 Candidatus Saccharimonadota bacterium
GAACCAGGCGGAGGCGGAGGCATCATCTGCTGACCAGGACCAAACGGATTAGACGGCAGTGGCATGTCCAGCGTCGCGTCGGCCGGCGTGTTGCCAGGCGTCGGCTCACTAAAGCCAGTGTTTACCGGCGGCGGCGCGGGACTAGCAGCATGTAGTGCATTGCCTAAGGGTAGCGCATTCAAGGCGGTAATAGGCGGTAGCGGTGAGCCCCCAGTTGGTGTCTCCGTCCCGCTCAAGGCAGCCTGCACGGCATTGCGGGCGTCATCGACACTACTGTCGGTGGTGTCGACGGCCGCTTTGAGCTGCTGGAGGTGCGGACTGTGCACAGCCTCTTCTATTTCCTCCAGGGTTTCACCAGGACGTAAACTGGCCGAAGCGGGCGAAACCGGCGGCAAAGGCGGCGGCGTAAACGGCATTGGCGCGACTGGCGGGGGCGGGGGTAGTGGAACCAACTGCTGGGAGGCTACAGGCATAGAAGGCGGCATCAATGGCGGCAGAGACGGAGCCGCTAGCGACGTTTGCGGGATGAACGGATTGTCGTCAGCCCTGGGTGCAGGCGGAGGGGGTGGTAAGACCGATTCGTTGTGGCTGAGGAGCGGCGTGCTAAGCATAGGTGGCAGGCTAAGTTCCTCAGTTGGCGGCTCGGAGTCGTCATCGTCAGGTTTCGTATTGGCCGTAATGCTAGGATCACCGAAGCTCGGTTCCCCGTTCAGACGCTGGTGTCGCACTTCGGGCGTGCCGGGCTCGCCCACTCTGCCATCAGACTCTACGCCATGTACTTTGGAGATCTGTGGTAAAGGCTCGTCGTGCTTGGGCAGCGGCGGCAGTAAACCTTCGTCCGGTTCAACGACTTGCGGCAGTGATGGTAGAGAGGGTAGCTGCTCTGGCAGCGCGCTCAGCTTGCCGTCCTCGTCAACATGTATCTGCGGCTCCGAAGGTTCGGAGGATCTACCCTCCTCTTCGCCGAGATCCGGCTCAGGCGCTGGAGCACGTAGCTCTTCGGGACTGACTTCCTCTTTGGACTCATCGTGAACAATGTCGAGTTCACCCGGCTCTTTGCTCTCGGGTGGCTGCGATTGATCGTCCCCCTCGTCTTTCTCTCGGATGGGCTGAGGTTTTTCGGGGGCGGCCGGAGGTGTTTCGAGTTCCGTGGCAATCAGCTGCTGGTTAGCACCGGCAGCCATGAGTTCGGCACTCACCTGCATCGTTTCGGGCGAGGTCTTCTCGTTGCGGAAGCGGTCAGTGCTGGCGACGATACCGGTCAGCAATGCGGTAGCAATCTGGTTATCAAGCAGGCTCTTGTCAAGTCCGTCAATAAGGTCGAGCATCATTTCAGCGAGCGAGCTGGCGTCAGTCTTGACCCAGTTAATAGTGCCGAGTTCGCCCTGCCCCACCGTGCTCACGCTCGCCACCGTAGCATCGTGCAGGATGCGTCCGTGAGCGGTTATGGCAGCGTCCAGTTCTTGCTGGTTGGCTACGCCCAGCGCTATTACTACATCGACATTAAAGTCACCCTGACTGAACTCCAGATCTTTTTCGCTCAGTGATGTCTTGTACGGCGTAATAAAGATACGCACCACCTGGTCTTCAACCTTGTAGCGCAGCTTGTCGGCCTTGGACTTATCGAGCGCGATAATGAAATCACGCAGGGAGTCGGTATTTTTTTCGAGTGTGTCTTCGGGCTTCAGGAACTCAATAGTGTTTGGCACCTGGCCGCTGAATACGGCGGTGCCGTGCTTGTCCATCTTGTTCAGAGCGATGGTCAGGCCAATAGCAGCCGCTAGCTGATCAACCGTGGGGTTACTATTTACCGTCACGAGCACGTTTTGCGCCTGCTTGATGCGGTCAATGAGTTGCTGTAGCTGCTGGTCCATGTATTTTTATATTTTAAGCCCGGAGTCTAAAAAGCTTATAGTTATCAGGCGCATAGTACCACATATCAATGAACATTGTCGAGCGGTCATTCGTTGCATTTTGGGTGGCCTTTTTGACAACACTGCCCTGCCCCTGTTACTATTACCTACGAGCAATATAAGCCTCTATAAGGAAGAAAACTAAATGCCTATCATCAAATCAGCCAAAAAGCGTGTAAAGGTCGCCCACAAGGCCACTGTGCGCAATAGCAAAACCAAGCGCAGTCTCAAGACCGCGCTTAAGTCGTTCCTGAAAAAAAGCGACGCCAAGAGTCACAGCAAAGCTCAAAGCGAACTAGCGAAAGCCGCCAAGAAAGGTGTTATCCACAAGAATAAGGCTGCCCGCAAGCAAAGCCAACTTGCTAAGCACGCCAAGGCTGCCGGCGTAAAGCACACCGCCGCAAAGAAAACACCCGCAAAGACTGCAGCTAAAAGGCCTGTCACTAAGAAGGCTCCTGCTAAGAAACCTACTGCAAAGAAAAAGTAATACGGCCTTTCCCTACGCCGCCGTACTAAGCCCAGCGTGGCCGAGCGCGTGGGCGTAGGGATAAGTTGGCAACAGTTCGCCGACCACTACGGACATGTCGTTCCCATTGTGGGCATAACTTTCGGACTGGCCAGATATGAGTAGCTGTCCCTCCGGACTTACTTGTATAAGTGCCTGTTTGCGGGAAACCGATTGGTATATCTCGCGGAGGTGTGGGTCGTCGTTTACAAGCAAACCGTAGTCGCGACCAACACTCGGCAGCCACCCTTTAGGATCACGACCAACCATCTGCTCACTTCCCGGCTTAAGCGCAAGCACTCCTCCGTTTATTGCTGAGGAGTTGTCGGTATCATATGTATCCGCCTTCATTTCTTCTATCTGACGGCTCCCCATCAGAAGATACTCGTAGCCGCCCTTACTGTGTCGGCCCTTTGCCTCAGTCCTAAAGCAATAGATTTGCGTTGCCCCAAGACGACTATCCAGTTCCGCTCCTGTGTGCCCATATGAGTTGCCGCGGCGTCTTTTCCAGTCGCCTGCCTCGATGTCATTTACGGGGCCCGCACCTATAATAAACGCGTACTTAACAGGTAGCTGCACGACTGCCATAAGGTCGCCAATGGATCGACCCACCTGAGCTGCTACCTCCTCGCTGCTCAGTAGCGGTGCGTGGTAGTTAGCATTAATCACTTCATGTGGATGCAGCGTCTGTGGCTTGAATTCGTCTTTGATATGCAGCGCTGAGAATGGAGTATGTGTCCGTTCAAGGATAAACTGGGGTAACGTATCTTTCATATATTTGGTGATTTGTTTTGGGTAGCTATAAGCATTATAACAAAAAATAGCGTGCTCGTCAAATATACACTGCCGTATATACTTATAGCGTGAGGAGGCAAGCGGTTTGGCCTGCCCATCTTGGTGGAAAGGTGTAAAATGATAGGAAAAGGAGGGTGTATGAACAAGAAAATGATTGTGGTAGTTGTGGTGGTAGTGCTGGCCGGCGGCGGCGTGGTGCTGGCGCTGCGCCACAATGACAACTCTGGCTCGATGAACGACATGCATATGAGCGGGTCGAGTAGCTCAAGCTCTAGCAGCACGTCGGAGGCGACCAATAGTGTAACAGTACAGAATTTTGCATTTAGCCCAGCTGACATTACCGTGAAAAAAGGAACGGCGGTGACGTGGACAAACAAAGACGGCGCGACACACACCGTCAGCGAGAGTGACGGCAAGACGGGGCCGAACAGTGGCAGTCTGGATAGCGGCAAAAGCTACAGCTTTACATTTAACACCGTCGGTATGTTTAAGTATCGCTGTGACATCCACCCGGAGATGACTGGCACGGTAACGGTAACAAACTAGTCGCTGGCTAGCTGCAACAAATAGTAGCGGACGACTTCGTCGGCGCTCAGGCTTTCACTTTTCAGGCGGACGTCGAATGTCCGCAGCTCAGAGATAAGCTGTTTGAGCCGCTGCATGGTGATGCGCCGGGCGAGGCCTTGGCTTTTACGGACAGTGAACGGGCTAAGTTTCGCCTCCTTAGCAACGGTGTCGGCGCTGCGGTTGCCGGCTGCTTTGGCGATAGCTAAGACGTGAAGCTGCCAGGCCAGCATGGCCACGATTTGCTGGGGCTCGACACGCAGGTCGCGTTGTTCGTTGTAGAGCTGCATGGCACGAACGGCATTGCCGGCGAAGGCGGCGTCGAGAAGCTCAAAAATGCTACTTTGAGGCGTGCGCTCGGTGAGCAGTTCTATACTGGCACGGCTTACTTTTGAATCGTAGGCTAGCAGTTTGTCGAGCTCGTGCTGGAGCGTGAGCTGGCTCAAGCCGACGCGATCGATAAGCAGACGGGCGTCAGCGGTACTTAGGGAGCCGCCCCGCCTTACCGCGGAGTCTGCTAGGTAGCGCACCAGGCCATTTGCGTCCAGCACGGCAAATTCACGAAAATCGGTCAGTTTTTTGAGTTGTTTGTAGTAGCTGAGGCGCCTGTCGAGTTTGGGCTCTACCAGCACGACATCGTTAGTTTCGGCCACGTCCGCTATAAAAGTATCAAACTTTTCGGTAAACTCTTTGTTGGCACCAGGCGTACGCAGCACGACCAGTTTGCGGCTAGCCAGAAATGGCAGGCTCTGCACGCTTCCAAGCATACGCGCGTAGTCGGCTTCTTCACCGTCCAGCCGCTCCAAGCCCATGTCAGTATACTCCGCCACAAAGCCGTCCACTAGCTGCCGCAGCGCCTCCTGGCGTAGTACGTCATTCTCCCCGGTGAGCGTCGTAATCACGGTACTATGGTAACCCGTGACGTTAAGAATAGTAAGCATTTAGCTCTACTTAATAAGACGACGCCGGGCGACTTCCTGGATTGTGGCAGTTGCCTGAATGATGCCATCGGTGGTTTGAGGAAACGTCTCCACCTCACGGGCTAGGCCCGGCTGCAAAGAGTCTACGGCCCGCTTCATAAGCCTAAAATGCTCCGTACCGCCGTAGGAACTGGCCCGCAAGATGTCGGCCGACTTGGCGCCACTATTATGCAGGCCCAGCGCAACACCCATGCTCGCGACAAGCGCTTGCGAAGTGTTTCCCGGCTTATCCGTGTTAGATCCAGGGTTGTAGTATCGGAAAGCTCCGGGTACCCAAAGCGCAGTACCCGCTCTATGCAACACAAGGTCCGCAGCCGGCATCCACCGGCCCTGAGCCTCCAACCACTGCAGGTATTTTGCTTCACCGATACCTGCGGCCGCCTCGTTATAAAATGAATGCTGGCTGAGATTGGCCGTACCGCTGTGCGCTAATTCATGCACGATCTGGCTGCCCACTCGCGCCATAGCGCCGTTAGGGTTGCTAGTATCTCCTTTGGCCGTCACAACTATCTGCCCCGTACCGGGGTTGAATCTGCCCACCGTGACCATCCCGAGCCTCCGCTTTACCGTATCAGCATGGGCCTCATCAACAACGGCTACCTTCTCTACACCTGCAACTTTCAGCCCAAGCTGGCTGGTGGCAAATGAGTGCGCTTCATCTACGATAGGGTCGAAGTAGGGATTGTGTTCTGGCAGAAAGGAGCGCGACATTTGTTTTATCTTTCAATATAAACGTTAGCAGTATTTAGCGCTTTTGTCAATATTAGGAAGTAATTTTGTAAGCTAGTTCGTTTCACCAATTGCTTCGCAGTGCTACACTGGACCCTGCCATGGCAGAGCTTATTATTGTATCCAACCGTTTGCCGGTCAGCGTGCGAAAAACCGACAAGGGTATGGAGGTATACCCCAGTTCCGGCGGCCTGGCGACAGGTCTTAGCGGCTACACCAAGCGGCGGGGCACCAAATGGATCGGCTGGCCGGGACTGCCAAACGACGAGCTGACTGAGGCGGACCGCGAGCAGATAGCCGAGAAACTCAAACGGTACCGCTGTTACCCGGTATTTCTCAGCCAGAAACAGATTGATGCGTACTACAACGGCTACAGTAACAGCGTGCTATGGCCACTGTTTCACGACCTGTCGACGCATAGTGGCGACAGCGAACGGAACTGGCAGGCGTATCAGGCAGTGAACCGGCTGTTTGCTGAAACCGTGCTGCGTCTGAGCCAGTCAGACAACACACTGTGGGTACACGACTACCAGTTGCTTCTGGTACCGCAAATGCTGCGCGCAGAACGGCCACGTGATCATATTGGCTTTTTCCTGCATATCCCCTTCCCGGCTCCAGAAATTTTTACGGCAAACCGGCACGCGGCGAACTTGCTAGGCGGCATGCTCGGGGCCGACCTGGTGGGTTTTCACACTAGCTTATATACCAAAAACTTCCTGAAAAGTTGCCAACAGCTCGGAATCGGCGACGTAAGTGCGGACCACATTGTGTTGCCCGGGCGTGCGGTACGGGCCGCAGAGTTTCCTATAAGTATCGACTATTTCAAATTTGCACATGCCGCCCGGCAGCACCAGGTACGGGTTGAGCGCCGTAAATTGGAGCGGCAATACCGCGGGCAGAAACTCATCGTCACGGTTGACCGGCTTGACCCAGCTAAAGGTCTGGTGGAGCGACTGGAAGCATACGAACAACTGCTCGCTGGTAACCGACACTTACTTGAGGAGGTAACCATGCTGATGCTCGTTATCCCCTCACGCGAAGGAATTGCCGAATACCAGCGGCTCAAACAACGGGTCGAAGCGCTGGTTAGCCGCATCAATGATGCTTTCGGCACGGAGCATTGGCAGCCCGTGGAGTATCTATACCAGACCGTGCCGTTTGAGCGTTTGAGTGCCATGTACCAGCGAGCTGACGTGGCGTTTATAGCACCCCTCCGCGATGGCATGAACTTGGTTGCCAAAGAGTACTTGGCCAGCCAGGGGCGGCGGGGCGGCGTGCTGGTGCTGAGCAAGACGGCCGGGGCGGCGGCGGAGCTCAAACAAGCCATACAGGTCGATCCGAATCAACCGAAGACGCTGGTAAGCGGCTTGCGTCGAGCCCTTGCTCTGCCTACCCCCGAGCTGCGGCAGCGCACGAATATCATGCGCCGCCATTTGCGGCGATTCACCATACAACGTTGGGCCGACAGCTTTATGAATGAGTTGCATCAGCCGCAAACGCTCGCCGGGATCCGCACACGCACTCTGGGCGGCGTCAAACGGCAAAAACTCATCGGCAGCTACCGCATTGCCAAACACCGGCTGCTTCTGCTGGACTATGACGGTGTACTACGTTCATTTGAGCGCCAGCCAGAAGCCGCTAAACCGTCGCGCGAGCTCACCCAGCTGCTGCGCCGGTTAGGCCGGGCGCACGGCAACGATATTGTAATTGTCAGCGGCCGTAGCAAAACCGACCTGGATACATGGTTTGGCAAGCTACCGATTGCCCTGGCGGCAGAGCACGGCGCGCTTTTTCGACGCAAAGGCGGCCACAACTGGCACAAAACCAGTGGTAGCGACCTGGGCTGGCGCCGCCTGATCGCCGCTATATTCCAGCACTATACCGAGCAAACCCCGGGCGCACTCGTAGAACAAAAAGGGTGGGCCATAGCGTGGCACTATCGCACAGCCACGCCGTACCAAGCCCAGAAACATCTGGTGGCTATACGGCGTTTGCTCAAGCCACTCGCCAAAGAGTACGGACTGCGGATAATGGAAGGGAAAAAGGTGCTGGAGGTTCGCCCGGCCGATGTTCACAAAGGTCGCGTGGCGCAAGAGTGGCTGACACATGACTATGACTTCGTGCTGGCCATGGGTGACGACGCGACCGATGAAGACATGTTCGCTGCCGTGCCGCCGGGTGGTTATACGGTAAAAGTCGGTCGTGGAGCTACGGTCGCACGGTTCCGATTGCCGAATGTGCCCGCCGCGTTGGATTTGCTTAGCGAGCTGTAGGCTTCGCTCGCAGTTTTTGTTCACGCGGGCAAATATGGGTACCACGGCCAGCGACGCGAAGCTTGATAATAATCGCGTGGCAACGGGGACATTCCTGTCCCTCACGGCGAAAAACGCGCGCAAAGCTGAGGTAGCTGCCGCGTTTACCTTCGGCGTTCACATAGTTTTTGTCAGATGAACCGCCCTTTTGGATGGCCAGGTTCAATACGTACTGCAATTCTGTGAAAAGCGTGTGGAGCGCGGCATTTGATACGTCGCGCACCAGGGTTGCGGGGTGAATCTTTGCGCCCCATAGGCTTTCATCGGCGTAGATATTGCCGACGCCAGCAATGACGGTTTGGTCCAGTAGGACGGCTTTAATAGAGGCGTTCTGGCGATGGCGCAGGCGCTCGGTGAAATCTTTTGCCGTAAAGCTGGCGTCGAGCGGCTCGGGCCCAACCTTTTGCATGAAATCAATGTTTGGGACTTCGGCTGTGGGCAGCAGTCGTACCCAACCAAATTTACGCTGGTCGTTAAAAAACAGCTTACTGCCGTCTTGGAAGGTAAATTCTACACGCGTGGACTTGTCCGGCAGGTTGCCAATAAGTGAGTCATTTGGATGCCCCGCCCCAAACCGCGCGTCCGACGCCACAAATACCATTTGCCCGGTCATTTTCAGGTGAATCACCAGTGAATAATTGCTCGAAAGCTCGATAATCAGTACCTTGGCGCGGCGTTTTACGGCGGTGGTCGTCGAGCCAAGCAAAAATGCGGTAACATCCGCTTCTGTATTTGGGAATGACTTTTCACTGTCGTGCGTGACGGCCGCAAAAATCCGGCCCGGCAGCAACGCCGCCAGCCCGGTGCGCACGGTTTCAACTTCTGGCAACTCCGGCATAACAACTCTATAATACACGTGATATGGACGGATTAGGCGACATACTCTCTCGCAAAGATTTCGGCTTGCCGCCGGAGGTGTGCGCCATAAAGGACTACGTGCGGCGTTACTACGACACCGACGTGAGTGTGACTATGCAGCAGCACGCCATTGTGGTCGCCGCGCACTCAGCCGCGCTGATCGGCACACTGCGGCTCAACCTACCCAAACTACAGGCTGCTGCCAATACCGACAAGCGCATCATCTTACGAATCGGCAAGTAGAGTACCGAGCTCGGTGCGGAACTGGGAAAAGTCTTGATACCAGATTGTCTTCATGCCTATGGCCCGAGCACCGTCTAAAAAGCGCGGCTGGTCATCTACAAAAACACAATCGTCAGGGCTCACGCCCAAGAGTTCCACCACATGGCGATAGGCCATTTCGTCCGGCTTGGCATAGCCTATTTCGCTTGACACGGCGCGGACATCAAATAGCTTGAGCTGCTCGGGCGTGAAAATTTCGCCGAGGCGGTTTTTGCCAGCGTTCGAAAGCAAGGCGATTTTTATGGTAGGGTCAAGCGTTGCGATATAGGCAAACAGTTGCTCGTCGGGGACGTTGGCGTATACGCGCTCGCGTACCGCTTCGGGAGCTAGACCCGTAAGTGATGCGATGTGCTTCCAAAAAGCCGTATCCGTGATGTGACCGGTCGTCAGCTGCTTGAGCAGGCCGTTGACCTTTTGGAGTTGTGAGGCGTCGGCCCCAAAATACTCATCACGAAACGGCACCCAGGCTTCCGTAGCCAGCACGCCAAAACAATCAAAAATTATCGCTCGTATCATAGCAATCCTGCGAGCTCCCTTTTGAGTTCAAGCACATTGGTGTACAGGAGCGCCTGCATGCCGGCTTCCCGGGCGCCCGCCACGTGGCGCTCCTGGTCGTCAATAAACACGCACTCGTCAACCTCCGCGCTCAGCTTATCGGCCACAACTCTGTACATATACACATCCGGCTTGGTCATACCTACATGATGCGACATAGTTACGGTGTCGAAAAACTTCTGCTGTACAGGTGTAAAAATCCGGCCGACTACCCTATCATTACTGGCGTTGCTCAAAATGCCCAATTTATACCTACTTTTGAGACTGTGCTGGATAAAAGCGAGAAGCTCGGCGTTTGCTACTGTATGTTCCAGCTGGTAGCGCACCGTTTCTACGCTTTCACCGGTCGCTCTAGCGGCTGCGCTTACAAACTCGGCGTAATCGCTCAGACCTGCGTCGACCTGTCGCCCTAGTTCGTAGATCTGTTGCCAGGCCTCTTCGCGGCCCTCAAAATGCGCCGCTTTAAAGGCTTGCCAGCCGTTTATCGCCAATACGCCGTACAAGTCAAAGATAATAGCCCGAACCATCTCTCCATTGTAGCAGTGGAAGCGGCCCTAAGAGGAGAAAATGGGGATGTTTCGGGTCAGCCTATTGAAATCAGTGTCAGGAATTTGGCGCTGGAACTGCTGCAAAACCTGATTGAGCTGACCCTCGTATGTACCCTGGCTGCCGCAGCTGGTTGTCCAATAGGTAAACAGGTTGTTTTCGCCGTTGTAGAAGGTAAAGATGTAGCGATCGCCAGTCGGGCAGTAGCCACGGTAATCAGCACTTGAAGTCCGTCCCTTGCTGAAGTTCATAAGCTTGAGTGTCTGCAGGAACGTGGCGTACGCGGCGCTGTTGTTAGCGTAGCTTTGGGTAGTCATTACACTGCCTTCATAGCCCTGAATAACGTCCATTTCGTTACCGCTGGCGCTCACGGTAATCTTGACTTGGCGGTGATCCTGGTTGACGCGAGTTGGGGCATCTATCAGCAAGGTCACGCTGGAGTTAGGTGTACTGGCGTATTTGGTGATATCTATTTGGTTCGTAGGTGCGCTAGTGCCACCACCGGCAAATGCCTTGATGATCAAAACAATAACCAGCACTATTAGGCCTATACCAATAAGCCCAGCAAGAATTGGTCGAATTGCATCGCGTGAATCCATAAATTAATCATGGGTATTTTACCACAATTAACTACTTATGGCAATATCTGCTCTGCTAGCCCCATTCTACGCCGTCAGAGGGAAGACCCATACGGCCTAGGTGCCTCAGGTCATCTTCGATGACGAGTCGGGGCATAGCTCGATCGGTTCGAGTTTCTGGGCCAGTGCCGGGCAAAGGCCACCTGCCATACACACCCGTGCCACCGAGCATACCCCTCACGTGCGTCGCTCTCGCACCCCGACTTTCTAGAATGAAAACAGAGCCGCCGCTATTCATTTGCCCTTCAACATTCCGCCAAAAATCGTCAGGACCGCTGCCATCGTCGCCCCTCAGTTCCGCTATGTTTTCGCCCATAACACTACCTCCCGAGATGTGCAAAATTAGGTAAACAAGGCTCCAGCATATCACACACCTGCTTGCAATAAAAACTGTACACTCCCCCGGTAAAATGTCTGTAAGCAATTGGGGTTCTACCCGAACGCAGCAGTTCGCTCTGCTATCATAAAAGGATGGACGAGGTGATACCCTTAAGCGATGCGTACGCGGCCGATACGGTCGGCGGCAAAGCTGCCGCCTTGGGCTCATTGCTGCGAGCCGACTGCCGGATACCAGACGGGTTTGTAGTGGCCGCCAGAGAGCCGGCCCTAGAGAGTCTGGAGCCGGCTATCCTGGATGCGTTCGACAAACTTGGGGCGCGGCGGGTCGCCATACGCTCCAGCGCCACCGGGGAGGATAGCCGCAAGGCTGCTTGGGCTGGTCAGCTCGATACGTTTCTGAACGTATCCCGAGATACACTTCTGGAACATATCGTCCGCTGCGTAGCCTCAGCCGATTCCGCTCGTGCACAGGCCTATGCCGCCCAGAAGAACCTGGCCGCCGGTAAGGTAGCTGTCATCGTACAGACAATGATTGATAGCGACGTGAGCGGCGTATGCTTTTCGGTCCACCCTGTAGCGCGAGATGACAATCAGGTGGTTATAGAGGCAGCCTACGGTCTTGGTGAAGCCGTGGTATCCGGCGAAATCACGCCGGATAGTTATGTGGTGTCGCGGCAGCCACGCAGCATTATCAGCTGTACGGTAGCCCATCAAGCTAAGTCACTTCGTTTTTCTGAAAGCAGCCACAAAACAACCTGGCAAGTCACGGTGGAGCCTTCGGCTCAGAAGCTGAGCGACCCTCAAATCTTAGAGTTGGCGGACACAGCTGTGGGACTTGAAGCGCATTTCGGCTATCCGGTCGATGTTGAATGGGCGTTCTACAACGGTAAATTGTACATTTTACAAAGCCGGCCCATCACTACCCTGCAGTGAGGTATACTTCGAACCATGGAGGTGCAGCATGAGTGACGACAAAGACTTTTCGGCTATCTGGAAAACGCAGAAATCACTAACTGAATGGCTCGAAGATATACGGCATGCCGACACCGAAGCTATACGCCAAGAGGATAACGACAAACGCGAACGTTTGGCCGTGCTGCACGATATCATAGGATTACCCTTTGACCGGCCAGTGCAATTTACAGCGATCGAGCTAGCCATGCCAAGTCCAGGGTTTAAAAAGTACCTGGTTGAGCATGGCGATAACTTGTGTGCGTTGCGGCTCATTCCTCAGAAAGAAAAACTGCCCAAACTCCGTATGCGTGGTAAGACGGTGGCCGACGCATACGAATGGTTCAAAACACAGAACATTAAACCCGAAGAATACCGAGTTGACTTCCTTGGCCAGGAAAAGGTGTCGCGCTGGGCCACAGTATTTATTGTGAACAAACAGGGCATAGTGGGTGAGATTATCTATGGTAAGCACTTCCAGCTCACTCAGGGTTTCCACGAAACCGACACTCCCAAAGTATTCCGTTATGATTTCAAAACCTGGAGCATAGAACCCGCTAATGATGAAGCGCTCGTCCATGCCCAGATACTGGCTCAATACCTGCGCGTAGCCAATGCCAAACAGCGCGCTGAAATCACAGAACAACTGGGCGGCACGTTCGCTCATAACTACCTCGAGGGCTACTTTGAAACAGTAGACTCTGAGGATTTCGGCACATGGTTCCTCGATTATAGCCCCACTCTTGGCAAAATGTATGCTGGTGCTAATATTCATAGCAACGCTTCAGCCGACACCGCGCTCGTCCATGGACAAACCGGCTCGCCGGGCAAAGCAGAAGGCGTGGTTATATTGGTCACACCCGAGCAGCTCAAAAATCCTAAGTTGGAGTTTCCTGACGGCTCAGTACTCGTTTGTCACGTTACTACCCCACAATACGTACCGCTCATGCAGAAAGCTGCAGCCATCGTGACCGACCAGGGCGGCATCTTGTCCCACGCCGCTATTGTCGCCCGCGAGCTGAAGGTACCTTGCATAGTTGGCACCGGCAATGCCACGCAGGTGCTCAAAAACGGCCAACGTGTCACAGTTGACGCCAATACCGGCACGGTCGTATAGGGGCTATAGTAAGAAGCCATGAAAGACGCACAAACTTCAGCCACTACGCACCCGAGAGCGCTGGCAGTATTCATGAGTGGACAACCGGGTTTGGGCAAATCAGTGCTGGCAGATAAGCTGGCACGCGAGTTTGGCCTCTACCATTTTGAACGCGATGCCATGAAGCACGGCATTGAATACACTGCCGGGGCACGAGGTGAACGATCAAAAACGATCGTACCAGTATATTTTGCAGCAATCGAACGCCTGGCAGGCCTGGGGATCAGCCTAGTGGCAGATGGCACATTGTACCGAGATAAAGCCGCGGAGCAGTTGACGCCAATTACACAGGTCGCCGATATCTTAGTGATCCATTGTCAATCCCGTTCAGCCCGGGAGCGGTTGTTTGAGCGTGAGCGGCAAATCCATGGCCTAGACCTCAAGTCAGACCAGACATACCTGGACCATATGGCGTGGGTAGATACGATGACCGCCGCGCCGCTTGATCTTCCCTATCCAACGCTGGTGGTTGATACCGATACGCCAGATTACACCCCTAGTCTGGTTGAGGTCTGTGACTGGATTAGTGGCCACCGTCAAACGAAGCTGAAGCGTCCGGATTACCGCCTCGATACGTCACGCGTAGAGTAGCGCACACGTCGACGGCGTCGCAGTCAGGCGGGATGATGTCGTACTCGGCGCGCTTCGCCGGATCAATCCAAAGGTAGGCGTCGTGCTCCTCGCTGAGGCGGACAGCCTCGGAAGTTGGCCTGGCCGCAACAAATACGCCAATAATTTGCTGCTGTATCCCTCGCACTACCGGATGCCACTCGCCTACCAGCAGCGGTTTTCCCAGTTCAATACCTAGGCCCGTTTCTTCCAACACCTCGCGCTTCAGGCAGCCCTCAAACGTTTCGCCGGGCTCCAGTTTGCCGCCAGGTAGTTGGTAGCGCCCGCTTTTGGTATTGCCCGAATGTGTTGCCGCCGGCGCCTCCCGCAGGATGAGCACCTGGCCTTTGGCATTCACGATAACCGCCTTGGGCGCAATGTACGCTACTACTTCTGACTTCAGCCCATCGTGCATACGGTGAACCTACTCTGGTTTGATACCGACGAAACGGATGAGGTTATGGACATCCTTGGCGGCGTCTTTATAGGTCTCGCCCTGGTCATCCAGTAGCTTAGTGTCGAAGTTGGCGGCAAACTCACCCGCCGTCCGTACTGAAAAATAGCGCTTGGCCATACTGCCGATACGAAAATAATCCGGTTCAAGCTGCTCACCGGTGCCGTACTCCGGGTCACTCGTGGAATTTGCAAAAAATGCCAATACGCCACCCGGCCTCAACACTCTACGGATTTCACCGAAAACGCGCCCGGTCACCTCAGCGTCAAAGTAATGCAGTGACAGATGCGCATACACTATATCAAACGACGCATCGTTAAACGGCAGGTTTTCGCGCAAATCAACTTGTCGCAGTGTAATCTTAGAGGCTAAGCCCGGTGACAGTTTCTGCTCGCTTAAGTCCAGAGCCGACCGCTCAAGGTCAGTACTCACCACCTCATAGCCGCGTTCCGCAAAGAACCGGCTATCCTGGCCCTGGCCGGCTCCCAACTCAAGCACCTTACCAGACTTCGGAAAGTATGTGACCGCGGTTTCCGCAAAGATCGACGGTTTGTCGATCCAGTCACTTGCCGCGTACACGTTTTGATGTATGTCTATCCACTCCTTGCTCATCTGCAATCTCCTCCTAAGTATTCTTCATACCTTACCTGCAAGTTAGCTCTTCAGGCATCTTCAAGCAAATCTTCCCGCCTGATTTCGGTGCGGATATCGCGGACGATGAAGCCATCTGCGTCACGCTCCGTACCGTTCACCCAGAACTGACGCGCGGTGGAGACCCACATACGCTGTGAGCTCTCGCCCAGGTAGTATTCGCGCGGCAGTAGGCCGCTGCCCTGTAGCACCCGCCGCCGGTTGTGTTCGGTAAGCGCTTCGTCCAGCTCAGCGCCCTCTGCGATATGCGCACTATCGGCACGGATAAACAGCCCGCCGCGTTCAAACGCGTCATACAAAACCACGAAAATCTGCCCTGTGCGCACTATGTTTTTGCTATGTTCCGACTGCGGGTGCGAGCCCCAATACAAACGTTTGAGGTCGGCGCTGCACATGAAAAAATACGGCGTGTTATGCGGTGATCCGTCTTCGTTCACGGTGGCCATCGCCGCGTACTTGACGGTGGCCAGCAGGTCTATGGCACGCTCTATCTGCTTGCCGAGATTCCGCCTCACGCCTACAACTCACCCCAGTTCTGGCCTGTGGTCGTGTCAACGATAAGCTTGACTGCCAGTTGAGGATAAATGGCTTCCATGCTCTTCTTGAGCATGGCGGCGATGTTGTCGGCGTCAGCTTCGTCGCACTCAACCAGGATGGAGTCGTGAATTTGCAGCAGCTGCCAGGCATTATGGAACTGCGCCAGCTCTTTGTCGACCGCTACCATAGCGAGCTTCATCAGGTCGGCCTCTGTACCCTGGACAGGCATGTTCATGGCGGCACGTTCGGCGGCACTGCGCACAGCGAAGTTAGTGGAGTGGATATCGGGCATGGGCCGGCGGCGACCGAACAGCGTTTCTACATAGCCGTCTTTGCGGGCGCGTTCCTTGAGACCTTCCAGATAGGCCATAAGCGGCCCGCGAACTGCGGTGTACTGCTTGATAAATTTGGCGGCCTGCTCAAAAGTCATACCCGTGGCAATGCTCAGCCCGTGCGGGCTCATACCATACAAAATGCCGAAGCTGACCGCCTTGGCGGCTGAGCGCATCTGCTTGGTAACATCCTCGGGATCGCGGCCGTAAATCTGCGCCGCCGTCATGGTATGGATATCGGCACCGCGGTTGAACATGTCGATGAGTTCCTCGTCGCCACTCATAGCCGCACTGAGGCGTAGCTCAAACTGGCTGTAATCGGCGCTTACAAACTTCCGGCCCTTGCCGGCCACGAACGCCGTGCGAATATGCTTGCCAAGCTCCGTACGCACCGGAATATTCTGCAAGTTCGGATCGTTACTACTGAGGCGCCCGGTCTGCGCGACCGTGAGTGCAAACGTGGTATGCACACGGCTGTGGCCGTCCACCTGTTTCGGCAGCGTATCCACGTAGGTATTTTTGAGCTTGGTAACTTCACGGTACTGCGTGATGAGGTTGATGATGGGGTGTGCCGCACGCAGTTTATCGAGTTCGCTAGCCGCGGTGCTGTAGCCGTTTTTGCCCTTTTTGATGAATTGTGTTGGTAATTGTAAGGTTGTAAAAAGCACATCTGTCAATTGAACAGGGCTGGCGATATTGAACTCTTTGCTGGCATGGCCGTAAATCTCCTGCTCCAGGTCGGAAATGGCGTTGTCAATCTCGACCGAAAACTTCTTGAGATAGTCGGTGTCGAGTTGGATGCCACGCCATTCCATGCGCGCCAGCACCGGGTCAACCGGCCACTCTACATCCTGAACTAATTCCGGCAGCTTGGGGATGCTCGCCAGTTCTTTGCGCTGCTGTTCGTGCAACGCATGAATGGCGGCGATGATTTCCGGGGCGCGCGTAATTACTGCGTCGGTGTCGAGATCTTCAAAGCCTTCGCCCTCGTAATGCAGATCCGCTTCAGCCAGCTCGGTGAGGGTTTGCTCGCGCCGCAGACTATTGACGACGAACGCACCGATGAGCACATCGTGCCCCACTTGCGGCAAATCAGTTACCCCGAGTTCCAGCAGGACTTTGAGCGTGGATTTCACATCGTAACCGACGAGTGGGCGTACGCCACGGAATTCTGCAGCAATGGCCGCCAGGTTGAGCTTTCGTAAATCCAACGTGTACGTATCGCGGCCGTTCAGACTCATAATCAGCACTTGCGGATCACGGCCATGTTTACCTGCCGAGCGGGAATGTATGTAAAAGAATTCGGAGTCGTCGAGCTTAAGTGCCGCAGCCTGTTCATCGCTATCAATAATAGTGTTTTTGCCCACTTGCAGGGTTTGCCCGCCGGCCGCCACCTGATGATCCGCTAAGGCCACCTGTACTACCTCCGGCAGCTGGTGCGCCAGAGTGCGGAACTCCAGCTTCTGCAGCAGTTCAAGCAACTTTTCCGGCTGGATATTGCTGTTCATGTCCACCGCGTCCAGGTCAAGTACGACGGGCGCATCTGTCCATATCGCCGCCAGCTTTTTACTGAGGTATGCCGAGTCTTTGCCGGCCACCAGCTTATCGTGCAGCGACTTCTTAGTCAGTTCGACATTTTCGTACACGCCGTCGAGTGTCTTGTATTCCTGCAATAACTGGACGGCGGTTTTTTCACCAATGCCCGGCACGCCGGGAATGTTATCGGAACTATCGCCCTTCAAGGCTTTCAGGTCGAGAAATTGCGCGACTTTCAGACCATACTTGGCCTCAAAGCTTTTCGGCGAATACAGCTCAATGTTACTCAGGCCGTGCTTCAGGGCAAATACGTGCACGTGCTCATCTATCACCTGCAGTAGATCCAGATCGCTCGTCACCAGCAGCGTTTCGATGCCCTCTGCAGTCGCCTCGCGTGCCATCGTACCCATAATGTCGTCAGCTTCGTAATCGTCCAGCTCATATAGCGGCCAGCCGAGCGCCTGCAGCAGCTCGTGCAGCACCGGAATCTGTTCGTAAAAATCGGGGGGCGGCGGTTTGCGACCAGCCTTGTATTCCGGGTACATTTCGAGTCGCCTGCGGATGTTGGTTTTAGGCTTGTCCCACGCCACCGCCACATAGTCGGGTTTGAGTTGCTTGATCACCTGCAGTGCCAGCACCGCAAATCCGTATACGCCGCCGGTAGGTGTGCCGTCTTTGGTGCTGAGATTGGGCATGGCGTAGTATCCGCGGTAGAACACGCTTTTGCCGTCGATAATCACTAGCCGTCGCTTCTTTTCGCCAACCTCTGTACTCATATCAAAGAGTATATCCCATTAACGCCGATGGTTGCATACGGTATCATATGGTAAGCCATAAGCATCATGCGTAGCCTGCATCAAACCCTTCACCTCCAGCACCGCCGACATACCGGACGGTTGTTGCACCATCATCACACCAGCTACCGAGCACTGGCCGTGGTGCTTGGACTAGCTGGATTGCTGATAGTGGGGCTAGGAGCGGTCAACCGTGCTGCCGCCGATTCATTCGGGGTGGCCGCCGTGGTAAATGTGCCTGTGCCGAGCATGGCGCCAATTATCGCGACACCGGGTGTGAGTGCTGTGGTAAATCAGTCGAGCGTACTTGTAACCGGCAGCTGTCCGCTAGTCGCTCCGCAAGTAGTTATAGATATAACGGTAGACGGCGTGCTGACAGGTACGGGCGCCTGCGACCCGACCAATGACTTTGCAGTCCCCATTACGCTAGCTGGCGGCAAACACCAAATCGTAGCCGGCAGCACGACTATTACCGGACAGAATGGCCCAAGCAGTCGTCCGCTCGCTATAACAAACACAGCACAAACAGGCGCGCCCGTTATCAGCGTAGCGGCCGACTCGCCCTCTACGTTCCTCGGTGACGACAAAACTGCCAGCTGGAGCGGCAGCGTCAGTTCCACCGGCACGAGTCCGCTATTCGTCCATATCGATTGGGGCGACGGTGCCCAACACAACGGCGCTATCAAGCCCGGTGCGCAGAGTTTTAGCCACACCTACTCCCAGTTGGCTTCACACAATATATTGCTGGCTGTCAGCGACGCGGCCGGCAACAGCACCGTCATGCAGTATGCCAATGCCGCATTTACCATCGCCGCACCGCGCCAGCCGGCTCAAGCTCCGCCGCTCTATGGCAGCCGTACTATGGCCGGCCTCTACGGGCTCTACATCACCGTGATGTGTGTCGCCACTATCATTTGGCTTGAGGCTCGACATTCAGCCAAACACGTTGCGCTGTAGCCAGACTCTTAGGCACCACCCCTGAATTAGGGTATACTATAAGCAGTTTAGCGATATAAAAACATGCGCACGATTCATAAAACCCTGCACTTGCAGCAACATCACCACACCGGTCGGCTGCTGCACCACAAACACACCAGCTACCGCGGCCTAGCGGTCGTGCTAGTGGTAGCCGGCGCATTTATTGTAGGGCTTAACATGGTGGCACACGCTACGGCCGATTCGATGATCAACGTATCGCTCACCGTGCCGGCACCAATACCTGCTGACCCACCCATCATTACCGACCCGATCGACGGAGACGTAACTACCCAGGCGCACACAACCGTCAGCGGCACCTGCCCCGTTATCACACCCAATGTCATTGTCGCCATTTTTGACAACGGTACCATGGCAGGATCGGCCCCGTGCGACAGCGACCATACGTTTGACGTATCCATACCATTAGTGCCGGGGAGTAATGCGCTCGTAGCCCGCGTGTACACCATCACCTATGACGCGGGGCAGAGTAGCAACACTATAACTATCACCTACAACGCTCCATCAGGCTCTGATACCACTCCGCCGGGCGGCAACGGGGGCAGCAGTTCGGGCACTACCGGCGGATCTGGGGGTGCCGGCGGCAGCTCTAGCAGTCCCGGCAGCTACTATAATGGCGCCGGCAGTAATTCCAGTGACACAAACTACGGCACAGGCGTGGGGGCAGGCTCCGGTAGCGCCCTGCTCAATATCACCATCGACAAACCGTTTGTGGTCTTTGGACCGCAAGCACCGGCCGTCTGGAGCGGCAGTATTACCGGCGGCGTACTTACCTACCACGTACATATCGACTGGGGCGATGACGGCTCTAATGTCTATACTGTTACCCGGAGCGGTCACCTAGACTTCACCCACCGCTACTCCAGCATGCAGCCACATACTATAACTTTCAACGTCAGTGACGCGAACGGCCAGAGCCTGACGCGACAGTACGCCGCCGTAACGCCCTATGTGTCGCCAACGGTCGGCGCGGGCACCACTACCACCCCACCTGCTTCAATCTTCGGCCAGCAGTTCGGAGGCTACCAGCTCGTGGGTCTCTACGGCGCGTACCTATTTGCTCTGGCAGCTTTTGGCTACCTGTGGGTACGAAATCACCACGAGTTTGCTTTCGCAAAAGTGCCGACTCGCGGACATAGGACGGCCGTTAGGACTAAAGCCGCGCGGAGGCGCAAATGAGCAAGCGCGCTAAAGTCTGGCTCATCAGCGTGGCTATATTCATAGTAGTAGCCGTGCCTACCGCTATGACGCTGCGCAGCTGGATGAATAGCGACTCTACCGGGACCGTAAGCGTCGGCCAACCCAAAGGTAACGCCGCCGTGGCAGCGCAGCCGATAGACGTTACCAATAACTTCTTTGCTGCCACACTGCCGGCCGGCTTTAGTATAAGAAGCCAGCAAAACGGCTCACAAAATCCGACCGAAGAATACAGTGTAGATGCCGCTACCAGTGGCGGCATCCAAATGGAGCTAACTATAAGTTACGGCACCATGCTGGATGGTAGGCTCGATAGCGTCTCAGGCTACCAGCTGCGTGCCACGCAAACCAGCAACTATACACCGTATAGTGTGCCGGGCGCACCATCGGGCAGCGTCGCCTTCCGTGACCTTAACAACCCATATTCTTCGGCTGCCTACGTAGTATTTTGGCCGCGTAACGGCTCCTGCGCCACCATCGCCCTGACCGGCGGTGTAGGCGCTAACCTGAGTCAGCTCAATACCAGCTTTGCGCAGCTCGTGAGCTCCTGGAAATGGAAGTAGTTGTAAGGGTGGCGGCTTGTTGAATGTAGAGTTATCCACAACCAAGCAACCACATATTGCTTGTGCTTAGAAAATTATGTACACTGACTCTCAGAAACTATAAATATTAGGAAAAATAACAGTATGAATCTACCAAAAGGCAAAAAATTATTACGAATAGCTTCTGCAAGCGTGCTGGCGAGTAGCTCAATCCTGAGTCTTGGCTTTGCCAGCCTTGCCCACGCTAGTAACCTCAGTAACGTAGAGGTACGTTTTGACAACATGAAAGTCAGTGCCGGCACAACCGGTACCATATGCGCTAAACCCGCAACAGCAGGTACCGAAGCTTTCGTGGCCATAACATTTCCTACTGGGTTCACTGTAGGAGCTGCTGGAACTTGGGCAGTTAACACGACCAACCTCGCTTGGCCTACTGGCGCAATAGCTTGGCCCGGTATCACCACCACTCCAGCGCCGACTGTATCAAGTCAAACTGTAACCTTCACCGCTGGCGACTTAACGGTCGGTACTCTTTACTGCTTCAACTGGACTGGTACTACTTCTGTCACTGAGCCAGTAACAAACGGTAACAGCGAACTTGGTAGCGTTACCACCCAACTAGCCGGTAATACCCCCCTGGACTCATCTCCGTATGCGACTGCCACACTTACCGACAACACCGTAGTAGTAACCGCGACCGTGCCACCGCTCTTCCAGATGAGCATGAACGTTAACAGTGATGCGCTGGGTACAATTAACACGCTGAACCCCGTATCGTCCTCAGGCACCAAGCCAGCGGTAACTATCAACACGAATGCCAAGAACGGCTGGCAGCTGTGGGGTAACGACAACAACACCGGCCTTAAATCCACACAGGCTAACTACACCATCGCCTCTCATACCGGCACACTGGCAACCGGCCAAGAGTTCTATAACACTGGCGTGTTCAGCAAGACTCAGGTTGGCGGCGCCGGAACCATCAGCATAGTCGCCGGTTGGGACGATACAACCCCTAACTTCACCGGCACCGGCCTTACCACTTCACTGCAGACAATCGCAACTTCAAACGGTACCACCGACACCGGCGTAGTCACGCTGATAAACAACGCGGTCATTAAAGCAACCACCCCTGCTGCAACCGACTATTCTGACACCCAGAACTACGTCGCGGCCGCCCTGTTCTAAAAGCGAATTGCATATAATACAAAACTACGACATTTTACGGTCGTAGTTTTGTTATACTGGGGTGTAATGAAGCAGTGGAAGGTAACGACGGCTACGCTGATTGTGGTGGGGCTGATTCTGAGTAGCTTAAGTGCAATCGCTCATGCGGCCAACAGCGCCCCGGTCGGCACATTCAATCTACAGGTCACCCCTTCGCCGCTTGTTGAAACCGTCAAGCCCGGTACTAAGACTACCCTGCAGCTCAAGATTCGCAATGTCGGCACCGGCACCGAGAACTTGAAGATCGTACCGCGCAGCTTCAGGTACGATAGCGCTACTGGCAAAGTACAACTGGACGACAAGACCCCACCCCAGATTGCCAGCTGGCTTACCTTTGCAGCACCTACCTTTACCATTCAGCCCGGTCAGTGGTTTACTGAACAAATAGCCGTAAATATTCCTAAGACAGCCGGCTTCAGCTACAGCTTCGCGCTGGAGATCAGCCGGCAAAAGATATTGCAGGCCCCCACAGCTGGTCATGCTATCAACGGATCCGTAGCAGTGTTCGCACTCCTTAACGTGGATCGGCCAGACGCCAAGAGCGAGCTAAAAGTAGTGAACTTTACCGCAGACAAGAAACTGTATGAATATCCGCCCGTAACTCTCGCTGTACGGTTCAACAACACCGGCAATACCATTTTGCAGCCTTCTGGCAATATCTTTGTGCAACGCGGAGTGACCGCTAAAACACCGATGGCCACACTGGCGGTCAACGCCAAAGACAGCTACATATTGCCCGGTACTCAGCGCAGCATGAGCGCCACCTGGAATAGCGGCTTTGCAACGTATCAGTCCACTACTAACTCCAATGGAAGTGTAACGAAGCACCTGGTGGTTGACTGGCAGAAGTTCGCCCAATTCCGTATCGGCAAATATACCGCGAGCCTCGTGGCCGTATACAACGACAATGGTCGTGATGTACCTGTCCAGGGCACCGTAACCTTCTGGATCATACCGTGGCGCGCCATAATAGGCGCTCTACTCGTTATTGCCTTACTGGTCTGGTTCGTACGCTGGCGAGGCAAGAGACGCACTGAAAAGGCGGTTAAACGAGCTCTGGCGGCACAAGCGGCCGCCCAAAAGAAAACGGAAGCGGAGAAAAAGGGTGCATAAGTGGCGCGCCTGGCTGGGGTTCAGTTCCCTGGGGGTACTGCTGTTACTGCCTGCAGCGGCGCATGCCATTAGCTTTGGCGGCGGTACTGACACGTCTGGCACTTTCAATCTGCAAATCACCCCTTCGCCGCTCGTTACCACCATAAAGCCAGGCGTAAAAACCACGGTACAGCTCAAGATTCGCAATGTCGGCACCGGCACCGAAGATCTCAAAATAGAGCCTCGCGCCTTCAAAATCAGCAGCGACAGCACCAGTATAAAGCTTCAAGACACTCCCCCACCTGACATCGATAACTGGGCCAGTTTTGCCAATTCCACCTTTACTATCAAGCCGGGTGAATGGTATACCGAGAACATCACCCTCAAGGCTCCGGCCGCCGCGGGGTTCAGCTACAGCTTCGCTATCCAGATTAGCCGGCAGAAGGTAGTTGGCGCCCCCAGTTCTGGCCACGCAATCAATGGGTCGGTGGCAGTTTTTACGCTGATAAAT
This sequence comes from Candidatus Saccharimonadota bacterium, assembly GCA_025928155.1. GTDB lineage: Bacteria > Patescibacteriota > Saccharimonadia > Saccharimonadales > UBA4665 > JAJZCD01. The sequence goes on from JAICKC010000017.1 coordinate 23,599, forward strand.
GTAGACAGACCGGGCGCCAAGGCGCAGCTTGACGTGGACGAGTTCAAAACAGACAAAAAAGTTTACGAATATTTGCCAGCCAACCTTTCGATCCGCTTTCGTAACGCGGGCAATACCATCGCTCAACCGGCCGGCAATATTTTTATCCAGCGCAGCACTAAGAATAGTACACCTTTGAGCACCCTAGTCGTTAACCCCAAGGGCAGCTACATACTGCCTGGCACTACACGCACTATATCCGCCACCTGGAACGATGGTTTCCCGCACTACAATGTCACTACTGATAGCAATGGTAAAACCACTAAGAAACTTAGTTGGAGCGGGGCAAACTTATCGCGCCTGCGCATTGGCCGCTACACCGCCAGCCTCGTGGCAGTTTATAACGAAAATGGACGTGACGTTCCAGTTGTTGGCACTGTGTCGTTTTGGGTTATACCCTGGAAAATCTTACTGGTATTGCTGTTGGTTGTCCTGTTGGTACTCTTCGCCCTCTTCATGATTGGCCGCTTCATCTACAAACTGGTGCGGCGACGTGGCCGGGGCCCTGTCAAAAAGCAGACTAAAAAACCGTCAGAAGGGTCTGCCGCCGACAGTAAAGACGAGTAGTAACGCTCAAAATTGCCAAATAGGATTTTAAAACAGTCTTTACGGCATGTGTTATAATGTGCTTACGCTTACTTGTATGTGAGAAGCAAAACAAATGTTTGAGATTTTAGGCGAAAATAAACCGCTAAAACTTAAACTAAAAGTGAAAGCAAACAAACATGCGTGGGAATCTGCGCGAGAAACTCAACACCGAGGTAACTCGTAAACAGTTTATTCAGTATATCGGCATCGCGCTGCTGATGTTGTTTGGTTTGCATAACTTCTTGCAACTACTCGGCAGCGACAAACACGGCGTGCATGGCTCCCTCTTACAGCCTCTGGGCAATGGCGCAACAGACAGCTTCGGCACGCGGAGGTTTGGGAAGTAAGCCATGGCAGTTCCACAGCGCCTCCCGATAGTTGGCCAGGACGACGGTACCTGGGGCGACATTATTCGCCAGTTCCTCATGAAGGAACATTATAACGACGATACCGACAACCCCGATAACGGTGGACACCAGAACGTCACTATCCGACCGGGCACCACCTCGGCCGCTCCGCTCACCTTCTCGAGCGGATCATTGCTAACTACCCCTGCTTCCGGCTCGGTTGAGTTCAACAGCAGCGACCTCTATTTCACTCCGAGCACGACACGCAAGAAGGTCGCCATTTACGATGACAGTTCTGGCGCCACCGGCGACACATACTACCGAGATAGTTCTGGTAACTTTGTGCGCCTCGGCATAGGATCCAGCGGCCAAACCCTGCAGGTAGCGAGTGGCCAGCCGGCCTGGGGCAACTCTATGAACTTCGGCTGCAGTACGCAGACCAGCAGCTACACCCTGACCCAAACTGATACCGTTATGCTCGCCGATGCTTCTAGCAGCAATATCACCATCACCCTGCCTGCCGCCAGCAGTTTCGGCGGCCATCGATTTTATATCAAGCGCATTGATGATGATACCCTATCCATTAACACCGTCACCATTGGCCGCACCAGCAGCGACACCATCGACGGCGCCACTAGCTATGCGCTCGGTAAGCAATACGACGTGGTCGAAGTGGTCAGCAACGGCAGTAATTGGTTTATACTGAGCAGCGTCACACATCCCTAATCTGTCATAATGGAATCATGCACCTGTTGAGACGAGTGGTTGTGTTTGTAACACTAGCATCGCTATTTATCCCGACCGCCCATGCTGTCACCCCTGAGAAGGGTTTACTCATAGCCCCAACCCAGCAATTTCTGTATGTGGACGCCGGCAAAAGCCTGCAGAGTTCGTTCACGGTTACTAATCTGACCGACCAGCCATTACCGCTCTCGTTCAGTATCAAGCAGTTTTCGGTAGCCGACTACAGCTACACCTACGAATTCACCCCACCACCCAATGATTGGCTCACCTTAGACACTACTGCCACTATGCTGCCCGCCAAACAGGCCATGAAAGTCGCTTATACCATAACCGTGCCGTCTCGTGCCGCCCCAGGCGGCCGATACTACACCCTGCTGGCCAGCGCTACTACTTCGGACGGCGGCGTCAGTAGTACTATTCAGGCGGCCGACTTGCTCTACCTGACCGTCAACGGCCAGCTACTCACCAGCAGCGTACTAAAGAGCGGCAGCATCCAACGGTTCGCGTGGGGCAACGCCTTTACGTTTAAGCTGGCGCCGGAAAATATCGGCAACGTCTATACTAACGTACAAGTACACGGCCGTCTTGTAGGCCTCTTAACCAAGCCGGAACAAAAGGGTGACGCGCACATACTTATCCCCGACAAACCGCGTACACTAACCGGCGCTATACCCACGCCCCTGCTGCCGGGTGTATACCGTGCTGAGTACGGCTACACGACCAGTGGCGACTGGAACATCCTCGAACACGCCTGGGTAGTGTTTGTACCGCCCTGGTTCCTGTCCCTGCTACTGGTCATAGCAATTCTGCTGCCAAGGTTGCTATCCAAAAAAAAGAAAGTTGGCGAGCTCAAGTCACCCAAGCCTAGTTGAGTGCTACAGCAGTGTAAATTATATCCACCTTGTAGTCGCCCGCTGGCTTAGTCGAATCAGCCAGGACGCCGAACGTCACCGTGGTACCTTCACCCGAGGTTTGCGGGCCGCTGCTTTGTTTTATAAGCGTCGGCAGTGTACTCAGACCCAAGAAATCTGTGCTGGATCCGTCGGTATTGTACCCCCACGTGTTGTCCGTCAGCGACGCAGCCGAGCCATTCGTGCTCGCGGGGATGGTAGCGCCGTCACCCACCATATCACTACTGCCGTTAGCATACATATACAGCCCATAGCCTTCTGGGTCGGTAGTTGTAACGGTAACAGTAGTGTTGCCCGTACCCGTCAGGTCGCTGCCGCTGAGTGACAGATTCAGGTTAATGTCGCCTCCTAGTGTAATCCCTAGGCCTGTTGTCGAGCCGAACGGTATGTCGGACCCAAAGCTACCCGATCCAAACGGCGCCGCCGCCGCAGTTCCCGAAAGTGACACCAAGGCAAGCAGCACAGCTATGATCAGCCCCGGCCTAAATAGCTTACCGCGCAGTCCCTTTGTCATGCTTATAGTATACCGTAAGCAAATTAGACTGTTCCAAGGTATAATTTGAGATAAATGGATGGGCAAAAACTTCCAAACTATCGCCTGAGCGGCGAAGAGGTTCTGGCAGACCTGCGTAGCTCCCCTCAGGGTCTCACCCGAGCTGAGGCGGCCGACCGCTTGCGGCATATTGGCGTCAACCAGCTCGCCCAAAAGCACCGTACACCCATCGGCTGGCTATTCTTACGCCAATTTAAAAACCTGTTGGTAATCATCCTGCTAATTAGCGCCGGAATCGCGGCTTACCTACAGGATGACAAAACCGCCGCCATTATAACGTTTATCGCTCTCACCAACACTGTGGTCGGCTTCTTTCAGGAGTACAAGGCCGAGAGCTTGCTCGACAGCCTCAGCCGACTCGTAGTGCCGCAGGCGAAAGTACTACGCCGCGGCACGGTGCAGCAGATTGCCAGCGCCGAACTGGTGCCGGGCGATGTGGTTTATCTGGAAGCCGGCGACAGCGTCCCGGCCGACGCCCGTGTGCTAGCCGAGGACGAACTCGCCACCAACGATTTCGCCCTCACCGGCGAAAGTGAGCCTACCCGCAAATTCGTGCACGCAATTGCAGCCGATATACCTGTAGGCTCCCGCCACAACATGATCTACATGGGTACTACGGTCGCGACTGGCAGCGGCAGTGCAGTCGTAGTCGGCACTGGCATGCACACCGAGCTCGGCCGCATCGCTTCCCTAAGCACCGCCACCCACACCGATGCTTCGCCACTCCAACGTGAGATGAACAATCTGGCCATACGCATCACCCAGGGCACCCTGCTGCTGGCGGCCATTCTCACGCTGTTCGAACTACGGGGAGACGTCGGCCTCAAAACCTCCCTACTCTTTGCTATATCAGTAGCCGCAGCCATGATACCGAACGGCCTGGTCGCCGAAGTTAACATCACCCTCGCCCAGACTGCCAGCCGCATGGCCCGTGCCAAAGCGCTGGTTAAAAAATTGTCGGCTGTCGAAACACTCGGCGCCACCGATATTATCGCTACCGACAAAACGGGCACGCTCACCAAAAACGAAATGACCGTTACGCACGCGCTCATCGGCCGTACCACCTACACTGTCAGCGGCACCGGCTACGAAATGAACGGGGCAGTGTGCGACGTAAAAGGCAAGCCGCTCGGTGGCCGCAAGCTCAAAGACCTCCATCTGTTTTTTGAAACTGGCGCCCTCGCCAACAACGCGCTTGTCAATCCACCGGATAGCGAGCACGCCACCTGGTACGTCGTCGGTGATCCCACCGAAGGTGCGCTCGTTACACTGGCCCGCAAAGCCGGCCTGGAGCCCAATCAGCTAAATGAGCGCTTCCCGGAGTACAAAGAGTACGCCTTCGACAGCGCCCGTAAACGCATGACTTCTGTACGCGAAGTAAACAGCCGACTCTACGCCTTCGTCAAAGGCGCTCCCGAGAGCGTCCTCCAGCAATCCACCGAGCTGTGGGATCACGGCCATACCCGCCCGCTGAGCCAGGCCGACCGCAAGTTCTTCCTCAGTTACAACGAACAGCACGCCGAGAGCGCAGAACGCAACTTAGCATTTGCCTATCGCGTATTACCCAAAAGCTTCGACCCGGCCAAACACCATCTGGAAGACACCGAACAAAAGCTCATTTTCTTAGGAATTGTAAGCATGGTTGACCCCTTGCGCGAGCAAGTTCCCGACGCCATGCAGGCAGCCCAAGCCGCGCACGTAAGGGTCAGCGTTATCACCGGCGACTATCCCGCGACCGCCAAAGCCATTGCCGAAAAGGCCGGCCTTGGCGACGACAGCATTACAATAGTGCTGGGCGAAGATCTTCCCAATATGGCGGACGCCCAGGTACTTGAATTGCTGTTGCGCGGCGGCGCCGTCTTCAGCCGCGTCAGCCCCGAAGACAAGCTGCGCATTGTGGAGCTGGCCCGCTCCGCCCATCACGTCGTAGCCGTCACCGGCGACGGCATAAATGACGCGCCAGCGCTCAAACGCGCCGATATCGGGGTCGCCATGGGTCTTACCGGCACCGACGTCGCGAAAGACGCCGCCGAAATTGTTCTGCTCGACGACAGCTTCGCGACGCTTGTAGACGCAATAGAACAGGGAAGGCTAACGTTCCAAAACATCAAAAAGGCGGCGCGCTGCGCGCTGACCGACAACATGAGTGAGCTCATAACGGTGCTTATTAGCTTAGCCGCGGCTGCCATTTGGCATATCCCGGCCGCCATTACCGCCATCCAGATTCTGGCTATCGACATCGTGGCACAGCTTTTTCCTATCACCGCGCTTGGCTGGGATCCGGCCCAGCACCGTCTCATGCACGACCGTCCGCGCGATCCGCGCGACCACATCTTGAACCGCAAAACGGTACTAGAATTTATTGGCTTCGGCTTACTGGCCGCCTCGCTCGCATATGCCAACTACCTCTTTTATTTTCAGCGGCACCACATCAGCGCCGAGCACCTAGCAACCGGCCTCGGCCCGTACCTGCAAGCTAGCGTCCTCACCTATGTCACGCTGGTATTATGCCAATTTATGAATCTGCTGCTAGTACGTAGCCAGAACCAACTCTTCAGCCGCTACCTCTGGAGCAACAAGAAGCTGCTGGCCGCATTTGCAATATCCGTATTTTGTATACTTAATATAGTTTATAACCCTGTCGTACAGCCTTACCTCGGCAGCGCCGCCTTGAACGGCTGGGATTGGCTCACCGCTCTGCTCGCCTGTGGCCTCTACACCGCCGTTCGCCTGTTCCACTTGCACACCAAAGCCACTAGCCATGCCGAACTCGTCCGCAAACATGGTGCCGCCAAGGTTCGTGCCCACCTGCAAAACGCCTCATAACGGAGGTGGTGAGTTTGCATGTATAAGTATTTTAGTGTAAAGTATCTATGCTTTGGCATCATGTAGGAGACCATCAGGGGTTCTTCTATCAGAGCGCAAGGAGTTCATTCATGTCAGCAGCGGAAGTCGCCCAGCAGCGACACTTCGCAAGTAGAACGTACGCCAGCGTTGCATACGTAGCCGAGCAGGACCGCCGGTACAAGGCCATGTGGAGCATCTTTGGCTGGGAGTGGGTTAACCTCTTCTACGCCGCAGCCCGCGCAGTCAACACCATCCCCGGCGAGGAACACGGGACACTCAACCCCGCGTTCCATGCCACCAGGAAGCAGATCGCGGACCTCATGGTCCAGCTCACCGACATGAGCTGGTTCAAAGGCCTTCAGCTCCGTCCGGGCACGTACAACAACCTCCTCATCATGGGGGCGAAGTACAAGGCCATGGTAGAGCGAGCCAAGATGCTCAAGGCGCGGCTCGACAAGTCCGAAAAGCCCAGCGACATCGTGCGGTTCCGCAAGATGTTCGCCCTGTCTGGCCAGCGACCGCGCAGCGACAAGCTCGATGGCTCTGTCGAGCAGATATACGCCGACCTCAGCAACGAGACCAAGACCCACCCGTGGGTCCAGGCGCAGATGCTGCTCCAGCAGAACGACAACGCCCACGAGCCGTTCCACGGTGCATTCGCGACAGAGTTCGAGCTGATCATCCTCTCGATCATCGTCGCCTGGAACGGCGCTATCAAGATCGAGGCTGACGGGTACGAGCCCTGCTACGACGACAAGCCGCTGCCCGACGTCCCACCGCGCTCCGTCAAGTCGATCACGCTCGGCCTGCCGGGTGGTCTGGAAATCGTCACCGTTAACGCGCCCGCGGTCGAACGACCGTATGGGCCGCCGCGCCCGACCAGCATTAGCACTACGCAATACCTGATCGAGAACTACGGCCTCTCCGGAGGTACCGTGGTGGTCGTCACGGTGCGAGTGCACGGTCGTCGCATGCTCGGTGACTCCGAAAGGACGATTCACAGCATCGACCCGACCATCAAGGTCATCGGCTACGCGGCGAGCATCGAGGGTGACCCCATCAACTACTTCCCGCACGCCATGGCCGAAGCGGTCAACCAACTCGTCAAGGCCGTCGAGGAGACGCTCAACGACATGCGGCCGACCGGTTCCAAGCCGCTCGACCTCAAGGCCGTCCGTGCCTTGCTTGACCGGCTTTACGCGAGCCCGACAAACACGACCTTGCTCGAGATCTTCCGCGAGGTCATGTCCGGCGAGTAAGCCTGGCTCCAACTCAACCGCCACAGCGAAGCCGGGAGGTGTATCTATCCAAGAACATCTCCCGGCTTTTCGCAATATTTATCCACCTTATACTTTTTATAAACTATTAAAGCCCAAGGGCTCGAACAGCTTCCGCCTTGAAGGCGTCAATATCCCTGCCGTTGTTTTCGATACGAATGTCGGCCGCATCAATGACGGCCGCCATACCGAACTTAGTGGGATCGGTTTGGCCAACCGCCATATCTGCAGCCTCCTTCTCGGCAAACTGCTCAAACGTGATGTTGTCGTCTGCGCGACCTCGCCCTCTAAGGCGTTCGTAGCGCACCCGCGGATCAGCATCCACTACAATAAGCCTGCCGCCGAACTCCTTAAGCCGCCGCGCCTCACCGGTACCGCGTATGCTGCCAACCACTAACCCTTTAGGTCTGAGATCTTCCGGCAGCACGCTCACCCACGTCCACCATTTGAATAGACCTAGCTCTACCATACCGCCAGGGTACGCCACGCGGAACGCGTTGCCGACCTTCCCGAGCGGCGCGTCATTGCCGCCACGGTCGATAGAATTAAACACCGCCTGAGAAATCTCCCGTATGCCGTTGCTGGTGTTAAAGCAGAGAAAACCATGCTCGATCAGCAGATCCATCAGCAAATCCTTGCCGCTGCCGTTCGTCCCAGCCACGCCGTAAACGGTCACGCCCTTGAAACTGTCTCGGTACGCCTGGCTCTGCACCAGCTCCTGCTGCAATAGGTTTGAATCGTTCATAACAGATACATTCTACCGGATTCCATCTGTAAACCGAAAAGCATCTTCGATTTTACTTCGAAGATGCTTTTCTAAGCTTCCCAGGAAAGAATAGCCGGAGTTGCCAAAAGACAACCCCGCGCGATGAGAGAACCTATCTCGGTTCTCTCATACTATTTGATGTAATCGTGCAATTTCCGCGCGTCTTTGTGCTTGCGCAACTTGGCCAGCGCCTTGGCCTCTATCTGGCGGATGCGCTCGCGCGTCACGCTAAATTCCTGGCCGACTTCTTCAAGCGTGTGCTGTTTGCCATCTTCCAGGCCAAAACGGAGCTTCAGTATCTTCTGCTCGCGCTCGGTTAGCGCGCCCAGCATGTCTTTGACTTGCTCTTTAAGCAGCTGGCTGGTCGCTGATTCCTCTGGAGTAATAGTATCTTCGTCTTCAATAAAGTCGGCCAGCACAGATTCTTCTTCGTCATCACGGATTGAAGCATCAAGCGAGGAAATGTCCTGCTTAATCTTCATGATGTGCTCTACCTTTGCCTCATCAATCTCCATCTCCTTGGCGATTTCGGCGTTTGTCGGCTCGCGGTTGAACTCCTGCGTCAGCCGTCGTTGCGTGCGCAGCAATTTGTTGATGGTCTCCACCATATGCACCGGAATACGGATGGTACGTGCCTGGTCGGCAATGGCGCGGGTAATCGCTTGGCGAATCCACCACGTCGCGTAGGTACTGAATTTGAAACCCTTGTCCGGGTCAAACTTTTCGACCGCGCGCAGCAGGCCGGTGTTGCCCTCTTCGATGAGGTCAAGCAGATCCAATCCACGGCCCACGTAGCGCTTGGCAATCGAGACCACCAGACGCAGATTGGCTTCCGCCATCTGGTCTTTGGCTTCTTTGTCACCAGCCACCACACGTTGGGCGAGCGATAGCTCCTGCTCGGCGTTCAAGAGCGGAATTTTACCGATTTCGCGCAAATACAGGCGCACACTGTCATCTGCGATGTCGTCGAGATATGTCTGGTCCTCGCTCATCGTAACTTCTTCGTCGTCTTCAATGAGCCATTCGTCGCTCAGGTCGCTCGGCGCCGGTCCGTCGTCAGAGCCGGCAGCAATCGTCACACCGGCCTCGGCCAATTCCGCGTAGAGCGCGTCCAAAATCTCGACGTTTTCTGGCCGATCAGGTATACGCGCCGAAATATCGCGGGCCTCTATCGTCCCCGCCTTCTTGGCCTGCTCCAGCAGCTCGGCCTTGGCCTGCAGCAGTGCCTCTTTAGTTTTCTCGTCGTTTTTGTCGTTGGCTGGTTTCTTGGCTGCCATCCTTTAGGCTTCCTCCCTTGTTAGGTTTGCGCGTAAGAGTTTATCGAGCTCGTTAGAACGTGCCAGCAACCGTTCGGCTTCGGCAGATTCGGCGGTTTGCAGACGTTCGGCGAGCTTTTGTTTTTCAGTTCGTACATATTGTGCTACCAGCTTGCTCTTCAGTCGTTTGGCTTCCAGATCCAACTCGAGAGC
>JAICKC010000007.1 GCA_025928155.1 Candidatus Saccharimonadota bacterium
CACTGCCGTCTAATCCGTTTGGTCCTGGTCAGCAGATGATGCCTCCGCCTCCGCCTGGTTCGATGCCTGCTGTTGGCGGTGGCGCTCCGCCTGTACCACCCCCGTTTGTGCCTCCTTTGCCTCAATAAGTTTTCTGTAAGGCGCACTCGTTGAGTTGTCGCAACTATTCTAAGGTGGGTTGTGATAGCCTATTAGGTATGCAAGGAGTTTTGTTAGTAGACAAGCCTAAGGGCTGGACGAGCTTTGACGTAGTGAACTACGTGCGCCGGCGGGTGGCGGCAGCCGAGGGTAAAAAGCCCAAAAACGTACGCGTAGGGCACACCGGCACGCTAGACCCACTGGCGACTGGTTTGCTGGTGTTGTTGGTGGGCAAGGAGTATACCCGCCGAGCGACAGATCTGACCAAGCTCGATAAGTCCTACGATGTGACGATGAAGCTGGGCGAAGTGAGCTCTACTGGCGACGAAGAAGGCGAAAAAACATCTGTATCTGATACTGTTCCGGGCGAAGCGGCCATTCTGGAGGCTTTGCAGAGCTTCGAGGGTCAGATTATGCAGGTGCCGCCGGTCTTTAGCGCCATGAAGATAAACGGCCAACGGGCATATAAACTCGCCCGCGAGGGCAAAGAAGTGATACTGGAAGCGCGGCCCGTACAGATTTATAGTAATGAGCTGACTTCTTATACGCACCCCTTTGTGAAGTTCACGAGCGGAGTTGGCAGCGGCACATACATCCGCTCTCTGGTGGAAGACCTAGGCAAGGCGCTCGGCACGGGAGCTTACATGTCGGATCTTCGCCGTACTCGTGTCGGGCAGTTTGATATAGCCGACGCGCAGCTTACGAGCGACTCGAAGTTGCTTGACGGCTTGGCATCACTCGATTCGTAGTAGAATTTTATTGACATAAAGTAAACTCTATGATATGATACAATCATCCCAATCAAAATAAAGGGAAGCTGAAGCTCAAAATGGCTGTCGACTCATATCTCCACACATTTGTCCCGCGAACTGCCCTGGAAGATCCCGCGGCCTTCGACAAGGCTCACCGAGCGGCATATGGTACCACTGAACCGGCAGTGAGGGGTGCGGCTCTGACGAGCCTTGTAGAAGGCACGCGATTGGTCGATGGCGCTACTTTGGCGGATCGTATCCTTGAAGAAGCTGTAGCTGCGGAGAAGGTGGACACTGCTGCTGATCGGCTGAGAAGCTTGCAGGATATGTCAGATATGATACTGGACGTTACTCTTGACCCGGAAACCACAGAGGTCGTCGGTGTACACAAGAGAACTAGTGTAGCTGGCCCTAGCTCGCGCGAGGTTGCGCTTACGCGAAGGTCACTCCAGCGCATTCCCTCAGGGCCGGCCCAGAATGCTCTCTCGGGGGGTGCCAATCCTGGCAGCTTGCGACCGGGTGATGGGGTGGTTAAAATCGCCTAAGCTGCACTTCCGCAGTTTCAGGCTTGCTTCTCGGGGTGGGAGGTAGTACAATAGACGGTAACGCCATCACAAAACCTCTTTAATTAACAGACTAGGAGTTACATGATCTCGACAGAGAAGAAGACGGGCATTGTCAAAGATTTACAGGCAAGCAAAAACGACACTGGCAGCGCCACTGTGCAGGTTGGTATTTTTACCGAGCGGATTAAGGAACTCACCGAGCACCTTAAGGCCAACAAAAAAGATTTCGCGGCTCGCCGCGGCCTGTTGCAGCTCGTCGGTAAGCGTAAGCGCTTGCTGCAGTACATTGCGGCTCGCGACGGCCAGGCGTACCTGGATCTCATTCAGAAGCTCGGCATTCGCCGCTAATTTCTGTGCTTAAACCAGGTGCCCCGCAAATTTCGAGGCACCGAGCTTGTGCACATTAATAGTTCTCGTACGTGGGTAGGGACCAGATATATAGCTCGTTATGTTTACAGCACAAGGTGAGCCATATATTTGCACCCCGCCCCGGTACTAAGAGCAGAAAGATTTGGTTAAGGCGATGAGTCAAACAGTGAGCCAAACGAAAAACAACGCGACCATCAATCCGTACGGTAAAGCCGTTATTACGGTTGAAACGGAATTTTGCGGTCGCAGACTGACGCTTGAGGTCAATCGTGTGGGCTTCCGCACGACCGCCAGCGTGCTGGTGCGCTACGGTGAAACCGTGGTACTAGGTACTGCGATGCTCGGCGGGATAATTCCAGGTATGGATTACTTCCCTTTGAGCATTGATTACGAAGAGAAGTTTTACGCCGCCGGTAAGATTAGCGGTTCGCGGTTTATTAAGCGCGAGGGCAAGCCGAGTGATGAGGCGGTGCTGATCGGCCGACTCATCGATCGCCCGATCCGCCCCTTATGGCCAAAGGGCTATCGTAATGAGGTGCAGGGTGTGGCGAGCGTGCTGTCTATGGACCCGGCGTTCCGCCCGGACATGGTGGCCATGATTGCCATGAGCGCTGCCTTTATGCTGACTGGCGCACCGTTTGACGGCCCGGTGGCCGGCGTGCGTGTGGGTATGGACGAAAAGGGTAAGTACCAGGCGTTTATGAGTGTTGAAGAGCTGGCGTCTAGCAAGCTCGATCTAGTTGTGGCCGGTACTGACGGCAGAGTGATGATGGTGGAAGCCGGCGCCAAAGAGGCGACCGAGGACGAAGTAATCAAGGCTATGGAGTTCGCCGTGGAGGCCATCAAGCCTGCTCTGGAAGCCCAGCGTGAGCTCGCCAAAAAGGTCGGCGTCATCGCCCAGGAATATGAGTTGGCGTTGCCTGATGCAAAGTTCCAGACCGAAGTCGATGTCTGGGTGGAAGGCCGTCTGGGTGCTGACCTGCGTGCGCCGTACCCGGAGCGCAACGAACTCATCAAGGTTTTGCGCGAGCAGATGCACGACGAGTTTGCCGGCAAGTACGGCGAAGAATATTCTAACCTGCGCGGCGAATACGACGAAGCACTGCAGCTGGCTATTCACAAAGATGTCCGCAAGGGAATTGTGGAGCACGGCGTCCGTCCGGATGGCCGCAAGCTGGACGAAATCCGGCCTTTGAGCACCGAAGTCGGCCTGTTGCCGCGGGCACATGGCTCCAGCCTGTTTACGCGCGGTATGACGCAGGGTATGAACATCGTCACTTTGGCACCTCTGAGTTACGCCCAGATGGTTGACACTATGGAAGTCAGCGACGGCGAGCGCCGCTATATGCACCACTACAATGCGCCGGGCTATACCGTAGGTGAAGTGCGCCGACTGGGTTCGCCGGGCCGCCGCGAGATTGGCCACGGCTATCTGGCGGAGCGGGCGCTGAGCGCCGTACTGCCGGATGAAGCAGAATTCCCGTACGCGATTCGCTCGGTGACCGAAATTATGTCTCAGAATGGCTCGACCTCTATGGCTGCGACTTGCAGTAGTTGTTTGGCACTGATGGATGCGGGCGTGCGGCTTAAAAGCCCAGTTTCAGGTATTGCCATGGGTTTGATGGTTGACGGTGCCAAGGCCTACGTGCTTTCAGATATCGCTGACGCCGAAGATTTTGCCGGTGACATGGACTTCAAGGTGACTGGCACAACCAAGGGTATCACTGCATTACAGATGGACATGAAGGTCCACGGTCTGCCGGTAGCGACGCTTAAAAAGGTGCTGGAGCAGGGCCGGACTGGGCGTGCATTTATACTGGAGCACATGCTGAAGACGCTCGCCGAACCGCGCAAGGATCTAAGCCCGTACGCGCCGCGCGTCGAAAGCATTACCATTAACCCTGACAAGATCCGTGAGGTGATCGGCAAGGGCGGTGAGACTATCCAGAAGATTACGGCCGAAACCGGCACCGAAATTGATATCAAAGATGATGGTACCGTGATGATCGCCAGCCCCGACAAAGAGAAGATCGAAGCTGCCAAGCAGTGGGTACTCAGCATTGTAGAGGAGCCGGAAGTGGGCAAAATCTACCACGACAAGCCGGTGGTGAGCGTACTGGACTTTGGGGCATTTGTGCAGATTATGCCGGGCAAGGACGGTCTGGTGCACGTCAGTGAAATCAGTGAGGAGCGCACTGAAAAACCGAGCGACAAGCTCAAAGAAGGCGACAAGGTCACCGTGAAGCTGGTAGCCGTCGACGACCGCGGGCGTTTACAGCTCAGCATGAAGGCTGCCGCCCGTGAGCTGAAGGATAAAAAGAAATAGGTATGTTGGCTCCGCTCGACAAGTTCCATAAGACTCGCGTGGGCTTCGTGGTTTTTGGTCTTGTCGAGCTAGCTATGGCGTATGGTTTTTTGAGCTGGGCGTTCGACACGGGGAATTTGCTGTTGTGGGCGGTGGCGATAATCCTGGGTGTAGGCTTTTTGCAGAATGCCGTACATGCAATTGTGGGGGCTAAGCAGTGACCGCAGCAAAAACCAAGGAGCAGTTGCTCGAAGAGCTGAAGGTGCGGATTGAGGCTGCCAATGTGACGCCGGAGCTCAAAAAGCAAGCGACTCAGCTGGTGTTTGGTGACGGCAACGCCGAAGCCGACATTATGTTTATCGGCGAAGCGCCAGGTAAGAACGAAGATGAGCAGGGCAAACCGTTTGTGGGCGCAGCCGGCAAGTTCCTAAACGAAATGCTCGAGATGGTGGGGCTGAAGCGCGCGGACGTTTACATCACCAACATTGTAAAATACCGGCCGCCAAACAACCGCGACCCGGAGCCGTCTGAAAAGGAGGAATGGCTGCCGTATCTGCGGGAACAATTGGATATAATTCAGCCAAAACTGATTATCACTCTAGGCAGGCACAGCATGGATGTGCTGCTGCCCGGGCTGAAAATCAGCCAAGTGCACGGCCAGCCGAAGCGGTACAAGGATCATGTCTACCTACCGCTGTTTCACCCGGCTGCCGCGTTGTATAACGGGGGAATGCGCCAGACGCTTATAGACGATTTTGCGCTGATTCCCCAAATTCTCCAGAAAATTACTAACAAGGGATAATTCAGTAGCAACTGAAAGGAAAAAGTATGGATAAACCAAACAACAATACCAGTAGGCCACCCAGGCAAAATCGCGGTGGCCGCGGCCGTCAGAACGACGGCGGTAAGCCGCAGCAGCCCAACGCCGCTGGCGGCGAGAAAAAAATTAGCCGTGGCGCTGCCGTGCGTGCCCAGAAGCGTACGCAAATGGACGCCCAGCGCGTGGCTAACCAGTATATGCCGGCTGCCGTGGACGAAAAGCGCCGCGCGAACTTCATTGACGACAGCCCGCGGCTGAAAATCATTGGCCTGGGGGGCATGGATCACGGTGGTAGCAAAAATACGATACTCGTTGAATACGTGAACGACGCGGTAATTATCGACGCCGGCAATGACCTTGGCGTGGACTTGCCTGGCATCAATTACGGCATTGCCGACATGGCATACCTGGACAGTATCAAGCACAAGCTCCGCGCCTACGTAATCACACACGGGCATCTTGACCACATCGGTGGCTTGCCGCACATCGTGCCGCAGTATCCGGCACCTATTTACGGCAGCAAGTTCACCATTGGCCGTGTGGAAGAAATCTTTGAAAACTTTGGTCTGCCAATGCCGGAAGGCTTTGAGCTGCAGACCGTGACCATGAACGAAACGACGCACGAACGGCTTAAAGTCGGCGAATTTTACCTGGAGCTAGTACGGATAACGCACTCCATTCCGGGTTCAACCTGTGTAGTGCTCGATACACCGGTGGGACGCATCATCAACACTGGTGACTTTCGGTTCGACCAGAATCCGCTCGACCACGAGCGCAGTGATATTGAGCGCTTGCAAGAGCTTGGCAACGAAGGTGTGCTTGCGCTACTAAGCGAAAGCACTACCGTGGAGCGCATGGGCCGCACACCTAGTGAGAGCACTATTGAGCAGAGCTTCATTGATCTCATGGACCAGGCACCGGGCCGTATCTTTATTGGTCTCTTCAGTACCAACATGAATCGTGTGCAGATGATCGTAAATGCCGCCGTACACCACGGTAAGAAGGTGGCTATGGACGGTCGCAGCATGGTGTCCACTCTCGAAATGGCAGTACGCAACGGCTTCATGAAGATCCCGAAAGGAACCTTCGTGCCGATCGCGAGTGTCGCCAGCCTGCCCGAGGACCAGGTGGTAGTGGTCGCCACTGGCTCTCAGGGTGAGCCGAGCAGCGCGCTGCAACGCATGGCGAATGGTGAGCACAAGCACGTCAAACTCCACGAAGGAGACACGGTGGTCTTGAGCAGCACGCCAATTCCGGAAAGTGGTAATGATGAGCTGATTGGCCAAATGGTCGACAACATGGTACGCATGAACGTACACGTATTTGAGGCGCGCAACCATGACCTAGATCACGTCGGGCCTCTGCACGTTTCCGGCCACGCTTCACGAGACGAGTACGCCGAAATGATTCAGTACACCAAACCAAAATTCTTCATCCCCATCTACGGCGCCTATCGTGTCAAGCAGCGTCACATCGACCTGGCGGTCGAGCAAGGTATACCGCGTGCTAACTGCATGAATGCGCTGAACGGCGAAGTCATGGCTCTGACGCCCGATAAAATGGAAGTAATCGGCCAGGTGCCGAGTGGTACCATCTTGGTCGACCAGACCGGTGCTATTGTGAACAACGTGGTGGTTAAAGACCGTGTGCTGCTGGCCGAGGAAGGCCTGGTAGCGGTCGTCATCACCGTGGATAAGAAGAACGGCAACTTGCTGACCAGCCCGGACATTATCAGTCGCGGTTTCATCTACATGCGTGAGCAGGAAGAGCTAATGAACGGCTTGCGTAACGAAGTGCGCCGTGCCGTGCAGCAACGATTCAAGCGGATCGATCTCGACCGGTTTAAGGCCGAACTTAAGGATCACATTACGCACTACCTGTTCGAGCAAACCCAGCGTAGCCCCATCGTCATTCCAGTAGTGAACGTCATCGGCGGCAAAACCGAAAACGTCAAGACGGTGCATCAGGGCAAAACTAAGACGGCCGAGGAAATTGCTGCCGAGCAACAGGCCCGCTTCCAGCAGATGCGCGAACGGCTGCTTACCCAAGACGCAAGAACTGACTAGCGTTTCGCTGCTGCTTGCTATAATGGACGCATATGGCTGTTCAAACGGCTGGCCTCGCTCGCTATAAATATGCGCGGCAGATGCTTGTTAAGCGTCTGCTGGTCGTGCTCGGCGTGCTTCTCGTGCTGGCTGTGGCGTTTGTGATGGTGCGCAATATGCGCAAACCAAAGGTGCCAAATCCTGCCGCGCTCACACCGCAGCTAAGCTATGAAGCAAAGCAGGCTATAGACGTACACCTAATAGGTGGCGCCGTGAGCCAATATGCGGCGGCAAATGGTGAGTTGCCAATACACCTTTTGGCGGCACCGGACGGCGGCATAGTACTCTGCGGGACGACGTGCAACCCGGCGTTGTATGAAGTGACCGGCTTTGGAGTATACGAGGCCGCAAATATTAAGATGATTGGTTACCGGGCAGAGCTGGAAGCGCCCGATCCGAGCGCAATGTATCTGGTGCCCGGCGCCGCATGCGGTGACGATGGGCGCGTGGGGGAACCGAGTTCGGCGCCGCGGGCGATGGTGATTTTGTACGTCGGCACTAAGAGTACTGGTGAGAATACGCCCCGCTGTGTTGTACTATAACCTCCCGTGTGTATGGCACGCTCGAAACGTGCAAGCGAGCTTCCATGTTTCTCCGTGCTGCTCGTATAACCACAAGCAAGTTGACAAAAGTTGTAATTTTGGCTATAATTTATTACGCTTACACTTAAAATTGGTATACTATATCGTATAGCGAGATAAAAACTGCAATGGCGAAAAAGAAAAAGGCAACTAAAAAGAAGGCGGCCGAACCCGAAGTAATCGAGCGTTCACCGCTCTGGTCTTACAGTGCGGCGGTGTTGATGATAATCGTAGCTCTATTCGTGCTGCTGGGTGGTTTTGGTACTGGCGGCGCGTTACCGAAGGCGCTGTTCGGAGGGGGTGACTGGCTGTTCGGCTGGGCTGCCTGGATACTCCCGCCGGCACTCGTGTACTGGGGCGTGTACAAATTTGCGAGCGAAGAGCACAAGCTTCCTCTCAGCCAACGTTTTAGCATGGTTGGTCTGTTTGTGTTTGCAAGTGGCTGGTTTTTTACGGCATTTGCCAATATATCGACGGCTGGCGGCGCGACAGGTGGCCACGGCGGCAAGGCCGGTTCACTGTTCGGCGGCGCGGTGCTGAACTTGCTCGATAAGGTACCGGCCAGCATTTTCCTTTTCCTGGTAATGCTGTTTGCATTTCTGTTTGCCTTTGGTATCCATCCTCGTGTGCTGCTTAAGCCCTTCCAGCGGCGTGATCGCGAAGACGACGAAGATGGATTGGAGGCGCTCCAGGCTAAGGCGGCGGAGAGTGGCCTAAAGATTAGCGGTGATGTGCCGGTGGAAAGTTCCTTGCCTAAAGTTGCGCCGCGCCTCAACCTGCGTAACACGGCCCAAAAACTTACGGCTCAAGAGAGCCACTCAGCACTCACGGCGGCCAGCGACCCAGACTGGAAGTTCCCGGGCATGGAGCTGCTTGACCAGAAAAGCGATAAAGCCGACCCTGGCAACGTAGAAGTCAAGGCCCGCGCTATTAAGGAGACGTTCGACAACTTTAACATCGAGGTTGAGATGGAGGGCGCCAACATTGGCCCGCGCGTTACGCAGTACACGCTGCTGCCACCGCCCGGCGTGAAGCTCACCAAGATTACCGCTCTGGAAAATAATCTGGCACTTGACCTGGCCGCGACGAGTATTCGCATGGAAGCACCCATTCCAGGCAAGCGTGCCGTTGGTATAGAGGTGCCGAATATCAAGCCGGCCATGGTGCGTCTCAGTAGTGTACTGAGCTCTAAGGACTGGGATGACTCGGACGACCCACTGACGTTTGCTATCGGCAAAGACATCGCTGGTAAGCCAGTAGTCGCTAACCTAACAAAAATGCCGCACTTGCTGGTCGCCGGTCAAACCGGCTCTGGTAAGTCGGTAATGATAAACGACATCCTAACGAGCTTGCTGTACCGTAACACTCCGAGCGAACTCAAACTGATTCTAGTTGATCCGAAGACAGTGGAGCTGACGCCCTACAACGACATTCCACACTTGTTGACACCGGTCATTACTGAGCCCGAAAAGTGCATTAGTGCGCTCAAATGGGCGGTGGCCGAGATGGAGCGCCGCTACCGCACTTTGGCCGAGCAGAAAAAGCGTAACATTACGGAGTACAACATGCTGAAAGACGAAGAAAGCATGCCGTATATAGTGATCGTGATCGACGAGCTGGCCGACCTGATGATGATGGCCGCCCGCGACGTGGAAGCACTAATTGTGCGCATTGCTCAGAAGGCTCGAGCGGTAGGCATCCACCTGGTGCTCGCCACGCAGCGCCCGAGTGTGAATGTTATTACTGGTCTGATTAAGGCTAACGTACCGGCGCGTATTGCCTTTACGACGGCCAGCCAGGTGGACTCACGCACCATTATCGACCAGATGGGCGCCGAAAAGCTGCTGGGGCAGGGTGATATGCTACTGCTGACCAGTGATATGCCTGCACCGAAGCGTGTGCAGGCCTCATTTATCAGCGACAGCGAAACGGTGAAGGTCACTGACTTTATTCGCACACAGCGCGCGCCGCAGTACAACGACGAGGTAGTCAGCCAGCCGGTGACCATCGGTAAGGGCGGGGTAGTCGCCGACATGGACAGCGGCGGTGGCGATGACGACATGCTCCAGGATGCGGTGCGGGTGGTTATTGAAAGTCGCAAGGCATCCACGAGTCTGCTGCAACGCAAGCTGCGTATCGGCTACGGCCGCGCCGCCCGACTCATCGAAGAAATGGAAGAGCAGGGGATTATCGGCCAGGCGGATGGCTCACGGCCCCGCGAAGTGCTGGTGAGTAGCCTGGAGCAAGTATTTGGCGGTGGCACCAGCGGCAGTCCGGCTGAACCGGTCGCCCCGCAACCGGTTCAAGATGTATATCCGGTCGAGTAAACTTTACAACAACAACTTACAGAGATAACTGTGGTTATTTTAGCCACGAGAAATAGTTCAGCCGGGGGTGGTTTTGAACACTTTTTGTGCTAATTTGCTTGCCAATTTAGCGTAAGCGTTCTAACATAGTGGTAAAACAAAAAGCCAAATGGAGGACGACAGTGGCGACCAAGTTTGAAGCTTTGAGAGACGGTAGAGAGCTTGATTGTCCACTGTCGCCGCCAGGCGCATCGCCAGGCAATTTTGTACAATTTGATTCTGAAGAAGCTCCCGTGCGTGATGCCAGGAGCTTTTTCGTTGGACAAAATTTGGACGGCCCTATGTTCAATGGCGACGAACCTCGTTCGCACCGCGACTACTTCGAACATCCACTCTATGCGCGCTACATGCGGCTACCCAAGGGCTTACTGCCGCCCGCTGACGCGAACGTACTGCAAGACATACATGAAGGTTTGGCTGCCGAGCGCGCGAGTAGGTTCTTGTTCGCAAGTGGTTGGGCCGCCGCCGAGGCGGCCATCGTAATGAGAGGCGTACGGAATAATGAAAGGGTGCGCGAACGACTGGTTGAGGGGGCTGCGAACGCTTGGCTAGGCGCGCGTGACCGAGCCATAGAGATAGCCAAGGGGGGCGGAGAAACGGGTGACCACTACGCATTGAAAGAGCGCACCGAACTAGCACTCGCAAGTGTTCCGCTCTTGGAGGACATCGTTGCGGGCAACGTCAAAGTAGAGACCCTAGGATGTGTAGCGGATGGTTATATACAGGTTGGCGTAGAGAATACCGCATTTGGAAAGGAAAAACGGGAGACTGGTGACACAAAACGTGCCGTTTTCCACGAGGGGCTATCTTACGAGATACTCGCATTGCTCGGACTTGGCGAAGACTTAACACCGAGACGATTTGCTATGCCGGCTACTGCCCGCAATGACAGCGGCTATTACTTCCCAAAACTAACGCACGACCTCATGATTTTCAAACAGCGTGGGGGCCAACTAAAATCAATGCTTCCGGCGGAAATAAAATCGAAAATGAGCAGGTACGACAGAAGGCGGTACAAGGCGCTCGTGATCGACGGCCCGTTCATGGATGTGTTGCAGGCGGGCGAGCCCGGTCCTATGATAGACCTCGTCGCGCGGGTCCATCACGGTGATGGGACTGAGGCTGATAGGGCTGCGGTTACAACGATGACGAGAAATCTGTGGGCTATGGTGGCTCAATATTCGTCTGGTGACACGATCAGGACCGGCGGCAGTCATTCGTTTATCCAATTCCATGACACATCTAAAGTCAGGCTAGGGGGCTATGCAGCGTCGGCAGCGCTGGCGGCGGTATAGTTGACGAACAGAGGCGATTAGGGTAAAATAACAAGGTAATAGCAACTCAGCTTGTGTCCCCTTGTGAGCACGGGCTTTAACCAAAGGAGTTTGGATGCAATACGAAATCGCTGTACTCTACGACCCCGGTCTAGAAGTAGATTTGGAGAAGGCGACGACACGCGTGGAGAAGATCCTCGTAGACAACGGTGCCAAAGTTACCAATGTCGATAACTGGGGTAAGAGAAAGCTGGCTTACACCATAAAGAAGCACGACATGGCTATCTATGTGTTCTATACCGTAGAAATGCCGGGTGCGAACGTGCAGAAGCTGGAAAGCATTCTGAACATTACCGACGAGGTAATCCGTTTCCTGATTACCAAGCCGGATCTAGAGGCGATCGCCAAGGCCGAGGCCGAAAAGGCCCGCAAGGCCGAGCAGGCGGCTAGGCGTGGCGAGAGCGCTGATGGCGACGAGGAAGCCGAGGAGTAAATTTTACAGCTTGACGCAGTTTTGGCTGCGGCGTAACGTGGAAGTACAAATTAATGAGGACATAGTTTCCTTAAGGGAGGGGAATGCCATATGGCACGTAGTTTCAACCAAGTAATCTTAATGGGGAACCTGACCCGAGATCCGGAGCTCAGGCAAACCCCAAACGGGCAGAACGTATGCTCGTTTAGTTTGGCGTTGAACCGCAGCTACAAGGGCACGGACGGCAATTGGCAGGAAGCGACTGATTATATCGACGTCGTGGCCTGGGGACCGCTCGGTGAGCGTGTCGCGCAGTATCTGAGCAAGGGGCGACCGTGCCTGGTCAACGGTCGGCTGCAAAGCCGTAGCTGGGAACAGGAAGGCCAGAAGCGTAGCAAAGTCGAGGTGGTGGCACAGGATGTGACATTCTTAGGCGGCGCTGGCGGTGGTTCTGACAACGGCAGTTCTAATGGCGGGGGATACCAAGGCGGTGTTAGTTCTGTCTCGAATGGTGGCCCAAGCAAGCCCGCGCCGAGCAAGAAGCAAGATGACGTTGTCATCGAAGACATCGGCGATGAACCAATTAACCTAGATGATATCCCATTCTAAGGAGTAAATAATGGCAAAGATTTTTAAGCACAAGACAGACGTAGCATATTTTGACTACAAGGATTTCAAGACCTTGCAGCGCTACGTCAACCAGTACGGGCAGATTGAAACTCGCAAGAAGACCGGCCTGACCGAGAGTCAACAGCGGCACCTGGCGGCGGCTATTAAGCGCGCGCGCCACATTGCGCTGCTGCCGTTCGTAGCCAAGGCGTAAATGGATTAAGACGGTCAAATGGGCGCTGAGCTGGTATTTCTCGGTCCTTCTGGGGCTGGCAAGACTACCTTAATGCGCGGGCTGGCCGATACGGCAGAAGGTAAATATCGCTTTACTATTGACCGTCCATGGACTACCCGAGATCGACGGCCCGGAGAGGACGACCACGAGTACATATTTGCCAGCGAACGGCGATTTAATACTAAACGTCGTGAGTTTCTCTTCACGATGGGTACGTATGGGACAGATGAGTTTGGGTTGGAAAGGCTCCGGCCGCTCGGATTGAACGAGGTTCGCATGCGGGTATTACTACCTGATAACGCGCTTCGTTTCCGGCATCTTTTAGGAGGTTTAGCGACATTTTGCGCGATTGTACCCGCTGTAGGTGAGGCTGTGCTGACAGAGCGTATCAGGAGGCGCGACCCTATGGCAGACGCGGCCAATGTAGCAGAGCGTATACAGCGCCTTCGCGAGGATGCGGAAAGTGCGAGATCGATAGCGGACGTAGTGTTTGAGAATGGACTGGGTATCGACCGGTCGGTAGCCGTGCTGCATGGCGTGCTCGAAGAGTATTTTACAAATAAAGCGTAAAGAGAGTCCGCGTTGCATCAATCTATAAGGATTTGAGACAATGAGTTCGATGGACAATACGTCGCCGTTTCTGGCTATGCAGCGAGTGGAGGGACAAATAAAGGCACTGCTGCGCCAGGTTGATCCCGACTTGCTGAGTGCAGACGAAAAGAAGGCGTTCGCGAGCTTGCGGCGTTTGGTGGTAGATACGCGGCTGGATATTCGTGACTACGAGCTTAGCGAAACGCGCGACGAGCAGCTCAAGTGCGCTGTGACAGCTAAGAAGCGGCTGGTACGCTTAAGAGCCATGATTTTGGCCGCAGGTATAGCTTTCGGGCCAGCGGATGTCGCGCAGCTCACCGCTCACTTGGAGCAAATCGAGAGCAGAGTATTATGAAGGTAAACGAAATTGCAGGATTACTGTTGCACCGTATCAACGGTTCGAGCTGGAGCGACAGCCAGTTTGGTATAACCGCAGGTGGTATTACGAGTATGCTGCAGCGTGACGTAAACCGGGCGCTGGAGTTATGGTGCACCTCCAGAAAAACGGATGGATTAGGCAGGTTGCCGCCACCATGCATGCCTACGGCAGTTGGACCGATGGCGACTACGAACAGATAATAGAAGCATTAGACGGAGAAAAGTAATATGGCGTTAAGCATTACGAACTTGAAAAAGGGTGTGTTGTTCCAAATGGACGGCGTACCGTACCGGGTGGTGGATTATAATCAGAAAGTGATGGGCCGCGGCGGCAGCATTGTAAATGTGCGCATCAAGAGCGTGTTGGATGGCAAGGTACTCGACAAAACCTTCAAAGGCAATGAAACTGTCGAGCCGGCCGAAGTGACGAACGAGCCCGCGCAGTACCTGTACAGCGACGGTGATACCTTCCACTTTATGAACCCGGACACCTTCGAGCAGTTTGAAACTCCAGCTGAGCTAGTCGGCGATAACGCTGGCTACATGAAAGAAGGCGATACGATATCGTTGCAGTTTTTTGAAGGCCGTCCGATTAGTGTGGAACTACCCAAAAACGTACCCCTGCTCGTTACTTACGCCGAAGACGTGGTAAAGGGCGACACCACTAGCAGCGTGCAAAAAAACGCGACGCTGGAAACAGGTGTCACCATCAAGGTGCCGGCGTTCATCAAACAGGGCGACTTGATCAGCGTTGATACTGCCACCGGCTCATACCGTGAGCGTGTAAAGGAGTAGCGCATGAAACGGCGGCTGGATGTGGTGATGGCGGAGCGAGGGCTGGTAGCATCGCGGAGTCAGGCAGAAAGCTATGTGCGGCTCGGCCAGGTAAAGATAAATGGCCGGCCAGCCGGGAAAGCCGGCCAGATGATAGTCGACACCGACGACATCGTAGTAGCGGGAGGGGAGCAATACGTAGGCCGCGCCGCGCTGAAGCTGAAAAGTGCAGCCGAGGTGTTCGGATTAAATTTTACAGGGAAAACGATATTGGACGTGGGCTCGTCGACGGGCGGATTTACCCAGTACGCCCTGCGGCAGGGTGCTATAAAGGTAATCGCGGTAGATGTGGGCACCAACCAGCTGCACCCTTCTTTGCGTAGTGACTCACGCATAGAGTTGCACGAAAAAACCGACATCCGTGACTTTACTACTCTTGAGCGTATCGACACAGTTGTCGGCGATGTCTCGTTCATATCTTTGCGCGAAATCTTGCCCCATGTGGTGACACTGATTGACAGAGACGCCGAGATTGTTGCCATGGTAAAACCGCAGTTCGAGGCTATTAAGAGCGAAGTAAAGCACAAAGGGGTTATAAAAAACGACAAAATGCGCCGTGATATCCTGAAAGATTTTGAGGCTTGGGCGGGGCAGTATTTCAAAATTATGCAAAAGGCGGATAGCAGCGTGCCGGGCGGTAAGGGTAACGTGGAGCGCTTCTATTTACTCAAGAAGCTGGCTTAAAACTGATAGAATACGGTTATGTATTATTTCCCGAACCGCAAGATTGCCGGTGACCTGATTGCATACAAACTCGGGAAACAATATCGCTATGAAGACTGTGCAGTAGTGGCTCTGAACGACGGAGCTGTAATAGTGGGCGCGCAAATCGCTGCGTGGCTACACTGTCCGCTCAATATGCTGCTAACTGAGGCTATCCACTTGCAGGGCGAGTATGATACGCTGGCGCAGATAGACCAGGCGGGCGGCGTGACCTATAACGATACATACTCAGTGGGCGAGCTCGAGGAAATAAAGGCTGAAAACTTTGGGTATATAGAACAGCAAAAACTGGAAAAGCTGTTCCAAATGAACAAGCTGCTGGGCCAAGGAGGTGTCATAAGCCCGCGCCTGTTGCGCGGCCGGCATATCATCGTCGTGTCGGACGGCCTTAGTAGCGGGCTTTCGATGCGAGCCGCGGCCGCTTATCTTAAGCCTATAAAAACCAATCGATTGGTTATGGTGACGCCGTTTGCGAGTGTGAAAGCGGTGGATTTGATGCACGTGCTGGCCGACGAAATCGTCTGTCTGAACGTGCTGGAAGATGTGATCTCGATTGACCACTACTATGACGATAATCGGTTGCCGGATCACGAAAAAATTATACAAGTGATAGAGGACATAATCCTCCACTGGAAGTGATAACTAGAGCGAGTCGTGTAGCATCCGTTCGTCAAGTATAGTTATACAGGACTGCTCGGTTTGGATGTAGCCCTTGCGCTCCATTTCGGCCAGAGCGCGGCTGGTGGTTTCGCGCGTGGCGCTGATGCTACTGGCGATATCCTGGTGTCTGAGTGGTACGACGATACACAGGCCGGCTGCGGTTGGCTCGCCAAACCGCCGTGCGGTGGTCAGGAGAAAAGAGGTGAGCCGCTCGCGCACGGTGCGATATTCGAGTGTCATGATGCGCTCACTGTGCAAGCGGTACATGTCGGTTATCATATCGACGACCGGCAGGGCGGACGCCGGATTGCTGCGCATAAATTTCACGAACGTGTCACGCGACACAAGCCAAACCGTAGTTGGCGCCAAGGCAGTGTATATGATGTGGCGATCTTGACCGGTTATGGCCCAGGTGAGGCCCATCAATTCGCCGCTCTTCCGAATGATAAGCAGATTTTCTTCGCCGTATTTGGTAATGTCGTAGGCTTTGGCCAGCCCCTCTTCGATGTAAAAAACACCCGGCGGAGACCCACCGGGCCGAATGATAAACTCACCTTTTGAGTAAGTCAACTTGGTGCCACCATGAAACAAGTTGACGAGAGCGCGCATTTCATCTGCGTTCGCCAGCATACCTCTATTATTTCATATGCTCAACGATTACCCAAGTTGTGATAAATATCCTGCCAAACCTGTGACGAAGCTAACAGTATTTCGGGGCGACTACTCGCATACTACACATGTACAGGTGGCTAATAGGCTGCCACCCGAAAAGGGGGTGCAACATGGTAAGTTTCAGTGAAGTAGAAAAGCAGCTGAACCACGTTGGCTGCAATTTTAAAATGTGGGGACGGGCCGAAATACGGGAGCTCAGCAATGTGCTCATGCCGGAAGAAAAAATTGCTCAAGCTGTAAACGGGTCATATGAAGGCGGATTTGCTATGCTGGTCGTGACGAATTACCGAGTACTGCTGATAGACCGTAAACCCATGTTGCTGACCATAGAAGACCTTCGCTACGACATGATTGCCGAAGTTGACTTCAATAACCGCCTTATGGGCTCGACAATCAAAATTATTACCCCAGTGCGCAATCTAGTGTTTAACAGTTGGAGCAGCACGCGGCTACGCAAATGTGTGAACTACGTGCAGCAGCGAGTAATGGAAATTCGTCAACACGGATTGACTGCGCAGCTGCAGGGGCAGCTGGTGGGAACGCCACAGCCGCTGCCGGGACTCAACCCGCAGCTTGCCGCGTCCGGCCAGAGTGGGGGCGTGCCCTACGCGCCAATGAATCCATACACCAAAGCGCCACTTTTGAGCCGGCGTCGCAGGTTCCCGAGTTTTTACTAGGCCCAATATATTCCGGTTAGCGAGACGGCGGTTATTTCGAGACGTTAAAACGGAACTCGACAATGTCGTCGGGTTGCATGATGTAGGTTTTGCCTTCGGTGCGAACTTTGCCTGACGCCCGAGCGGCTTGGAGAGAGCCTGCGGCAATAAGGTCGTTGTAGGCAACAGCTTCAGCGGCGATGAAGCCGTGTTCGAAGTCGCCGTGGATGACTCCGGCGGCTTGCGGCGCAGTGGCGCCTTGCGGGATCGTCCAGGCGCGGACTTCTTTGGCACCCGCTGTAAGGTAGCTTTGCAAACCGAGTGTATCATAGGCGGCGCGGATGAGTTGATTCAAGCCTGATTCAGCTTGGCCGTAGCTTTCGAGCAGTTCGGCGCGGTCGTTACCATCCAGGCTGCGCAGCTCGTCTTCGAGCTTGGCGCAGATGAACAGGGAAGGCGACGGCGCAATCAGTTGCGCCAGGCGGCTGTGTAGGGCAAGGTCACTCAAGCCATTTTCGTCAACATTAAACACGTAGATAACCGGCTTGGCCGTGAGCAAGAACAGATCACTTAGGTGGGTGGGATCGATATCGGGCCGGCTCCAGATGGGCATGCCGCTGTCTAACAGGCCGTGCACTTCTTGCAGGGTATCGTATTCGGGCTTGAGCTTGGGGGTGGCACGTGACTCTTTTTCGAGCTTGGGCAGACGCTTTGCGACCGTCTGCAAGTCGGCTAGTACCAGCTCAGTGTTGATAATGTCGATGTCGCGTATCGGGTCGTGCGTGCCGGTGGCTTCATCGGTGACGACGTTGGGGTCTTCGAAAGCGCGCACGACCTGCGCAATTGCATTAGTGGCACGGATATGGCTCAAAAATTGATTGCCCAAGCCTTCACCTTCGCTGGCGCCTTTGACCAGGCCGGCGACATCCACAAACGTGACCGTGGCTGGCTTGATAGGCGCGTTGCCGTACAGCTCGCTTAAGCGTTGCAAACGCGGGTCGGGCACCGGCACAATACCGGTATTTGGCTCTATAGTCGCGAAGGGGTAATTAGCTGCCAGCGCTGACGAGTCGGTGAGGGCATTAAACAGGGTTGATTTGCCGACGTTCGGCAGACCCACGATGGCTATGGAAAGACTCATTTCACCATACATTATAGCCGATTTCAACAGATATGGCACGGGGTATTGGAAACTTGTGGTGTTAGCACAAGCACTTTGTTATACTCGAGGTAACTATGAGTGAGCACAAGCAGGCGAACGTGGTTGCCTCTGCAAAGTCTGGTATGGTGGTGGGCGGCAGTGGTCATCGCCACCTAGTGGATGCAAAGCCGGCAAGCCTAATCGGAATGGGTGTGTTTGCTCTACTAGCCCTCGCTCTGCTGGCGGTATATCTTGTACATCGTAGTAACACAAGTCCCAACCACCAGGCGCATGTTGAAGTTAAGAGTCTGCAATCACAGATTAAGGCCCAAAAGGGTGATGATGGCAGTAAGATCAGCTTATACCAGCAGCTCGCCGTGGCGTGTGCTAAGGCGGGTGATACAAAATGCGCCAACGACGCCAACAACAAAGTTACGCAAGCCCAAGGCGCTCAAGACCCGGGCACACTTACGACGCTAGCGCAGACGGCGGCGGCGTCAGGCGATAAGCAGAAAGCGATAAGCTACTACCAGAAGGCTATACAAGCGCTCCAGAAACAAGACGGTGGCGTACCTAAGCCAGTGACTCAGGATGCTATTGACAACCTCCAGGCGGAAATAAATAAACTCCAGGGAACAAACTGATGATACAGAAGCACAGAACCCTGTTGCTAGCACTATATACGCTGACAGTGCTGGGTGGTGTGCTGGCTCTGCGGGGATCCGTGTCATTTGCCTACAGTCAGATACCCGCTCCAGGAACACCGAGTGTCCGCGAAGAGTTAAGTGTGGCAGGAGGAGGCCTATCTCTCAATGCCCCGACTAGCTACTACTCGATGTTCTCACCTGACCCCACGAAGTTTAGTTTTGTGCTTGAGAAGTGTCCTTTCGACCAAACCGATGCAGACCTCGCTACGGAGGCGTGCCAACCGACTGGGCCAAATAACTTTACTCGTGGCAATAACCTGTACATGAAGCTTACCTGTACTCATTCCGCGGTGGCTATCACTACATACAGCACTGTCTCTACAGCCGCTATGCGGGGCAGTGGAACGTTTACGGTTAATCACTCCTGCGGTGCAGCACAAGGCAAAGATAGCTCAACGGGAATGTACAAGATGATAGTGCAGCTCTGTCTATCGACGACACCAGACTGTAACAACCCTGTGGGTCCTCAGCTGTACGGCTTCCGGTTGTACTCTTCTGCCAGCCCACAGACTGAGATAGGCTACGATGGTGACGACTCCGTATCGTTCCCTTTTGCCCAACAGTACCGCGGCGCTAGCTGTGCCAGTGTCGGCTATAGTGATGATGGCTCAGGCTCTCCACCAAGGACTGACTGTTTGTCAAGCTGGCCCATTACGTTTGAAGGGGCATGCGATAACTCCACCACGCAGACCGGCCAGGTTAAATGGCAGGATGGAGATGGGTATCCCAGCCTGTCGCCGCAAAACTGGAGCATTAACTTTAGGCTGACGGGCGGTGGTAATAATATTACCGGCAGTGGCCAGAAGACTCCGCCGGCAGGTGCAGTAAGGGTGGGCGGCCAAGGTGCCGATGGTCCTCCCGCGGGAAGTAGCCCACAGACGGTAAAGATTCCACCTGGTAACGCTACGAGTGATGTGGTGACCTGGCGGTGGAATGAGGTACTGTACAGTAACGGCATACAATTCTGGGTGCCGGCTAATACGATAGCAGCGGCTATCGACTGCGGCCAGCCACCCACCGGCTCGCTCACGCTTGGCTGTAACGGCGATGGCACCGCCTATGTAATGGTCAAGTTCAATGATCCAGACGGCCCCACCACGGGCACGCTCACGATTAACTTTGCCGGCAGCACGCCGCCCGACAAAAACTATGCGCTCGGCTCAACATATGACACCACAGGGGCGGCAGTTAAATACAACATCCCTGAGCCGGCTGCAAACTTCAACGGTTCGTGGGGTGCGCGGCTGACAGTAAATAATGTTCCGTCCGGTGCAGATCTCGCCATACCAAGCACTACCACGTTCGTTACGCATGGTACTTGTGTAGTCTTCACGCCGAATTGTTCGCCGGGAACTGATTTCTATCCACCGCCTTCCGGCAGAGATCCCGTACCCGGATCTTCCTATGTGTTCCATGTGGGTACCGGGGTTGCTGGTAACGACCCAACGATTCCAGCGGCCAGCGAGTTCACAGTAACTGTCGTGAATACTACAACAAGCACCACATCTATCTCCACTGCGCATCCAGCAGTAGACGGCAGCAAAACGCAAACGGGCGCAGGTGGAGCCATTACACACCTAGAAAGCAATACGCTGTCGTTCACGCCAACAGAGGGATCGTATACGGTTACGTGGTCATTCACGGGCGACGCTACACCATGTACTGTAACAATCCAGTCTGGCTACCGACCATACTTTACTGTGGAAGGTGGCGATATGGCGGCTGGCGCGGGGTTTGCCGCGAGTGGCACGGCGTGCGCTACCACCAACGCCACGGCGCAGATAAAAGGTGAGGGACTCGATGACGTCGGCAGCTTTTATGGTGCGAGTTCGCAGCTCGGGGCGCTCGCCAACGGCACTATTACTCTCTTTGCTGCCGACAACACGAATAATGCGGCAAGCAACCTGGGCGGTAGTACTAACGGCATAGCGCCTACCGATACGATTAACCCGCACAGTCCAAGCGGCTTGGCATTTGCTAACACTACGACTCCGCACCCGCAGTATGGCAGCGGCTTGAGCCGGTCAACCTGGTGTGTGCCGGACTACTACGGTGCTGCACCAGCCGCCACGGGCGGGTCGTTTAATGCGGCCGCGCCTGTGTCGGGAGTGTACGTATATGGCTCCAGCCAAACTTTTAATACGCCAATAACATTGAACCAAGGCGTGCATGTGACCATCGTGGTAAAAGGTAATGTCCAAATAAACCAGCCGATAAAATACAACTACACGAGCGTTGCCAGCAACAATCCTGCGGACATCCCGGAATTTAAGCTCTTGGTACAGGGGAATATATATGTTGCGCCAGGCGTTGACACGCTGACCGGTTTCTATGACGCCCAACCAGGGGCGGCGGGTACTGGCACGTTTTACACTTGTGGCAGCGGCTTTGCGGAAACGCCAGGCTACGACACATGCCGTGCCACGCAGCTAACGGTTTACGGTGCGGTTGCTTCGAAGGCGCTTAAACTCGACCGTACGCAAGGGCATCTGCGCTCAGTTGGCGGGACGGCAAATACACCGGCAGAGCGGTTTGTGTTTACGCCTGAGCTGTGGATGGCTGGCCTAACTGGACTGGATTGTACGACCGCCACCGACTGTACTTATCAGGGTTACTCAAACTTGCCGCCGGTGTTCTAGATGCGGAAATGCTTGCGTTTATTGGTTCCGCTCGTGCTATAATCAAGACAACTTAGCCCTGCCTTGCCGGGCAGGATAGAAGGGTGCGGATACAGCCAACATGACAGTTAAAACAAATGAAAAATCGGGGCAACAGCGGTGAGCCTACTGAGTGGCGTTTCGGCCTTTTTTGGCCTTGATATCGGCACGACGGGCATACGTCTGGTTGAACTGCGCGGACAGGGTACCACCAAGGCGCTTGTAAAGTACGCCTATGTACCGGTTGACGCTAAGCTGGCGCAGAGTGACAGTAGGGCCGACCAGCAGAAGCTGGCGCAGATCATTGCTAATTTAGTCAGCGAAGCCCGTCTGACTACAAAAAACGTTGCTGTCGGGCTGCCCAGTAGCCGCGTATTTACAACCGTGGCGGACATGGATCGTTTGCCGATGGGCGAACTCGGCAAGGCGCTTATGTACCAGGCGGATTCGCTTATCCCCACGCCGCCGGCCGAGAGCAAAATAGACTGGGCGCTGTTGGGCGATTCGCCAAAGGACAAAACCAAGATAGAGGTACTGCTCAGCAGTGTGACTAATAACTTTATCGAGCAGCGGCTCGACATGATCGAAGGTATCGGTCTGAACGTTATAGCCTTTGAGCCGGACGGTATTGCGCTGCCGCGGGCAGTAGTGCCACTTGGCACTACTATGCCGCAACTGGTTATTGACATGGGTAATTTAAGCACTGACCTGGTCGTCACTATGGGTGATGCACCGCGCTTGGTGCGCTCCATCCCGACCGGTGCGAACGCAGTCGTGCTGGCTGCCCAGCAGAACCTTGGCATTGACGACAAGCAGGCGCAACAATTTGTGTATAAGTTTGGCGTGAGCAAGGACAAGCTTGAGGGACAAGTGTATCAGGCGGTCATTAACACCGTGGATACGCTCGTCAACGAAGTCGATAAATCAATCAAGTTTTTCCAGGCGCGCTACACGGAAAGCAAGCTAGAGCGCATCGTCGTGACCGGCGGCGCCTCGGCTATCCCCGAATTCCCACTGTATCTGGCAAACAAGTTCGGTATCAACGTGGAAATCGGCAACGCGTGGCGCAATGTGAGCTTTGCGGCTGATCGCCAAAACGAGCTGCTGGCAGTCAGTAACCAATTTAGTGTGGCAGTAGGTCTGGCGGAGAGGAACGAGTAGCATGGTTCAGTTCAACCTTCTTCCCGACGTTAAACTGGAGTACGTTAAGACCCAGCGTACCAAACACTTGTTGACGCTGGCTTCATTTGTGGTGAGTATTGCTGGCATCGCGGTATTAGTCGTGTCGCTGGTGACGGTTGACGTAGTGCAGAAGAAATCTTTGAGTGACGAAAATCGTGACATTGCGCGCTACAGCTCTCAACTCAAGAGTACGGCGGATCTTAATAAAATCCTGACTGTGCAAAACCAGCTCAAGACGCTTTCGACCTTGCACGATCAAAAGCCGGTTACGAGCCGCCTATTTGCGTATATTTCGCAGGTGACACCGGCGCAGGCCAACCTTAACCAGCTAAGTGTTGACTTCGTGGCCGATACGCTGACCATCGGTGGCAAGGCTCCGTCGCTTGATGTGGTAAGCACCTACACTGATACGCTTAAAGCCACTCAGTACGCCGTTACGGGTTCGAACGAGGGCAAAAGGAGCGCCTTTTCGAAAGTAGTGCTGGGCAGCTTTGGCCGCAATGACAGCGGCGCAACCTTCACCATTACGTGCAACTTTGATCCGATTATTTTCAACACCGATGACAATATAGCCTTGACGGTGCCGGCCACGGCCAACGCCGGGCAGTCAAATATCTTCCAGGGGGGCAATTAAAAATATGACGGCTGGTACTCCATCGGTCAAGCGGATGCTGATCGACAAGGCCAACGCGCGTATCGTTGTGTATGTAAGCGTGGCGGCATTTATTTTAGTGTTTTCGCTGGTGGCTACCAAGA
Organism: Candidatus Saccharimonadota bacterium; assembly: GCA_025928155.1. Lineage (GTDB taxonomy): Bacteria > Patescibacteriota > Saccharimonadia > Saccharimonadales > UBA4665 > JAJZCD01. Next base: position 23,550 of record JAICKC010000007.1, read on the forward strand.
CGCTGGTCAGTCAAGCAGCGTATCAAAACCGTGTCATTAGCGCCAAGCGCACGGCGGTCAATCAGCTCAAGACAGATATATCCGCTACCTCCCAACTCAAATCGGCGTATGACGCGTTTGTAAATACGCCGCAGAATGCCATCAACGGCAACCCGAGCGGCACTGGTACCCAGGATGGTAGTAACGCCAAGATTGTACTTGACGCCTTGCCAAGCAGCTACGATTTCCCCGGTCTTACTACCGCCCTCGACAACTTGCTGTCGGCGCAGAACGGCATAAAGATTAACAGCATCAGCGGCACCGACGACGAATTGAACCAAGCGAGCAATCAGACCAGTTCCAGCCCGCAGGCGTCGCCCATACCGTTCAGCGTATCGGTTACGGGTAATTACCCAAGCATACAAAATGTAGTTGGCGTGTTCGAGCGCTCCATTCGTCCGATACAGGTTCAGACCGTGCAAATAAGCGGTACCAGCGACGGTATCACTATGAACGTTACTGCACAGACGTACTATCAGCCGGCAAAGTCGCTTAATATCAACAAGAAGGTTGTGCAGTGAAGCAGAAAGATATAGCACTCATTGTACTTATAGCCGGTATTAGCGCCGTGGCGTCGTTTGTTGTGTCGAATAAACTTTTTGTTACGCCGGCTAACCGCCAACAGCAGGTGGAAGTGGTGGACGTGATTGATCCATCGTTTACAACGCCAAACAACAAATACTTCAACAGCAACAGCATAGATCCGACCCAGAACTCCCAACTCGGAACCAACAATAACGAGAACCCCTTTAACGGCAACTAGGAGCCTGCTATGAGCGTTCTCTCCGCTACCGCACAGGCCCAGGTAGAAGACAAACTTGTCGAAAGTAAGATTCTGACGCGCGCAGACCTGGCGATGTTGAAAGATGAGTCCAAAAGAAAGGGCACGCCGCTTTTTAGCCTGCTCGTGAGTAGCGACAAAGTGAGCAACGAGGAGCTTACCAAAACTATCGCGCATGTCACCAAGGTGCCGTACGTAAACCTGACCGAGGCGAAAATCGACCCTAAAGTGCTTGATTTGTTGCCGGAGGACGTCGCAGAGCGCTACATGGCAGTGCCCCTTGGCGAAATGCAACACAAGCTAGTAGTGGCCATGCTTGACGCTGACAACGTGCAGGCGGTAGACTTCCTGAGCAATCGCATCGGTCGACCGCTCAAGGTGTATGCCGCCTCTGAAGAGGGTGTTCGCCAGGTGCTGCACCAGTACCAGACCAGGCTCTCGGATGAGATCGTGAACGAGATCGGTGACGTTGGTGAAGTGAAAGACGAAGGTGGCAAGGTGGCTGATCGGAAAAAGGCACCCAGCGTCGCAACTATTGTCCAAGATTCGCCGATCAGCAAGGCGCTCACCACTATTCTGGAGTATGCCGCTCGCAACCGCGCCAGCGACATTCATATTGAGCCACTCAAAGAGTCACTCAAGATCCGCTGCCGTATCGATGGGATTTTGCGGGAGCTCATGAAACTACCCAAGAGCACCGAGCCGCCGCTTATTTCCCGCATCAAAATTTTGAGTAACCTCAAGATTGACGAACACCGCGTGCCTCAAGACGGTGAGTTTAGCGTGATTGCCGCTGGCAAAGAGATTGACCTGCGTATATCAGTCAGTCCGGTGGTGTGGGGCGAACAGGTGGTCATCCGTCTGCTCGACAAGAGCGGTACGACGCTCAAACTGGAAAGTATGGGCTACCGTGGTCGAGCACTGCGCTCTATTCGATCCGGGCTGGAGCGTACCAACGGCATGGTTCTGACTTCCGGCCCGACTGGGTCAGGTAAATCCACGAGTTTGTATGCGCTGTTGCAGGAAGTGAAGAGCGACGGCGTGAACATCGTGACACTGGAAGACCCAGTCGAGTACAAGATGGACGGGGTTAACCAAATACAAGTAAATGCCGATGTGGGCCTGACGTTCGCGAGCGGTTTGCGCTCAATCCTCCGGCAGGACCCTGACATCGTCATGGTGGGGGAGATCCGTGACAAAGAAACCGCCGAGCTGGCGGTGCAGGCCTCCCTGACCGGTCACCTGGTATTCAGCACGCTTCACACTAACAGCGCTGCAGGCATTCTGCCGCGCCTGCTCGATATGGGTGTGGAGCCGTTTCTTATCGCCAGTACGGTGCATACGGTGATTGGTCAGCGTCTGGTACGGCGGATTGGCAAAAATAAGCAGACGTATACCTCTGACTTGGCTGAGACGGCGGCCATAAAGAATGCGCTGGGCTCATTACTGCCGCAAACGAAGGATCAGGCAGCAGCGGTCGCCAAAGACATGGGCTACCAGAGCTTGCCCTTAAGCACTGATTCCGCTTATACTTTAACCAAGGGCGTTGATACTCCGGACTCGCCCGGTGGCTACAAGGGTAGGATGGGTGTCTATGAGGTGTTTGACATCAGCGAAGCTATACAACAGCTCATCCTCAAACGAGCCACCAGCAACGAGATTCAGGCTCAGGCCCAGCGTGAGGGCATGGTTACCATGCGTCAAGATGGTTATCTGAAAGCATTAGCCGGCGAGACGACCATACGTGAAGTGAACCGGGTAGCGTCGGCTGATAGCGCTTAAGTAAAGGAATAGGAAGAAAACAGGGTGGCACAAGCACAACGCGTAGAAGTCCTTCTCGAGGAAGTAGTAAAGAAAAAAGCCAGCGACCTACACTTACAAGTGGGGTTGCCGCCTATGTTGCGTGTTGATGGCACGCTCGTGCCAGTCGGCGGCGCCGAAGTATTAAACGAAGAGGCAGTCGAAACGCTTATTTTCGCCATTTTGGACGAAGACCAGAAGCAGATCCTGCTCAAAGACAAGGAGTTTGACTTCAGCTTTGCCTTCGGCGACCTGGGACGTTTCCGAGTGAACGCCTTCCACGAGCGCGGTAACTTGGCCGCGGCGCTGCGGCTTATCCCAAGTGAAATCATGACCATCGAGCAACTAGGTTTGCCGCCAGTGGTCGGTAAGTTTGCCGACTACCCGCGCGGTCTCGTACTGGTAACCGGGCCGACTGGCTCCGGTAAATCGACCAGCTTGGCGGCGCTTATTCACAAAATCAACCTCGAGCAATCCAAGCACATCATTACCATCGAAGACCCCATCGAATACACGCATAAGAGCAAGAAGAGCGTGATTGTCCAGCGTGAAGTGCACTACGACACCTATAGCTTTAGCGCGGCACTTCGCTCGGCGCTGCGTGAGGACCCGGACGTGGTGCTGATCGGTGAAATGCGCGACCTTGAGACTATCGCCAGCGCTATTACCATTGCCGAAACGGGCCACTTGGTATTCGCTACGCTGCACACCAATAGCGCGGCCCAGAGTATCGATCGTATGATCGACGTTTTTCCGCCACACCAGCAGCCGCAGATTCGCGCCCAGCTTAGCAATATTCTGATGGCCATCTGTTCGCAGCGCCTGATTCCAGCTATAGGCGGCGGGCGTATCGCCTCGGCCGAAGTCTTGATGGCCACGCCGGCCGTGCGCAACATCATCCGTGAAGGCAAAACGCACCAGCTCGATGCCGTTATCCAAACCGGCGCCGAATTTGGCATGCAGAGTATGGACAAGACCCTGGTGTCACTCATCCACGCTGGTACCATTAGTTACGACGAGGCTCGCAATTACGCTGTTGACCAAGATGAATTAGACAGGCTCATGCGAGACTAGGATTAACCAAATGCTAACCTATCAATACACCGCGCGCAACCCGCAGACCGGCCAACAGACTCATTCGACGGTTGAAGCCGACAGCGAAGCTGCGGCAGCCAAGCTCATTAGCAACCAGGGGCTGGTGGCTACGAGTATCAAGGTCCGGGGTGCGGGTAGCGGTTCAATGTTGAGCGGTTTTGGTAGTCGGGTGCCTGCAAAAGACCGGGTGTTGTTTAGCCGCCAGCTGAGTACGCTCATTAATGCCGGCTTGCCGCTCCTACAAGCGCTACGCAGCGTAAACCAGCAAACCACCAGCAAGCCGCTGCAGGGGATATTGAGCCAAATCATCGGTAACGTAGAAGGCGGCTCCACACTGTCAGCGTCCATGGCTAAGCACCCTCGGGTGTTCAATCAGGTCTACATAAGTCTCATAACCGCCGGTGAAACCTCGGGTACACTTGATAGAGCGCTGGAGCGCTTGGCTATCCAACAGGAAAAGGAAGCTGACCTGAACAGTAAAATCCGCGGCGCCATGACGTATCCTATCATCGTGTTGCTCGTGATGGGTGGTGTGGTCGGATTTATGGTCGTGAAGGTGCTGCCGCAGGTGAAAACGCTCTATCAGGGTTTGCCGGGCGCCACGCTTCCCTTAATTACCCGGATACTGCTCGGCTTTTCGGACTTCATTATTCACTTCTGGTGGCTGGTGCTCATCGCGCTGGGCGTACTCGTTTTTATGACGACCCGTTGGGCGCGCACCGGCCCCGGCAAAGAAGTGATCGATCGTCTGAAGATGAGGGCTTGGCCGATCGGTCCACTTTTCATGAAGATGTACATGGCACGGTTTGCCCGGACTGGTACCACGCTGGTGGCGAGCGGTGTGCCCTTACTGCAAATGCTCAGCATCACAGCCCAGGCGGTCAACAATGTGCATATCGCGCGTTCTATCAACCAAGCGGCCGAAAAGGTCAAGGGTGGCAAAAGTCTCGGCGACAGCATAGAGAATGACCCGAATTTTCTGCCGCTTGTACCAAATATGTTAAAAATTGGTGAGCAGTCCGGCGCCATCGAGCAGATGATGGCCAAAGTTGCCGACTACTACGAAAAAGAAGTAGACAACGAAGTCGCAAACATATCATCCATCATCGAGCCGGTCATGATGGTGATACTCGGTGTGGTGGCATTTGTGATTGTTGCTGCGGTCCTGCTGCCTATCTATGGGTTGGCAGGCAACAGCACTCTGACCGGCAACTAAGATACCTGTGGATAATTGCTTGTATTGCTGCGTTTTTACAGGTATTATTCGAAACATAAGTGTAAACGTAAATTTGCAAAGGGGCACCTGCAATATGTTCAAACAGTTACAGAAACATAATCGCCAAGAGGGCTTCACTATCATCGAAGTGCTTATCGTCTTGGCGATCGCCGGTTTAATTATGGTAGTAGTGTTCCTGGCAGTACCAAACTTGCAGCGTAGCCAGCGCAATAACGCGCGTAACTCAGACGCGAGCAACCAGCTGCAAGAGGGGTCGAGCTACGTCGCTAACGCGAATGGACAAATGCCGCCTGCTTGTGGTCCGTACACCTACGACCCATCTAGCGGAAGCTGGGGCACGGTTGCCGCTACTTGCAGCTGGTTGACCGACTACAAACCACAGCAGCTTTTGACGGTTCAGTCCGAAGCCTACGCTGCCGGTTTAACTCCAGATAAGTCGCACGCCTACCTTGTTACTGGCGCGGTTTGTAGCGGGACGAGCTATACCAACACAGGTGCCACGACACGTGACTATGTAATATTCTATGGCCTCGAAGGCAGCACTACCACTAAGTGTACCCAAGGCTCATAACCAGAACTGAGTCATGAGTCAGGAAGAGCTCCTCGGAGTTCTTCCTTTTTTATGGTAGCATTACGGTTATGGTTGTAGTGTGGCTGGCTGTGCTGGGGGTGATTTTCGGAAGTTTTGTAAATGCGCTGGTGTGGCGCATTCACGAGCAGGCTCAGTTAGCTGACAAGAAAGGGAAGGTGGCTGCAAAACGGCGCCAGGAACTTTCCATAATCAAAGGCCGCAGCATGTGTCCGCACTGTGGCCACGAGCTTGCGGCCAAGGATTTGGTTCCGGTGCTGAGCTGGCTGTGGTTGCGAGGCAAGTGCCGCTACTGTGGTACTAAAATTCCGGACAGCCCGCTCGTAGAACTTTTTACCGGTCTACTCTTTGCGCTGTCGTACATAAGTTGGCCGCAGACACTCCAGGGAGCAGAGCTGGCTACGTTTGCTGCGTGGCTCGCCATAGTGGTAGGGTTTACAGCGCTCATAGTATACGATTTGCGGTGGTATTTGCTGCCCGATCGACTCGTATTCCCGCTTACAGGGCTGGCCGCATTACAAGTGTTCGTAGTAGCGGTCTGGAGACAGAGCGGGGAAGAGGTTTGGATGTCTGTGCTCGGTGCAGCCGTCATTTTTGGGCTGTTTTGGCTACTGTTCCAGATCTCGAAGGGAGCCTGGATCGGCGGTGGCGACGTCAAGCTGGCGGTGACGCTTGGCCTGCTGGCGGGGACGCCGTTTCGCGCGCTCACACTTATCTTCTTCGCGTCGCTCATTGGTACGCTGGTTAGCCTACCACAGCTTCTCAACGGCAAGAACGGCCTAACGCAGCGGATTCCATTCGGTCCGCCGTTGATACTTGCGGCCATAATCGTAGTGCTCTATGGTACGCCGATAGCTGACTGGTACCAACACCTCGTTCTTCCGAGCTGAGATGTAGATTGCCTCTAGTGCTCTGCTTATGCTTCCTGCTATACTGGCTGCATGAGCAAGGGTGGCAAAGAGGCGCCTCAGTCCCATTCGGTGGGATTTACTATTGTAGAGGTATTGATTGTGTTGGCTGTGAGCAGTGCACTGCTTGTTACTGCCTACGCGCTTGTGAGCGGCCGACAAAAGCGCACCCAGTTTACGACGAGTATCAACGACACCCGGCAACAGCTCCAACAGATTATTAACGAGACGACCAGTGGCTATTTTCCGGCGTCAGATCAGTTTGTGTGCCAGGATCCTGGCACACAGCAGCCGGTTACCTTTAAAGCTGCCGGTGCTGCTGATCCGGGCGGCCAGGGTTCAAATCAGGGGTGTGTCTTCCTGGGTAAGTCTATCCAGTTCGGGCTAGACGTAACTGATCCTGGACAATCTCAGCTGGCGGTAGTACCGGTGGTCGGCAGGCAGACCTGGAACAGCTTACCGATTAAAACGCTAGCCCAAGCTATTCCTAGGGCTGCCTGGCCTGAAGGAGCCGATCCGATGCTCACAGACCCAAGCGGGGCTGCTGCCATAGCCGCTCTGAAAGGCTTGAGTCAAGGTTCGGTGCACTCCATACAATACGGACTGCACATAGCGAACAACAGCAGTGCTTGTCACGGCGCACACATTCCGGGTGTCGGCGCGCCTGTCATTCCTACTCCTCCTGAAGCCCCGCCGACCAACTCGTTCGGTACCGATCCGCCAGTGTGTTTCTTGCCCACTGGTAAAGCAGATACGGCTGCAAACTACGTCGCGACAGGCATGATGGCCGTGCTGTTCGGAGACAATGCCGGCAATATCTCGTCGTTTGATAGCTCGAACAATCTGCAATCTGGCTTGCAGCAAATGAGCCTGTATGGAGTGGGCCCAAACAAATCAAACGGTACTAACACGAGCAACTCCGCAGGCGAGTCAATCGCCGCCGCCGCCGATCACCTGGGCGATTCCCCTTCATTCGTAAGCGCTTCTGGCAGCCAGGGGAACCTCATGAGCGCAGCCAAACTAAAACTTTGCATCGACGACGACGCCACCAACCAGTCAGGCCTGTTTACCATTAGTGGTGACGGCAGCTTCACTATATCCCTCGACATACAGAGTAATAAGACATGTCAGTAGCGCGTATAAAAAACTTGGGCCAACGAGGCGACACGCTTGTAGAAGTACTCGTAGCCATTGTAGTAGTCAGCACCGTATTAGTTGCTGCTTACACCACCACTATTCGTAACATTAATGTCGGGCAAGACACACAAGAGCACAGCCAGGCGCTACAGCTCGCGGAGGCGCAGATAGAGTACTTGCGCACTACTTCGCTTGGCGGCCAAACTTGTTTTGATCCAGTCTCAGATCCGACTGACTCTAGCGCTGGAAACCCTATGAGTGGCAGTAACTGTATCATCGACAGCGCGGATCATCTCAATGGTGGTATACAACCGGTTTACAGCATCGCCATTACGCCCAACTCACCACCGCTGGGCGCACCGACCACATATACGATAAAAGTCACATGGACAAGTATTGTCCATTCCGCCCAGACGAATAACGTAACGTTATATTACCAGCACTAATCATGAAAATACGTCGCCACGCCACGCCAATGCAGATGCACCGCCGCCAAGCTGGCTTCACGATTGTGGAGCTTGCGATTGCTACAACCGTATTCTCGCTAGTGCTCATAGTGGTTCTGTACGGAGTACTTAGTTTCACGCATGCGTACTATCGGGGTATTAACAACTCTGCTACGCAAAATACGGCGCGCAGTATTGTCAGCAACGTGTCCCAAGCAATAGAGTTCAGTGGTGGTATTCCCACTGGAGACGCCATTGATGCCACGCCCGGCCACCAGAACGTGACGTACTTTTGCGATGGCAGCAATGTATACGTATACCAACCCGGCGTCCAATTTAGTGGTAGTCCAACGCTTACCAGCCCCGGATTGTACGAAAAACCGGCGTCCCCAGGGTGCACCTTTGACGGTACGCTGAGCGGCGGTAGGGAGCTACTGGCGAAAGGTATGCGTGTCGCGGTCCTGACGGTGCAGCAAAACACAAGCAGCAAGGCGTATATGATAGCTGTAAGGCTCGCGCTTGGTGACGATGACCTACTATGTTCACCTGCAACTACGGGCAGCTGCGCGCCAAATGGCACGCTCCCTGTTTACAATAAGAATGATCTTCAGTGCAAGCAGCATACGGGCTACCAATTCTGTGCGGTTGCGGCGCTTGGCTCTACCGCGACAGTCAGAGTGGACAATGGTGGTTAAAAAAATCGTGAAAACGGGTACAATATGATAAGCATGAGCGGTATGAGGCGGAGCGAACAGGGCATAGTTTCTATATTGGTGACGATGATTATGGTAATCGTCATCAGTCTCATCGTGCTCGGGTTCGCTGAGGTCACGCGACGTAACTCGCGCGAAGCGCTCGACAACCAGTTGAGCTCGCAGGCGTACTATGCCGCTGAAAGCGGTGTTAACACTGCAGCCAACTGGCTCAGCGCTCATCCAACAGCTTTAGTTAATACGACTGACTGCAGAAGTTTTATCGTTGACGCGGCCAATGGTTTGGGTGGTACCTACAGCAACAACAGTAATACAGACGCCGCTTTCCCTAACGCAACCAACGTACTCAATGCCACTTCCAACATCCGCTACAACTGCCTCATGGTTAATACCACACCGGACAGCCTGGAAACCAAGCCGCTCAATCAAGATACGACGAAAACCTGGCACATAGCAAACGCGGATGGTGCGGCGTTTGGGACATTCACATTTGACTGGGATAAGCAGACGGGTAGTCCGCGTCCGGCAGGTTGTAACGAGACAGGATATAGCTTGCCAGCGTACGACTCCTGGCCATGCCAGTACGGCATATTGCGGGTTGATCTTGTACCGGTAAGCGGCGGAAGTCTCAACAAGGCTAACATAGAAACTAATAGTAGCTCCACCGTCACGACGCTCTATATGATTCCTTCGCTGACTACCGGTACATCGAGTCCCGTCACCGTTAATGCGCCTAGCCCTGCTACAAGTTGCGCCGGTATGCCGGGCGGTGTCGCTAACTGCCCGGCCCAGATAGTACTGGTGCGCTGTGCGGCGTCTGGCTGCTCGCTGACACTCACGCTTGGCGGAGGTAGTAATGAATATTATGCTCGGCTCACAATGTTGTACCAGGATTCCGACAGGGTTACGCTCACGGCGACTGATGCCGGTGTGCCGGGAGTCTCTTCCGACTTCAGTGGTGGTCAGGCCGTTATTGATTCAACAGGCCAGGCACAAGATGAACTGCGGCGTGTACAGGTTCGTCTACCGTTGGCACTACAAACTACCGATCTGCCACTGTACGCGTTGCAGTCAACTGATGAGGTCTGTAAACAGCTCAACGTTGGGCCGAGTGTGCCCTATATCGACGAGTGTCCGTAGGGTAGCATGAGCCACTCGCAAGTGGACTTCCTATCGCGTCGGCAAGATGGTTCATATTTTGGTTGAGCTGCTCTTCATGCTCAGAGGTGATGGAACTGTTCGTGGACACTTTTTAGGTGCGGATCGGTGACATGGGTGTAAATCTGGGTGGTTGCGATGTTGCTGTGGCCGAGCATAGCTTGCACGCTGCGCAAGTCAGCACCGTTCATGAGTAGGTTAGTAGCAAACGAGTGTCTGAGTGTGTGCGGGCTGACGTGTTTGGTGATGCCGGCGAGCAGGGCATACTGCGCGACCAGCCGTTGCACACTGCGCGCAGTTAGCCGGTGGTAGTTTCCGCTCAAGTCCACCTTTTTGTTGCCGGCAAACCGGATAAACAGCGGCTTGGTGTTATCGTGCCGCATATCCATATATTTCTGCAGCCAGTCAGCCGCTTCGGCACTAATAAAAATGGGCCGGTCTTTTTGGCCTTTGCCGCGCACGGTAAACTCGCGGTGCTTGAGGTTGATGTGGTCGCGGTCAAGTCCCACTAGTTCGCTGACGCGCAAACCCGAGCTGAACAGCAGCTCCAAGATTGCCCGGTCGCGGGCTCCTGCCAGCCCGCCTATTTTAGGTTGTGCAAACAGTCGTTCCAACTCATCTTCGTCGAGCCAGGTAACTTGTTTGCGCTTGGACCGCGCGAGTTCAATTTTATCTGCCGTGAGCGCGGGTATGTTGCGCTTGGCGCAAAATTTTAGAAAGCTGCGCAGCGCAATGAGGTGGTAGTTGAGCGTGGCGGCGCCGAGCTCGTCGCTGACATTGGTGCCCAGACGATTGAGCCACAGGCGCCACTTGCGTACCAGCTCAGCATCAATGTCTGCCACTTTCAAATCGCCGGCGTAGTCGAGCAGACGAGTGAGGTAGTGGTCGTAATTGGCGATTGTCTTTTGCGAGCGATTTTGCTCAATCTCCAAGTATTCCAAAAAGTCAGTCTTGGCTTTGCTGAATTGCATATACCTATTGTAACACTGACGACTGTGTTATTTTGCGACATGGAGTTTCTGTAGAAAACAGGCCTTGCATCTGTTACAATGCGCGTAGTTAAACAAGGAAATATATGGAACGAACGCTCATTATTTTTAAGCCGGACGCAGTCATGCGCGGCATTGTCGGCGAAGTTTTGAGCCGCTTTGAAAAGGTCGGACTCAAGATGGTCGGTGCCAAAATGCTGCAGCCGGATTACGAGCACTACTATCAGCACTACGAGGGCATCGGTACACTCAAAACCCGCAAAGGTGAAGAGATCTTTGAAAGCCAGCTACGAAATATGCAGCAGGGGCCGGTCATTGCCATGGTGCTCGAAGGTGTAGATGCGGTCGAAACGGTTCGTAAAATGGTTGGCGCCACCGAACCCAAGAGTGCCCTGCCGGGCACCATTCGCGGTGACTATGCTCACGTTAGTTACGGCGCCGCGAACTCGAGCGGTAAAAGTGTTTCAAACATTGTACACGCCTCGGCTGACAGCAACGAGGCTAAGCAGGAAATCGCTCACTGGTTTAGCGAGGGTGAGATGTTTAACTACGAAACTGTTCACGAGCAGTTTACCCAGCCGAAAAAGTAGATTAACAGATATAAGTTTGAATACAAAAATTGTTCACCATACTTTTTACTCATTGATAGAGTGAATACAAAAATGTAAGTAAGCTGCCCCACGAATGCCTGCGGCAATCGCCGGCGCTCGTCGGAAAGATTAAAACTTTGTGAGCACGATTTTAATCTTTCCTGCATTGCCCCCGTAGTTCAATGGATAAAATAACTCCGTCCTAAGGAGAAGCTTCACGTTCGAATCGTGGCGGGGGCACCATCTAACTTTTCTATAATGAATATCGATAAATCATCTCTAGAGCAATTGCTCGCCAAATACTTCGATAAGCCGTTCGTGGCCGATCATGTATTTATGGGCGAGGGCAAGGAGAATATAAGTGTAAGGATCACGCTCGCAGGCGATAAGATATACATCCTGCGTCTTTGGGGCGACACCCATAGCTATATGGGTGTTCGGCAGCAAAGTGACATCGAGGGTGAGCTTGATTTTATGATCCACTGCCACGAGCAAGGTATCCCGGTGCCCAAAATTTATTTGTCACGCGCCGGTAACCGTTACGAAAAAACGCCATCCGGCAAATACTACGCAATTATGGATTTCGTTCCCGGCGAACTACCAGCGAACGCTACGCCGGGCATGATTAAACAAATCGCCGAAGCCATGGCGCGGATGAACGTCCTCGCAGAAACATACCGCTATCCTGCGCCACGTTCATGGCCGGGCACCGTCATAGAAGTAGCCAAAGAACGGCTAGAGCGACTGCCCACGACGCCTGCTGTGGCCGAGTATATGGGTTTTATAAAACCCATCCAAGCCGCCTTCGAAAAAGCTCTCGAAACAGTCGATCTTAGCGAGTTGCCAAGTGGCCCTATTCACGGCGATATCATGTGGGAAAACGTAAAGTTTGAGAGTGAAACGTTGCAGGGGATTTTCGACTTTGACGATTGTCGTAACAGCTACTTCCTGGAAGACATCTCTAAATCGTTCACTGTCGAATTTGATGACACCAAGCACTGCTTCTTCGGTATCCACGGTCAAAACGTCCAAATATTTCTGGACGCATATGATGCTATCCGGCCGCTAACCGAGCGGGAACGTCAGCTGCTCCCACTATTCATGACAGCAAGCTATCTTTCTCGGCTGGCGCGCTACCTTTCGAAGACCGTTGACGGCAAACTGGTGTATTTAGATCGTGTCGCAGGGTATCGTGAGCAATACGAGCAGAATCCGTCATTCTTTTTGCCGGCCGAGTAGCCCGGGCGAGGCGCTGTAGCCTAACCACATCCTGGTAAAATCTTGCTACAATACGCATATGGTAAAAGAGAAGGCCAAGCAGTCCACGCCGGTTGTTAAGGTCAAATATTTCCCCGACCAATTTGATAACGAGGAAGTACTATATGTATTCCGCAAGCATCCCATTGTGATGCGCAAAGGCCTGATATGGGGCTCACTCGGCCTACTTGTCGGGCCGCTCTATACACTCATTCTCACCTATGCGCATGCCGATAATCCGCCGAGCATGACATTTTTTTACATGAGCTTTGTAGTAAGTATCGCACTCGCCGGCCTCCTATTTTTCCCGGATTGGATGAGCTGGTACTACAGCGTGTTTATCGTGACCGACCAGCGGTTTATCCAGATCACTCAAAAGGGCTTTTTTCATCGCAGTGTGGTCGATATGGCACTCAATCAGATCCAGATGGTCAACTACGAGATCTCCGGCCTGCAAGAGACGCTGCTCGGATATGGTACGATAATGATGCAAACTTTTGTCGGAGATTTGGTAGTTCACTACATCCACCACCCGCAGCATATCCAGAAGCATATGCTCGAAATCCTGCGTAGCGAAGGCGTGCAGGTGGCGGATTCTCCGGCAGGACAGCAATAATATGAAACGACGAACTCCACGAGCTCCGCATATAGATACTAAGCGTTTGCGTACTAACGTCCGTAGCGTACGCAATGTTATCCCGCCCGTACCTAAGCGCTTCAAAAAAGTGAAGGGTGAGGAACGCATCCAGGAAGCGTTCGAAAACATCCCTCGCATTACTAACGAAACGGTGGCAGAGCACCGTGAAGACGTGCTCCGCGGCGCCCGCAAGTATAAATACCCGCTGGCGCACAGCAAGCACCGTATTGTTATTATCTCGACCGGGCTTATTGTGCTTGCCGTGGTAACCTTTTTTGTGTACAGCGCGCTGGCACTTTACCGGTTCCAAAGTTCATCGGGCTTTATTTACCGCATCACGCAGGTAGTCCCGTTCCCGGCGGCCCGGGCGGGCAAAAGTTTTGTGGCGTACGAAAACTACTTGTTTGAACTGCGCCGCTACAAGCACTACTACCAGACCCAGCAGCAAGTTGACTTTGGCAGCAAAGACGGCCAGCGGCAGTTAGCACAGTATAAGCCGCAGGCCATGGATGAAGTCCTGCAGGCGGCTTATGTAAAACAGCTGGCTGCCCAGAATCATGTTTCGGTGACAAGCGCGGATTTGAGCGCTGAGCTGCAATCACTGCAGGCCCAGAATCAGTCGAGTGCGCAGGAGCTGGCCGATGTAACTAACAAGTTCTTTGGTTGGTCCATGGATGACCTAAAGCGCGAGTTGCGCCAGGAGCTGCTGGCGCAAAAGGTTGCAGCCGCACTCGATACGGCGGCCCAGGCGCGCGCCAACAGCATCCTTGCCCAGGTACAGAGCGGGACGGACTTCGGCACTTTAGCTGTCCAGAACTCTGATGCGTCTGATAAAGCCAGTAATGGTCAGTATGCCGACGGCGCTATAACGCTCGCCAGCACCGACGTGCCGGCGGCCGTAGCGCGCCAGCTGCAAACTATGCAGGTGGGGCAGACCAGTGGTGTTATCCAAGCGGGCAATACGTTCGAGATCGTGAAGCTGCTTGCCGACAACAATGGCAAGCTGCAGGCGGCGCACATCTCCGTCAATATTACGCCGATTGCCACGTACGTGGCGCAGTATCAAAAGGCCCACTCGAGCCACGTCTTTATCAAGGTTGACTAGTTTAGCCCCGCCTGCAGAGAGGTTGCCTCTTAAGCTATTGGGGTGGTAAGATGTTGCTAAAGCTTAAAAACACAAAACATGCGACAAAAGCAGCCAGATATAGCAACTCGTAGTGTAGCGCGTGTCGTGGCTATGGCCAGAAAGACTCGCCGATTCTGCGTGCGTACGCGCAACGGTGCCTGGGGCGCTGTGGGCCGGGTCTTGGCGTTTGCGTATCGCAATAAACAAATGCTCGTGCGTGCCGGCATGGGTTCAGGAGCCCTTCTGGTAGTGGCTGGCATTGTGTACTACAGCGTGCCTGCCTCGGCGGACGCCAAGAGCCGTAAGGTGGCAGTGAATGAGCCTATGGAGGTTGCCTTCTCCCATCCAGTACACAGTGCCAGGTATAAGGTTTCGCCGGCCATCACGGGCAGTTGGCACGTTTCCAAAAACTTTATGGGTGCTATTACGGCCGTGACTTTTGAGCCGGCCAGCGCGCTAAAGCCGAACACCACGTACAATGTAACGCTTAGCGGCATACGCCCATTGCTCGGCGTGGCAGAAGCAACCAAAACGGTCAGCTTTACGGCCGATAAGCTAGAACACGTTCGCCTCGTAAGCCCGGCGGCCACTAACGTTCTGGTTCAAAGCAACGTAGTAGTGGCTATGGCCGCGCCGAACCGCGGTGTACGCCGGCTCGTAGTGCAAAGCAGCGACGCGCCGCTCGTCAGTACCAATCCGAAATCCATCGACGACCGGCGATTCACCTGGCAGTTCGCTCATGAGCTTAAGCAGGGCACTGTATACCATTTGGTGCTCACAGACCTCAATCGGCCGGCTGGCCAGCAATTACTGCAAGCCATTGCGTTTACCACCGTGAGCGAACCAAAAATCGCAGCCGCGACCACCACTGACCACCTGTACCCTAACCAGCCCATCACGGTCGCCTTCGACCAGCTAATGGAGCAGTCCAGCAAGGCGGTTACTTTCAGCTGTGTGGGTGTCGGCAAGTGGCAGGACGCCAAGACGTACACTTTTACGCCGGCTACGTTGCCGGCAGGCACAGCCTGTCCTTACACCGTGCACAAAGGTGCGCGCAGCACAGTGGGCGGCGTAATTGAGACAGATCAACAATTCAACGTCAGTTCACCAGGCGCAGCCTATGTGGTGTCGGCGGCGCCGAGTGGTGCGGGTATAGCCTTAAGCAAGGGTATTAGCGTAACTTTCGACCAGCCAGTTGATCACAAATCTGCCCAGAGCGCTTTCAGCATGTCCCCCGCATTACCGGGAACATTCAGTTGGGCGGACAATACAATGTCGTTTAAGCCCGCTACGCTCGACTACCAGATGACGTATCAAATCGGCCTGAAGGCCGGCGTGGTCGCAGTGTACGGCCTGCCGAGCACCCAGGCTTTATCCGTCAGCTTTGCGACCCTACCGCAAACCATCAAGCTGAATGTGCCAGGCTATCGTCAGCAGTACGCGCTCAGCTGCGAAGAGGCGTCGCTGCGCATGGCGCTGGCGTACCGGGGCATAGGTGTGAGCGACATGGATGTATTGCAAGCGGTCGGATACGATCCGCAATCACGGAACACGAGTACTACGCCCAATGTATGGCAGGATCCAAACCAGATGTTTGTTGGCGACAAGGATGGTAAAGAAGGTGTGACGGGCTGGGGGGCATACGGCCAACCCATCGCCATAGCAGCGCATGTACTGGGGGGTAGCGCTGCATTCGTAGCAGGTATTACACCGCAACGGATTTCCGCAGCGATTCATGATAACGACCCAGTAGTAGTCTGGGGTGTGGTAAGCGGGCAATCTCCTAGAATAGACAGCTGGAATACCGATGACGGTGATGGCCTGGTAACTGTTGCCGACAATGCCCACGTCCGCACAGTCTACGGGGTAGTAGGGAGCGCCAGCAATCCGCTCGGCTTTTACCTGCACGACCCGCTTATCGGGGATGTCTACTGGACGACTGCGCAGCTACAGGCCAATATGACGGCTAACGGCCAGCTTCCAACTCAAGGCGTTATCGTTTTCTAAGCGAGCATTGCTTTTTACCTCTGACCCTGCTAAACTTACCCCTGTTACGCACGAGGGCTCGTAGTGAAGAGGCCTATCACGCCTCCCTGTCACGGAGGAGATCGCCGGTTCGAATCCGGTCGGGCCCGCCAAGTTGCTAGTACTTAAACCATCTCAATTAAATGAGATGGTTTTGTTACACTAGGAGCATGAAATTACAGGTCGGCGTAAAGCTACTTATTAAAAATAGAGATGGGCGATATCTGCTGATTCAACGCAGCGAACCTCTACCTGATGGAACCGGTATAAAGTGGGATATTCCCGGAGGCCGTATCAATACCGACGAGCCGCTCAAGGATGCCTTAATCAGAGAAGTAAAAGAAGAGATTAATGTTGAGCTAAGCAGTGATCTCGAGCTTCTCGAAGCGCAAGATGTAATTTTACCCGAACTTGATCTTCATGTTGTACGGCTAACGTATAGTACGAGCCTGAACGAGAATATTGAATTAGGTTCAGAGCATAAAAGTTTTAAATGGGTTACTCAGCAAGAAGCGTTGGACCTGAATACAGATCCCTATCTTCACAAAGTTTTGGAAACCCTGTAAAACAGTTCCAAGCATCCAAGGTAACGGCCCGCCAAAGTAAAATACCCATACAAAGTATGGGTATTTTACTTTGAGGAGACAGCCTTACTGCGTAAGGTTGCTACCGCGCATTACAATATATGTAACGCTATGAGCAAGAAGACGTTACCTTTTGATGCGATGCTTGAATCGGAAGACGAGTTTGCCGAGATGTATCAGTCGTATCAGCAGCCGATTTACCGGTTTTTGTTTTGGCGCACCCGCGACGAGGCGACTAGCGACGACCTAACGAGCAGTGTATTCGAAAAGGCCTGGCGGGCGCGGGCGAGTTTTCATGGTGGCTCCGTTCAAGCATGGCTGTATAGGATTGCCCGCAATACGCTGACTGACCATTGGCGCCGCAAGCAGGCACTGCCGCTGGAGAACGCTGAACAGCTCGCGAACGAAGACACGGTAAGCGTAGCGGAACAGCTTGATACTGACCAAGCCGTGGCGGAATTGCGGGTGGCGCTTCGGCAGCTGCCGAGCGATATGCGTCGATTAGTGGAACTGCGGTTTATAGAAGGGCTGTCGGCGAAACAGGTGGGAGAGCGACTGGGCATGACGGAAGGTAACGTGCGCGTAGTGCAGTACCGCGCGCTCAAGCGGATGAGGAAGTTATTATCGTGAAACGTGAACTACAGACAACGCTCAAACATGAGCTACTGAGCGCTGGGGCATCGAAGTCCGAGGCTGATGAACTCGCGGCTGTAGCACAGCGCTTGCAGGCCTTACGGGCCATACCGGAGAGCCAAACGACACGGCCGCATTTCAGGCTGGTGCCAGTTTTGTCGGTGGCGGTCGTGGCACCCCTAGTGGGCATGGCCCTGGTGACGTTTTCGCAACCTAGCCTGCCTGGTAGTTGGCTGTACCCGGTCAAACGCTTGTCGGAAAATACGGCGGTGGCTGCAAATCCGAATTACCGCGCTACACTCATGATGCGTCGGGCGGATGAGGTGCGCCAGCTCGTCGCGGACGATGCAGGTGCCGATAAGGTTTCGGCAACGCTCAGTACGTATCAGGCTGAGGCGACAGCTTACAAGTCGGTCAACTATCCTGCGTTTACCTATTGCCGCTCCAACCTAAAGCAGGCGGAACAGCACGCCAATTCGGCGGAAAAGGCGCAAATAGCCGCCGTGCTGAAAAATCTGGGAGATGTTAACTAAAAGTCTGTAACAAACTACCCCAGAAGGCGTTAGCTTTGGTATGTGCACCAAAACACTAGTTTGGCGGCGATTTAGCTCGGGCGTGGCGCTGGCCGCATTCCTGGTATTCACACTGTCCGGCAGCGTACAGGCCGCCGACACGAACGTTACTGGGGGAACGAACGGTGCTAGCTGCGGTTCAGGCGGTTACTTCAGACCGAGCTCGGTGACAGTTAATTCGGGTGATACGGTTACTATCTCGGTGCCGTCAGATGACCCGTATGCTTTCGGAATACAGGTACATGGCTTTCCGGAAGGGCTATTTACAGTGCTGCCGGGTCACTCACACACAACCAACGCTCTGGCAGCTGACGTCAGCTACTATGGCACGTGGCCCAACACCAGCTGTATGAAGGGGTCTGGGACTATTACGGTAAGCGCGCCCGCGCCGCCGCCGGCATCACCACCGGCTTCTACACCGTCTACGTCGTCCCCGGGCTCAAGCACGCCATCAGCTTCTGTCACTACCACACCAAGCACTCCTAGCCAGCCAGCGACACAGCCGTCCGACACTACCCAGTCGACTCCAACGCAGCAAAGCGCCACCGTTAAGCCTTCGGGGCAGACCAAGACGCAGACAATGCAGATCGCGCCAAAGCCGCAGCCCATGTCGTTCGGCTTAACGGCCGCCTTGAGTGGCGCGGTGGTGACTGTGCTGCTGGCGGTCTTTGCGGTGTGGCGATTTGTGCTGGCGCGTCGTTTACCGGCCCAACCGATCCAGCAGACGCCGCCCGCGGTTGTGCCGCCCTCTGGCAGCGAAGTGTCTCAGGCTTCAGCCACCCCAGCTGAGGAAGAACAGGATATAAGTAAAGGAGAAGACTATGAAGACAAAAGCAATAATTAGCGCAGTACTGGCAGCTATCATTATTGGCGGCGGAGCGCTGCTATTCATGCATAACAACAAAAATAATCCCAGCTCCAGCACGGGCGCTTCAACCGCACCGTCGACGACCTCCAGTCAGCCGCCCAGCTCAAATACACCAGCGGCTACGGCCACGCCATCTTCCGGTTCCAGCACGCAAGCTACCGGCACTACCGAGACGTTCAGCATTACTGCCAACGATACTAGCGCCTCGCCAAACACCATCAGGGTTAAGCGGGGCGACACGGCAAAGCTGACATTCAAGGTGTCGAGTGCTGGCACCTACCACGGCGGACTGGAATTTAAGAGCACCGACCCGGCGGTTGATAGCGGCTCAATTGCCGAAGGTTCGTCTAGTACGGTGACGTTTACTGCTATCAAATCGTTTAAGTTTACTCCGTACTGGTACGAAAGCAGCGTCCAGAAAGACTATTTTGTGAACGTGGATGTACAATAAGGCTTATGCTGCAAACAAAAACCTTGCATAATCCTGCGGCGGCCGTTTGGCTACTCAGGATAGGTTTGACTTTTGTGTTTGCCTACGCCGGCGTGTCGTCTCTGCGGCAGCCGGCCGAGTGGGTCGGGTATCTGCCAGGATTTATGGCCCGGATGTCTGACGCGCAAACACTCATAAAATTGTTTGCGGCGTATGAGTTACTGCTGGCACTGTGGCTGCTCACGGGTAAATACCTGCGATACGGTGCGGTGTTTGCGGCTTTGACGCTGGCGTCGATTACTGTCATGAATGTGCCGCAGCTTATCATCACTTTTCGTGATGTCGGCCTAGTGCTGATGGCTGCCGCGCTATTCTTTCTGGCTTAAGCTCTGCCGGACTCGTATACTAGAAATATGACAAGGCAACAACGGCTTGTATTGGTAATCGCCATTCTGGGTTCGTTCGTGGCTTTTCTGGACGGGTCAGTAGTGAACGTGGCGCTGCCGGCAATCATGCGTGACCTGGGCGGTGGCTTGGCTACGCAGCAATGGGTCGTAGACGCATACTTGCTTACGTTAGGTTCATTAATTCTGGTCGCGGGATCGTTATCCGACTTATTCGGGCGTGTGCGGATACTGATGGCCGGATTGATCGGTTTTGCCATCACTTCGCTCCTGTGTGCCGTTGCACCCACAGACATCTTTCTGACCGTTTCGCGCGGGCTGCAGGGGATTGCCGGCGCACTGCTCGTGCCAAGTTCGCTGGCGCTGATTATTTCTACCTTCCCTAAGGAAGGTCAGGGTAAGGCCATCGGTAGCTGGACAGCCTGGACGGGGATCTCCTTTATCATTGGGCCACTCGTCGGTGGTTTCTTGGTGGACGCCATATCGTGGCGCTGGATATTTGCCATCAACCTCTTGCCGATAGCTGTTACAATCTTTCTGCTCAAACTGCTGGAGCGGCCTGAACAGACCAAACAAGCCACTGCGATTGATACGCTTGGTGCCGTGTTATGTGCGGCGGGCCTGGGCGGTCCGGTCTTCGCATTGATTGAGCAGCCACGCTATGGCTGGGGCAGCCCGCTCATCTATCTGCCGCTGGTGCTAGGAGCGCTGTTGCTCGCGGCGTTTGTGTATTACGAATGGCGCAATCCTCGGCCGATGTTGCCGCTCTCGCTCTTCAACGTGCGTAATTTTTCGGTCGGCAACGTGGCAACGCTGGCGATTTACGGTGCGCTGTCCATCGCCACCTTCCTGATCGTTATCTTCCTGCAACAGGTGGTCGGATTCTCGGCTTTCCGGGCTGGGCTGGCATTGTTACCGACTACTATCATCATGTTCCTGCTGTCGCCGCGTGTTGGTGCGCTGGCTGGCAAGTTCGGCCCGCGTGCCTTCATGGGGGTTGGCCCTATCATTGCAGGCTGTGGCTTTTTGCTTATGCTTAGAACCGGCGCTCATGTTGACTACTGGACACAGTTGTTGCCAGGCGTACTAGTGTTCGCGCTCGGTTTGTCGACCACTGTGGCGCCGCTCACCGCGGCCATCCTCGGCGACGTCGAAAGCAAACACGCCGGCGTGGCTTCAGCGGTGAACAACGCCGTCGCCCGCATAGCCGGGCTGATTACCGTTGCGGTCGTGGGTGTTATCACTGGCCCGCACCTGGATCTACGGGGCTTTCACCGCGCGCTTATCGTTACCGCAGCCATGATTATGATCGGTGGTGTCATCTCAGCGACTGGAATCGTCAACCGCAAGAAACCCGTGACAAAAGTGGTCTAGCTATTCTGGCCGCTCGGCCCACACTACGCTTTCGTAATCGGCTCGACTTTGGCTGTACAGAAGGCGCAGCGCTTGGCGGCCTTAGGGATATCGCTCAGGCACTCCGGGCATTTGCGCTCAGTTGGCTCCTCGGGTGACTTACTGCGGTTAGCCAGACTTTGTAGGCGATTCAGCGGCTGGACTACCATAAAAAACACCACGGCGGCGATAGTTAAGAACGAGAGCGTATTACTCACAAAATCACCCCAAGGGAAAATAAAATGGTGATGGAGCGCATCAAAGTGGGCGATGCCTTGTATAGCGGTGCCCTTGGAGCTCCCGGTAATCCCGTTGATAAGCGGCTGGATCAAATCTTTGACCAATGAAGTGATGACGGCGTTGAACGCCGCACCAACTACGACCGCCACCGCCAGGTCAACCACGTTGCCGCGCAGTATGAACTTTTTAAACTCGTTTAACATGTACCGAATGCTCCGCTTAACTACGCCGTATTGTACACCGAAGCGTATCTGTTTGTAAGATGGTGGTTGAGGCCGTATAATAGTGCGGACGGCAGGGAAAACGCCACCTTAGCTCAGTTGGCTAGAGCATCGCTTTCGTAAAGCGGGGGTCCGGGGTTCGAATCCCCGAGGTGGCTCCACACGATAATAACAAACCGGTTTCCGCGGGTATCGTATAGCGGCTATTATGTGACCTTCCCAAGGTTGAGATCCGGGTTCGACTCCCGGTACCCGCACCACACCTGTATCATTTCTGTATTCGACGAGTGTCCTAGGGGTCTGCTACAATAGTGTTTGAATAACTAGAACGACCCTATGGCATCTCAAAAACATTTTTTACAAGACAGAACAGCGCTTCTGCTCGTAAGCGGCATGGCCTTTCTGACGCTGACCGCTGTGGTGTTGATTTTGCTCAAGCTTGGCAGTGGGCAGGGGACTAGTAACTATATTGTGTCATATCGCGCTTCGCTCGGTATTGACCGCTACGCCACGGGTACGTCCAAAGACATGCTAGCCTTTGTAGTGGCCGCGATCCTTGTCTTTACGGTAGGGATCATACTGAGTTTCCGTACCTACCAGGTACGTCGCGAACTATCATTGGTTATTCTGGTGCTTACCGTACCGCTGCTGCTGTTTCTGATAGTGGTTAGCAACGCCCTATTGGTGCTAAGATAGCTAGTAGCTATGTCCAAATTCGAAATCCCGTTTCCGGATGAGCGCCACCGCACATACCGGTTTTTTGAAATCCTTCCTGGTGCGCTCTCGTACTTTATGCTGCTATTGCCGGTTATTTTAAGTCTTATCAATGTAACTCTGGCTGCCGTGTTTGTGCTCTTATACCTGCTTATGAACTTTACGCGTGGCGTGGCCTATACGGTGCGCAGCCTACATGGTTTCCACGTTATGAGAGTGCACCAAAAGCTGCCGTGGTCGCAGATGTTACTCGAGCTGGAGGCGGGGAAGGCCGACCAGCGTGCCAAGCGGCCTAAGTGGCACACCGCCGAGCTCAAGCGTTTAAACAGCGAGCGCCCGCTGCTTATGCCACCCCGCCAGGTCGTCCACGCCATCATTATTGCCACTGTCGCCGAAAGCGAGGAAATCCTGCAGTCTACCATCGAGTCAGTGCTGGCGAGCGATTTTGATATGAAGCAGCAGGTTATATTCATACTGGCCTATGAGGCGCGGGCAGGTGAAGCAACCGAGAAGCGCGCGCTAGGGCTTATCAAGCGGTACAAGAGCAAATTCCTGGACGCTTTTGCCGTGAGCCACCCGGCGAACTTGCCGGGCGAAATGATCGGCAAGGGGGGAAACATAAACTTTGCAGCCCACGAGCTGCAGCGCTACCTGGAAAAGCACCGCATCGATCCTGTGCGTGTCATAGTCACCACGCTGGACGCCGATAACCGCCCCGACAAACAGTATCTGAACGCCCTGACCTACGCCTATGTGGCGGCGCCGGATCCAATCCACGCATCGTACCAGCCTGTATCACTCTACTCCAACAACATTTGGGATACCCCGGCGCCCATGCGAGTCATTGCGACGGGCAACTCGCTGTTTACACTAGTTATTTCGCTACGGCAGCATGCGCTACGTAACTTCTCGAGCCACGCTCAGCCCATGGCTGCGCTTATCGAGACTGATTTCTGGAGTGCTCGCACGGTAGTGGAGGATGGTCACCAGTTCTGGCGTTCGTACTTCGTGTTCCAGGGCAACTACCGGGTCTACCCGTTACATCTGCCTATTTCACAGGATGCAGTCATGTTGGAAAGCTACCGCAAAACCCTTAGAGCACAGTTTATTCAGCTGCGGCGTTGGACATACGGCGCGTCGGACGTGGCCTATGTGGCCCACTACGGCTTCTTCCAAAAGAACAAACTTTCCAAGTGGGATTTGTGGACTAAGTTTTGGCGTCTGCTGGAAGGGCATGTCACCTGGGCGGTCGGTCCCATATTGATACTGATTGGCGGCTTTATACCAGCATTCTTTAACCACAAAAGCATAACGGTCTATGAGCTGCCGCTCATCGTCAGCAAAGTACAAACCGTGGGAACCGTACTGCTGGTGATTACGATGTATATGGCGCTGCGCATGCTGCCGCCAAAGCCCACGCGCTACAAACGGCACCGTACCATTCTGATGGTACTGCAATGGGTCTACTATCCCATAACGACATTTGGGTACAACGCGCTGGCAGCCTTTAACTCGCAGACGCGGCTGATGTTCAAATGGTATCTCACCAAGTTCGATCTTACTGAAAAGGCAGTGGTTGTCGACACGGGTACCAATAAGGCGATTAAGCGCTCTTAGACCTTGGCGCTCAACGGGCCTTTGTGCCTATGGTAGGCGGCGTATTGCACGGCAGCGGCTTTGTCGAAGTTTTTGAGCACCTGTAAGGCTGTGTCGATAATGTCTGCGGTAGTAACGACTGCAGTATCAGTGTTATGCACTAGCTTGGCGGTGATGGTGGCTGTGAGGGCCCCAGCGTTATCAATCGGCGCGGCGCGATGCCCAACCGCAGCCAGTACGCTCACAAATAATTGATCGCGGCTAAATGGCGCTGGACGGCCGGCGGGAGTTCGAACAACTAAGCTGGTGCTGAAGTCGACCACTTCGTTGGTGGTGAAAATGGCGCCACAGCTGCTGCAGGCGCGGCGCCGCCAGACCTGATGCAGGCGCTTCTGGGGCCGTGAATTGGTCACCTGAGTGTGTCCACTACAATATACACAAACCATGTCTACATATTGTCATAACGCTAGAGGTTTTGCCAGTGGAAAACTAAGAGGGAACTGTGGGGAACCTTAGAGAACAGGGGTGAATATGCTAAAAAACCGGAGATTGTTTGGATCTCCGGCGTAATTTTCTTTTGGCGTAAACTTAGTCGTTGTTTTGCGGGGAAATGCGGACACGGCGAACACGGGTTACGTGCTTTACCTCCGGGAGCTCCTCATAAAACAACTCAAAACTCGCAAGCGAGTCCACTTGTTGTTTGGTACTCACCAAAACACCTCGTTTAACCGTTTCATGTTACTCCGTGCTCCAGCTTATGTCAAGCCTGCCTACACTGGTAATGTTTATATCTGACTTGCGATAACAGAGGTGGCGTGATATATTACCTAGGTCTTTTATCCCGCGTGAGGGAAAAAGCGGCCCGAGACTTCTTCTTTGCCGAAGCCCAGCATGGGTGAGGAAAACCGTAAGTTTATCTCTCATAGGGCGATTAGCTCATTTGGCTAGAGCGCTTCCTTGACGTGGAAGAGGTGAGAGGTTCGAATCCTCTATCGCCCACCAGTAAAAGCACCTCGCAAGGGGTGTTTTTGTTTGCCTGTATATTGTGTAGTAAAATCCGGCGGGCCCAGAAGGTGACGTCATGTGCGATATAAAGCAGTCAAATGAGTTTTCCACACTATCCACAGGCCGTAAAATATTCCTGCAAAAAAGTACTAGCCAAATCCGGCCACAGGCCCTATACTACTTATCAGTGAGGCGAGGTTTTGCCGAGAGGTTTTACAAGGCAAAATTTTATGAAACTGTCGGACAACGTTGCGAGATTGCCCGACAGTTTTTATTTGTGATAAAATCAGAGGTAAGCGAGGAAGTGGACTCACCAACCACAGAGCTTACGTCTTCAGGGAACAGACGCTAATAATTCCTTATGAGTGCTCCTTTAGTAGGGAGAAGTCCGGTGGAACCGCCCGTTCCAAACGCGAGATAAACATTTTGCGACACGGGTCCGAGACGTGAGATACGTGCAAAGCTGTCAATTTGCACGTATCCCACGTCTTTTTAATTAATCTATAAGGAGGCAAGTATGTCCGAAAAGCAAGAAGACCAATTGTATGCCATGCGTCATAGCCTAGCGCATATTATGGCGAGCGCTACCCAGCACTTGTGGCCAAATGTAAAACTTGGTGTGGGGCCAGTGGTGGAAAGTGGATTCTACTACGATATCGACCTGGGCGACGAGCAGCTTTCCGTCGACGATTTTGAGCGTATCGAGGCCGAAATGCGCAAAATTATCAAGGCGGCCGAGCCGTTCGAACGGTTCGAAATGCCGATCTTGGAAGCCATAGAATGGGCACGCCAGAATGAACAGCCGTATAAAGAAGAGTTGCTGAACGATCTGCAGCGTGCTGGTACTACGGTAGCAAAAGATTTGGACGCAACCGAACTCGGTTTGCCGGCTGAGGGCAAGGGCAAGGTCGACCAGGTATCATTTTACCGAAATGGTGACTTCACCGATTTGTGCCGGGGACCCCACGTGGAATCAACTGACAAAGTCGGCGCCTTTAAGCTGATGCGGCTCAGCGGCGCCTACTGGCGGGGCAAAGAGGGTAACCCGCAGATGCAGCGCGTATACGGCGTGGCATTTGCGACCGCCAAAGAACTTCGCCACTATCTGGATATGCTCAAAGAGGCTAAAAGGCGCGACCACCGTAAGCTCGGACAGGAACTCGACCTGTTTGTATTTTCAGATTTGGTCGGCCAAGGCTTGCCACTATGGACACCCAGAGGCACTGTGCTCAAGAACGAACTAGATTGTTTTGTCCAAGAGCTGCGTGACAACGCTGGTTTTGAACAGGTTAGCATACCGCACATCACGAGAAAAGACCTCTATGAGGCCAGCGGCCACTGGGCAAAATTTAAGGATGAGCTCTTCCGTATTACGACGCGCGAAGGGCACGAGTTTGCTATGAAGCCGATGAATTGCCCACACCATACCCAGATCTATGCCTCTCGGCCTCGCAGTTATAGAGATCTGCCAATCCGGTATCGGGACACGACCATGGTTTACCGGGATGAACAGAGTGGCGAGCTGGGGGGTTTAAGCCGTGTCCGTGGCATCACACAGGACGACGCACATATCTTTTGCCGCACAAGCCAGATAGAAGAAGAGGCCTTTAAACTCTGGGATGTCATCGAGACATTCTATACGGGGACCGGTTTCTCAGAGTTGAA
Source organism: Candidatus Saccharimonadota bacterium (assembly GCA_025928155.1). Taxonomy (GTDB): domain Bacteria; phylum Patescibacteriota; class Saccharimonadia; order Saccharimonadales; family UBA4665; genus JAJZCD01. Next base: position 50,401 of record JAICKC010000007.1, read on the forward strand.
GTACCGGCTCTCGGCGCATGACCCCGAGAACATGGCCGACTACGCAGGGAGCGCCGAAAAATGGAAGTCAAGCGTTGAGCAGCTGGAAAATATCCTTAAAGCCAAGGTCGGCTCTGACTACTTCGTCGGTGTGGGCGAAGCTGCGTTCTATGGTCCTAAGATAGACTTCATGGCTAAAGACGCGCTTGGCCGCGAACACCAGGTGGCTACGATACAGCTTGATTTCAATCAGCCGGAAGGTTTTAACCTGACTTGCACTAATGAAGACGGTGAAGCTGAGCGGATTGTGATGCTACACTGTGCGGTCATGGGTTCCCATGAGCGTTTCCTCTCCGTCTATATCGAACATACTGGTGGTAAGTTTCCGGTGTGGAATGCGCCCGAACAGGTACGGCTTATTACTGTGAATCAGGAGAAGGCGACGGTTGAGCTTGCCGACGACGTTGTCCGGCGTGCTAAAGAGCTTGGCTTAAGAGTCAAGGTAGATAACGATAGTGAGTCTGTGGGTAAGAAAATCCGTTCGGCGGAGATTTGGAAGGTGCCGTACACTGTCGTAATTGGCGAAAAGGAAATTGCCGGCGGCGAGCTGGTGCCGCGGATTCGCAGCGATCTTGTCGTTAATGAGACTACGAACAGTTATACCATGGACGAGTTTCTGAAGACGGTTGCCCACGAGGCTAAGAGCCGGGTAGCGAAAAGCTCGTTGTAGCATGGACAGCGAGGAGATTGAATCAGGGTTTCGCGAGCGGGTAGAGACAATCGTAGCGCAGATTCCGCCCGGCAGGGTCATGACCTATGGCCAACTGGCGGCACTGTGCGGTAACGCGCGGGCTGCGCGGATTGTCGGTGGCATTGCACATTTTGGCGATCCGGCTTTGCCGTGGCAGCGAGTCGTGAATAAAAGTGGTGGCCTAGCAGCGGGCTATCCAGGCGGCCGACAGGCGCACGCAGAGCACTTACGTGCAGAAGGTTTGGCAGTCGGCCAAGACATGCGGGTGGATGTCGGGCGGCTGCTATGGTGGCCGCCGGGCACGAGCGGACCGGCTGAGCAAATCAGGCTGGTATAATTAGTTGTAAATGATTCAACAAACTAACTTCTTAAAAGGTAGTAGCTCGCCCGAAAATGCACTACCTTTGATAGTGATTGTGGGTGAGACAGCCAGTGGCAAGTCTACACTCGCTATGGAGTTGGCCTTGGCTTTCGAGGGGGAAATTATCTGTGCTGACAGTTGGACCGTGTACCGTGGATTTGATATCGGCACAGCTAAACCCACTGCCGCGGACCGTTCTAAAGTTCCGCATCATTTACTCGATGTAGCTGATCCCGCAGAGGGCTTTAGCGCCGCCGTGTTCCAGCGGCTTGCCTTGGCAACGATCGCTGATATATCGGCCCGCGGAAAACTGCCCATTATGGTCGGTGGGACGGGCCTCTATATAGATAGTGTGTTGTACGACTATGGTTTTTTGCCACCATCTGACCCGGAACTTCGTGCCCAGCTTAACGCTATGACCCTGGAGCAAGTGCTGGCGCGCGCTGGTGAACTGGAGCTTGATACTGCTGGCATCGACCTCCGCAATAAGCGTCGGGTAATCCGGCTTATCGAAAACAATGGGGTACGTCCAGGCAAGCGTGAGCTACGGAAAAATACGTTGGTAATAGGTACTGCTATTGGCCACGAGCAGCTGCAAAGACGTATCACCGCTCGGTTAGATTCGATGCTCGCTGGTGGGCTTGAAGCCGAGGCTCATGGTCTAGCTGAGCGTTACGGCTGGGACGCAGAGTCCATGAAGGGAATTGGCTACCGTGAATGGCGTGAGTATTTTGCCGGTCAGCAAACAGTGGAGCAAACACGTGAGCGGATCATAAAGGCTAGCATGGATCTGGCCAAGCGCCAGCGCACATGGCTTAAGCCAAACGAGAGTATTCAGTGGATATCTGACCGAAGTAAAGCTGTAGAATTTGTTACAACATTTCTGAACAAAATCAATTAGCCATTGTACTAAAACCTGGTACAATGGAAGCATGATTGAGCAACTGTTTGGGAGCAAAACGAGAGTCAAGCTGCTGCAGCTTTTTTATTCGAACCCAAACCGCTCGTTCTATGTCCGCGAAATTACACGTAAAATCGATGAGCAAATCAATTCGGTGCGTCGCGAGCTGGCTAATTTGCTGAACGTGGGCCTCATCACCAGTGACACCAGCAACAATAAGGTCTACTACGAGGTCAACCAAAAGTACGAGTTCTTTACACCGCTGCAGGAAATTTTTGGCGGTGCAACCATACGTCCGCGCAGTAAAGGATCTAAGGCTGCTAAAGCAATCGAGCTGCCGCTGCCCGACGAAGCCGCTGACCTTAAAGCGCTTGGCAATGTCGATGTCGCAGTGCTTACCGGCCAATTCACCCGTGACGACACAGCTGGTGTGGACGTGCTTATCGTGGGCAATGTGAACCAGAACGCGCTTAATAAATACGTGACCGAGCTCGAGAAGCTGGAAGGCAAGGATTTGCGCTACACCGTCTTTTCGCTGGATGATTTCACCTATCGTTTACAAATCAAAGATCGATTTACGTCTAATGTACTCAGGGCCAAGAAGCAAGTGCTGCTTGATCGGCCGGGGCTGCTGAGCTAAGGAGGATATGTGATGGATGTGCAATTTTACGGAGCTGACTGTTTGGTGCTTTCAGGCAAGCAAAGCAGATTAGTAATCGATGATAATCTTACATCACTTGGTGCTAAAGGTGTGATCAAGGACGGTGACATCTGCTTGTTTACGAGCTCCGAGCACTCGGCGATAACGGCCAAGGCCAAGTTGGTTATAGACATGCCGGGTGAGTACGAGGCAAGCAATATTTCCATTGTCGGACTACAGACACGAGCCCACATGGACGAAGACAGTCAAAAGTCCGCCGTGATGTACAAGATTACTTGGGGCGAAACGCGACTGCTGGTGGTTGGCCACGTTTTTCCTAAGCTTAGTGATGACGAACTTGAGTCCATCGGTATCGTCGACATGATGTTTGTGCCGGTTGGTGGCAACGGCTACACACTGGACGCCACTGGTGCGCTGCAACTCATTAAAGCCGTGGAGCCCAAGCTGGTCGTGCCGACCCACTATGCCGACAAAAACCTGAACTACGAAGTCCCTCAGGCGGAATTGAGCGATGCCCTTAAGACGCTTGGTATGGAGCCCAAAGAAACGCTCACTAAGCTTCAATTTAAGCCTGCCGAGGTAAGCGATACGACTCAGCTCGTTGTATTGGAAACGTCAAAATAAAAGATACAACTATACTAATAAGCTCCATCGAAATGATGGAGCTTCTACGTACCTGTCGGCATTATACTTAAGCTAGCAAACCCTTCTTTTTGAGGGTGCGGATAGCCTGGGTACTGATCTGCAGGCGGACCTTGCGGCCGTCTACGGTAACCGTTTTGGTCTGCAGATTGGGCTTCCAAACTTTCTTGGTGTGGCGCTGACTGAAGCTCACATTGTTTCCAAATTGCTTGCCTTTGCCGGTGAGTTCACATTTTTGCATAAGTTTATCCTTACGATTCAGTCTTATATTATACCTGACTGACATAGAAGGGTCAACTGCTGGCAAAGTGGTATACTGGGCGTACAGATGCTGGATAATCTATCGCCGCTCAATATCATCGTTGTGCTGGTTTGTCTGCTGGTAAGTATGACCATCCACGAGTTCATGCACGCCTATGTCGGTCTCAAGCTGGGGGACACAACAGCGCTCGTAAAAGGGCGGGTGAGTTTTAACCCGCTGGATCACATTGATCCGGTTATGACCCTATTGTTGCCAGCCATAACGCTGATACTATTCCATGCGCCCATCCTGGCCGCCAAGCCAGTACCATTTGATCCCCGTTCTGTCAGGTACGGTGAATACGGTACGGCACTCTTGGCGCTAGCTGGCCCGGCCAGCAACTTGGTGCTGGCTTTCCTGGCCGCGTTGCTGATGCGGTTCGTGGACCTCGGCTCATTTTTTGACCAGGCCATCGTGTTCTTTGCGGAGCTCAATGTAGCTCTGGCTATTTTTAACCTGGTGCCCATTCCGCCACTTGATGGATCACGAGTGCTCTATGCTTTCGCGCCGGAATCGGTGCAGGAATTTATGCAGCAGATTGAACCCTATGGGTTTTTTATAATCATTGCTCTGGTGTTGTGGGGCGGGGCATCAAACGTGCTCGCCTATCTCAACAATTCTGTGTTGAGATTGTTGCCGTAACAGATTAGTATTTGTTGTTACAAATACTACAATTGTATCCAATTTTGCAGACAATTTTAGGCTCTGGAAGTTGTCGAGTATAATATATAAAGCTGGGTCACGGGTGCGTTTCGTACTCTGCCGACAAATGATTAACTGAATACTAATCATTAGGGAATCCTGAAATCATCGGCCGTGGTCTATGGTGGTGGATACCCACCTGGAATTTTTCAGGTTAGTCACGTCGGCACCCAGCGATCTATATGATAGAATATCCCAAGATGGGGCGAGGTAAAACCACTGACCGGGAAGAGCAGCCCGAGACCTCGGCTTTGCCGAAGCCCGGCGCGATGAGAAACCCGCTTGCGGTCTCTCATAAATTTGTCGGGGTGTAGCGCAGTTGGTAGCGCGTACGGCTGGGGGCCGTGAGGTCGCAGGTTCAAGTCCTGTCACCCCGACCATGTAAAAAGCTCGGAATACTCCGAGCTTTTTACATGGTAAGCTATAGGTATGTGGCAAGAAACGAAACACGGATTATACAAACAATACACATTCCATGATTTTCGCAGCGCGTGGGGCTTTATGCAGCGGGTGGCCGAGGCGGCAGAGCAGGCAAACCACCACCCGCGCTGGCAAAATGAGTGGAATGTCGTCGACATTTGGCTTAACACGCACGAAAATGGTATGCGCATCACCGACAAAGATCGCGAGCTTGCGCAGACAATTGATGCGCTCGTTGAGCCGCAGGTGGCTAACGGTGTGGAGAGTAACGTTGCTAAAAAGTCAACAAAAATAACAGAGATGCAATTGTACGCAGATGGTGGTTCTCGGGGTAACCCTGGCCCGAGCGCCAGCGGCTATGTGCTGCTCGACATGGACGGACAGCCGGTGCTGCGCGCAGGTGAATACCTTGGCGTAACTACCAACAATCAGGCTGAGTACCAGGCGCTTAAACTTGGCCTAGAGCACGCACTGCACGACTACCAGGCGCACGAAGTACACGTCTACATGGACAGCATGCTGGTCGTGAACCAAATGAAGAATATCTTCAAAATTAAGAATCGTGACTTGTGGCCCATCCACAACGCGTGCGTGGAACTGACTAAAAAGTTCGAAAAAGTGTCTTTCGATCACGTGCCGCGCGAGCTTAACAAGGCGGCTGATACTGAGGTAAACAAGGCTTTAGACGAAGCCCTTGCTAACGAAAAGAGCTGACAGATCGCAACAGAGGTGGTATACTGCTTATCGTCAGATTGCTGATTGGTCGCGTGTGCACCGCTGAACGGCCAAGGGAGATGGCAAAGCCATCACTGTTGGTTATCCGGCCGTGCACACGAGGAAAGTCCGGGCAGCATAGGGAGTGACAGTCGCTAACGGCGACCGGGGGTGACCCCAGGGAAAGTGCCACAGAAACGAAACTTCTGGTCCTTTGGGGTCAGTAAAGGTGAAACGCGCGAGGTAAGAGCTCGTAGTCGCCAGCGGTGACGCTGGCGGGAGGTAAACCCTGTCTGCTGCAAGGAATGGGCCGAGTCGGATACTTAAGTAATCCGTTGGTTCCCGCCAGCCCAAATATATACCGCTTGAGCCTGCCGGCAACGGTAGGCCTAGATAGATGACCAATTTCAATGACAAAACCCGGCTTACAGGCTTTCTGGCGCTACGAAAACACCTCGCTATCCCGAGGTGTTTTGTTGTGGGTCGCCTAAAGCGCCTAGAAGAAGCTGAGGAGGACTATTTGGCGGCCTTTACAACCGCTTCAAAGGCTTTTGGCTCGTTTACCGCTAGTTCGGCCAAGACTTTGCGGTCTAAGTCAATTTTAGCAGTCTTGAGGCCGGCAATCAGCCTTGAATAGGTGGTGCCGTTCAGGCGGGCCGCGGCGTTGATACGTGCATTCCACAGCGCCCGGAAGCTGCGCTTGCGGTTACGGCGGTCACGGTAGGCGAACTGCAGGCTCTTGGTGACGGCTTGTTTGCCACGCTTAATGCTGGCGCGATGAGGGTGCGTCATGCCTTTAGTGGCGCGGCGGATCTTTTGGTGCTTGGCGTGGCTTGTGACGCCTCGTTTGACTCGCATTTCTCTAGACTCCCAGTTTCTGCTTAATCTTCTTACTGTTGTCGGGGTTCATGGTCAGCAGGCCGGCCAGTTTACGCTTGCGGGCGCCACTCTTCTTTTGCAAGAAGTGGCTGGCGTATGACTTGCGGGCGCGTACGCGACCGTTTTTGCTGACTTTTACGCGGTCTTTGGTACCGCTGTGGGTTTTGAGCTTTGGCATATCTTCTCCTTTGGATCTCCTATGTCTTCGTGCCTATTCTTCGGTAGGTTGAGCGGGTTTGCCGGTGCCCCGTATCACGAATGATAATTGTTTGCCGTTCAACTGAGGCTGCTGGTCGACGGCGATGGATTCGCCAAAGTCGTTAATGACCCGTTCGGCCAGCTTAAATCCTATATCTTTATGGGCGAGTTCACGACCTCGGAAAACAAGGGTGATTTTGACCTTGTGCCCGACTTCGAGAAACCCGGTGACTTTTCGCATTTTGACTTCGAGGTCGTGGTCGCCAATCTTGAGTCCGAAACGCATTTGCTTCATGTCAAGGCTTTTGGTGTTCCGCTTGTTGGCCTGCTGTTGCTTGGTTTTCTGGTAATTGTACTTACCCCAGTCAACGATCTTGACCACCGGCGGATCAGCATTTGGCGAGATCTCTACCAAGTCTAGCTCCTGTTCCTCGGCAAGCCGTAAAGCCTCGTTGCGGCTCATAATGCCAAGCTGTTTGCCATCACTGTCGATGACCCGGAGCTGTGGTGCCCGAATTGCGGAGTTCAGGCGAGTGCTAGTGCTGATATAGGTCTCCTTATGTTGGTTTACAAACTGACATTTTACCAGAGAAGCAAACAGAGGTCAAACTGAGAATAAGCGTGGGGCACGGATACCGTTCAGCGGAGGGGTCACCCTTCCAAAGTGGAGCCGGGGAGGATTGGCTGACGAGATACCAGACTCGTCAGGCGGTTCCCCGCGCGTGAACGCCTTTTTGGTCTGAATATGCCGGCCCCCTGTCTAAATCGTAGCGGTAGACGTGCGGACGGTATCGGAGAGCCTTGACTATATGCTACAGAGCGATTTTCTCTGCGCCGTCTAGGCCGGCAATGGTGCGGATGACCTCGGCGCTGCGCATATATGCTCAGGCGCTTAACTCCGGCAGCAAGCGAGGCAAGTACTTTGGCCAGCAAGCTTTTGCGCGTACCGGGCGGGCCGCCGAGCAGCAGATTATGCCCACCGGCGGCACTAATCTCCACGGCGCGTTTACCGAGTTCCTGGCCGATCGCGTTCTCCAAGCCCAGCTCAGACTCGGCTACGGCATTAGGCACGCCAACTTTGGCTGCGAAAGCGGCATCAGCGGGGACGGTAGCACTGCTGTCGTTGAGACGTTTTTATATAGCTCAGCGAGCGTCTTGACCGGTACAAGTGTCACGTTCGGCATCAAAAGGGCTTGCTCGTAGTTACTAACAGGGACTAATTAAGCAGGTAGCGAACATGGTTGGTAGTAGCTAATATAGCTGTTGCTATGCCGAGGTCGAAGCTGCTGCCGTCTTTGGGCGCGTCGGCCAGAGTCAATTTATCGTAATGCGTTTGCGGGGCAGGTCAAGTTTGCTGCTGGCAAAGGCGCTGTAGATTCGCTCGCTCGCTTCGTCCACGGCTCTGCTCCCATAGTCCACGATGACCATGTTCGGCAGGCTGTTGCTTAAGCCACGCTCAATGGTCAGGATCAGGCCATCTCGGCCGGACTCAATCGGGCAAAATACACCCCTTCCGTTGTGTATGGATAGTCGCAATTGTAAAACAAAATCAAAAGAAAACAACCCGTTTCTTCAGCAGAAACCGGGTTGTTCCAGAAAGTATTTTTGCCTGTTTTTAGTCGTCTTTGTATGAAACAACGGCTTGCGAGAAGCCGTTGTTTGTTCTTTTGACTTTTTGTTTTTGAGCACTTTTTTTATTCAGTGCTACAGATATAGTAGACCGGCAGAGGCACGGTGTCAACAATAAAATACAAGCATCTTCAGAAGGGGCTGTGTATAACTTTTGCACGCAATTTCGGCCGGGTTTAGCGAGCTGAAGCAGCCTTATGTTCCGAGCACAAAACACACTCGGAAACGCGTCTGGCGGACCCCACGATGCGGTGCAAGTAAACCCGCCGGAAATGGCTGGTTGATAATGCAGCACCGAGTCCAGAAGCCAAACTAGAAACCGCTCACGTGCGGACGGTAGCCCAGCTAAATCGCGCTATAGTTGTCATATTTCCGCGCGGGTTACTGGTCCGGCTCCGCGTCGGTTGAGTTTTTTGGTCTGGCTTCTTGGACTCGATCTCCCACGTTCTCGGCAGGGTGGTGGATTTCTACTGCGTTGCCGTAAAACCAAAAGCGGATTGACAAAAACGGGCAAGTGTAGTAGCATTGAAGTTGAGTCAGCAAAAACAAAAACAACGTTCGAACCGCTTACTCAGGAGTAACGCTCGAACTGCCCTAAAGGCAGCAAGAGCGGTCAGTCACAATTAGCCACGCAGGCGAGAAGCGCTATTCATTCTATATATAAGGGCGGTTTTCTCGCCGGTGGCACCATTTATCATAAATATATACGTCCCGGATGGCACTGCTTGGTGTCCGCGGGGCGTATTTTAGGCAATAACTAAATAAGATAAAGACATGAAAAGATATGAACCTCACTAAGCAAACAAAACTAACGGTAGCAGCATGGTTGCTACTACTGGCATTCTTGGCGCTGACGGAGCCGATCAGGCTCCCGGTCGTGGTGCTCATAGTGCCATTTGTGCTGCTGTTTACAGCGCTTTTCAGTATGTGGACCTCCGCGCAGCGGATACGCTTGCGCTTTTCGGCTCGTGGTAGACCCCACCCGCGGCTCGGAGCAGTCATTTGTGCCAGTGCAGTGATGCTACTGGCATTACAGTCTCTCGGACAGCTGACCCTACGTGACGTGCTGACAGTGTTAGCAATCGTAGCGGTCAGTTACTTTTATTCGGGTAGGGCGGGCTTTTGGACGCCAAAGGACCAAGCTAACACCTATGAGACTCGGCTGTAGCGGTATATACTATATAGTATGTATCCAGACACTCAGCAGAACCAGGCAGGTGTACCGGCAAACATGTCCGCTTCAGCACAGCCTCTGGCTATCCCGCAGGCCTTGCCTGGATCAGCGCCAGCCTCTAATCCCCTAACTACTATACCGGCTTCACAGGCAGCGCAGCCTGCGCAGCGCGTGCCGATGCCCTCCAGCAGTGTTGAGCAGCGCGTTGCGGAACATGCGAGGCACTTGGTCAAGCAGTACGGCAACGACCCATACCGGTTGAGCGAAGCTTTGGGGCAGCTCAAGGCTCAGTTTCAGACCGAGCAATTCCAGATTATCCCCAAACAGGGGGACGGCAGGCAGTAAGTATGGGCGTATTCTGGCTTATTATCATAGCTGCCGTGGCTGTTACGGGCCCTGTGTTGTTTATAAAACTACGAAAGAATAAGCAGGAAATCGTTGATTATGAGCGTGGAATCGAAATGGTTCCAGTGCTTATACACCTGCCTCCGACCAGTGAAGATACAGAGCTAAATGGTCGTGATGTCCGTGATATTGTTGACGAAAATATCTCAAAAGCACAAATTATTTACAACATTATTGCGAGTACTACACAGAAGAATTTTAAGAATCGTTGGTTTGGGCAGCGTTCCTTTGGGTTTGAGGTAGTAGGCACGCGTGGCTTTGTGTATTTGTATGCGGCGGTGCCAGCCGATATGATCGACGTTCTCCGCCAAGCGGTTACCAGTGCATACCCGAGTACGCGACTAGAAGTCACCCAAGATCATAATATATTTAATGAAAGCGGGGGCTTCGGTGGCGTAGTAGGTGGCGAGCTTAACCTGCGGGAGTCGTTCGCATACCCGATAGCTACGTACCAGGACTTGAAGCGCGACGCCTTACAGTCACTTTTGAACGCTATGTCTTCGCTAGAAAATGCCGACGGCGCGGCTATACAGATTCTATTCCGGCCGGCCGATAATGCTTGGCGCAAGCAGGCTAACCAACACGCGAGCCAGAAGCGTAAGGGTGGTAAAGATGTGACCGCTGGGTTGCTCGCTAAGCAAATGGTGACGGCTCTTGTAAAGCCACCCGAGTCGACTAAGGAAGAGGGTGGCTCACCCAAGAAAGAGCTTTCGTCGCTTGAGCAGTCCGTAGTCGATGCCATAGATGACAAGACGCGTTACGCTGGTTTTGAGGTGACAATCCGCGTGATAGCGAGCTCAAACATCTCCGCGCGGTCACAGGCTATAGTAAATAATATAGTTGCCAGCTTTTCGCTGTTTGACAGCCCTGGTAAGAACGGCTTTAAGTACGAAGTATCCAAAGACAGCGGTGAGCTAGCGGTCGACTATATGCTGCGCAGGTTCCCGCGCCGGCGCAAGCGCAATATTATGAACTCGGTCGAGCTGGCGACACTGTTCCACTTCCCAGACCAGCGCAATATTCCAACGTCGCAGCTGAGCCGCCAAGAGTCCAAGCAGGTAGACGGCCCGCGCAATATGCCCGACACGGGCTTGTTGCTGGGATTCAACGTGTTCCGGGGTGTCAAAAAGCCAATTCGGCTAGCACTCAAAGACCGCCAGCGCCACATGTATGCAGTGGGGCAGACCGGTACCGGTAAGTCTACATTCCTAGAGAACTTGGCATTGCAGGACATGCTGAACGGCGACGGCTTCGCCTTTGTGGATCCGCACGGCGATACCGTAGAGAAACTACTATCTATGGTTCCTAAGGAGCGGACCGAAGACGTTATATATTTCTGTCCATCGGAGATGGACTATCCAATGGGGCTTAATTTGTTCGAGTACCACAACCCGGATCAGAAAGACTTTTTGATACAGGAAACTATTGGCATGCTCTATAAGTTGTATGATCCACAACACCAAGGCATCATGGGACCGCGCTATGAAAGTATTTTTCGCAACGCTGCGCTGGCCGTTATGGCTGATCCTAACGGTGGTACCATGATAGATATTCCAAAACTCTTCCGCGATCCAGAGTTTTTGCGGCAGAAATTACAACACGTTAAGGATCCTAACGTGCTTGATTATTGGCAAAAGGAATTTCCTGCCAGCCAGAAGTCCAACGAAGCTGGGGAAATCAACAGCTGGTTCGTGAGTAAATTCGGTGCCTTCCTGAGTAATGAAATGATGCGCAATATCATCGGACAAACCAAGAGCGCCTTTGACCTGCGCGAAATCATGGACAACAAGAAAATCTTGCTGGTGAACCTGAGCAAGGGCCGTACCGGCGACCTCAACAGCAAACTGCTGGGTATGATATTTGTGATGCAGTTCCAGGCTGCTGCTATGAGCCGCAGCAACGTTCCGGAAGATGACCGCGTGGACTTTTGCCTATATGTCGACGAGTTCCAAAACTTTAGTACTGATAGTTTCGCCACTATTATGAGTGAGGCTCGAAAATACCATCTGAATCTCATCGTAGCCAACCAGTTTACTACCCAGTTGACCGAAGAGATTCGTGATGCTGTATTCGGCAACATCGGTAGTATCGTCAGCTTCCGTATCGGCCAGAACGATGTTGAGGCCCTTGGCCGTTATTTCCAACCGGCTTTCCAAGCCGATGATCTGCTGCGTATACCCAATGCCAATGCGGTGGTGCGTACGTTAGTAGGTGGTGTGCCGACCCAGCCGTTCAGCATGGCTACTTTGCCACCACTCGGTAATCCCAATGCCCAGTTGTCCGACGCGCTCAAGCAGCTCAGCGCTGCCAAATACGGCAGGCCGCGCGCGACAGTAGAAAAGGAGATCTTTGAGCGCATGACGACCAAACCCGCACCTCGGCCAGCAGCACCTGCGGCTCCGTTTGGCAGCCCAGGTGGTATGGCGCGGCCAAACTTTGGCGCGGGGTCGCCAGCCTCCGGCATGCCACCGGCCGGCCCTGGTTCCGGGTCGTTCCTCGATGAATGGCTTGCCAAGCAGCGCGCCCAGACGCCGCTGCCGTCATTTGCACCACCCCAGCCCCCAGCATCAAATGCAGCTCCAAATATGCCACCAGCTTTGCCGCCTTCTCGGCTGTCAGGAGACTCCATTTCGGCTGGCAATATCTCAAGTACCCAGTTGGACCAGCAGGAAGTCGACGGCGTCGCTAGTGAACTTAAGAAAGGCTTGAGTGATACCTCAGGAGCTTCAGGCACTTCAGTGGCAAAGCAATCTGACCCTGACGGTGAGACCCTCCACGTGCAGCCCAAGGATCAAAAACCTGAGAACGATGACGACACGATAGCCATCGACAACGAAGGTAAGTTGCAGGTACGTCAGCCTGCCCCTGCTCAGGGTAATAGTCAATAGCCCCTAAGGTGTTTCACCTCTTGTAGCGGCTAGTCAAACACGTTATACTAATAAGCAGTTATTAAGGTGTCAATCAAAATCGGGAGAGGGTTATACAGTGGCTGATAAGAAGGGCAGTGATAAAGGCTATTCGGCTGACCAGATTCAAGTACTGGAGGGGTTAGACCCAGTTCGTAAGCGTCCCGGTATGTACATTGGTAGTACCGGTGTGGAAGGTCTGCACCACATGGTGTGGGAGATTGTTGATAACGGTATCGACGAAGCGCTGGCGGGTCACGCCACGTATGTACAGGTAACGATGTTGGCCGATGGCGGCATAAGAGTGTTCGACGACGGCCGGGGCATCCCGACTGACATTCACCCGAAAACGGGCAAGAGTACTGTAGAGACGGTGCTGACCGTGCTGCACGCCGGAGGGAAATTCGGCGGCGGCGGGTACAAAGTGTCCGGTGGCCTGCATGGTGTAGGGTCCAGCGTGGTCAACGCACTGAGCACAAGGCTCATCGTAAACATTTACCGCGACGGCAAAACTCATCACCAGGAGTACGCCCGTGGCGTCCCTAACGATGACCTGGCGGTAATAGGCAAGGCTCCGGCAGATCGCCCGCACGGCACCGAAATTACCTTCTACCCCGATACGACCATTTTTACTGAAACGCAGGAGTTTAGTTACGACACTATCCTGGACCGGCTGCGTCACGCAGCATATCTCACAAAAGGTATACGAACAACTCTTATCAATGATAAAACTGGTCAGCGCTATAGTTTTTATTTTGAAGGTGGCATACAGAGTTACGTTAAACATCTCAATATTGGCAAAGAGCCGGTAGATGACGACATTTTCTACGTCGACAAAGAAGTTAAAGACTCACAGGTGGAAGTCGCCATGCAATACACCGACAGTTTCACTGAAACCATCAAGCAGTTTGCTAACAACGTGGTGAACCCCGGTGGCGGCAGCCACCTGACCGGTTTTCGGGCGGCGCTGACGCGCATTATCAATGATTACGCGCGGAAAAACGGCTTGCTGAAAGAAAAAGAAGAAGCACTCAGCGGCGAAGACACACGGGAAGGCCTTACCGCCATCATTTTGGTAAAGCTGCCCGACCCGCAGTTCGAAGGCCAAACCAAGGATAAGTTGGGCAACCCGGAGGTTCGCGGCTATGTTGAGCAGGTTATGAGCGAATATTTTGGCTACTACCTCGAAGAACACCCGGCGATTGCCAAGAAGATTGTCGGCAAGGCCCTGCTCGCGGCTCGTGCCCGGAAAGCTGCCCGGGCCGCACGCGAGAACATCATCCGCAAAGGTGTGCTGGATGGCGCCAGCATGCCGGGTAAACTAGCGGATTGCTCGTCGAAAAACCCGGCCGCATCGGAGATCTACCTAGTAGAGGGCGACAGCGCCGGCGGCAGCGCCAAGACCGGCCGCGACAGCAAGACGCAGGCTATCCTACCCTTGCGCGGCAAGGTGTTAAACGTGGAACGTGCCCGGCTGGATAAAATGCTTGCTAACAATGAGATTCTGTCACTTATTAAAGCCCTCGGCGTAGGTATTGAAGACTCCTTTAATGTCGATACACTACGCTATCATCGCATCATCATTATGACCGATGCTGACGTTGACGGCAGCCACATTGCCACACTCCTTATGACATTCTTCTTCCGCTATATGAAGGAAGTCGTGGACCGCGGTCACGTATACCTAGCCAAGCCACCGTTATTTGAGCTGGTGAAGCCGGGACGCAAGAGTAGTGTGTTTATTTATGATGAGGCGGAGCTCGACAAGGTACTCGATGAGACCATAGCCAAGCGTAAGACAGAGGGGGTTAAGGTAGATGATACTGCCGAGCGTTTCCGGCAGGCTGGCTTCATTGAGCAGAAGCGCTACAAGGGTCTGGGCGAAATGGATGCCGAGCAACTATTTGAAACTACGATGAATCCTGAGAAACGCGTGCTGGTGCAGGTCAAGGTTAATGACGCCGAGAAGGCTGACGCCATCTTTAACAAATTAATGGGTACTGAGGTGGTGTTGCGCAAAAACTTCATTCAGGCAAACGCTAAATTTGTAAAGGACTTGGACATTTAGCATGGCAGACGTTGTTGATGATACGCAAAACATGAGTGGTATGGATGGTCAGAATGACGCTTCTGACGTTCCACAAGGCGTTATAAGCCCCATTGAGTCAGAGGTTGAGATTCTGTCTGGGTTTGACCATTCGCGGCTTGTAGAGCGTCGTACGGTCGAAAATGTCATGGAAGACAATTACCTCCGCTATTCGATGAGCGTGATCATTGACCGCGCGCTGCCGGATGTGCGTGACGGGCTGAAACCGGTGCACCGCCGCATTCTCTACAGTATGAACGAAGATGGCCTGCGTTCGTCGTCGAGGCACCGCAAGAGTGCCAACGTGGTCGGCGCGGTCATGGGTAAATATCACCCGCACGGCGACAGCTCCATTTACGACTCTATGGTGCGCCTGGCGCAGCCGTGGGCGACGCGCTACTTGCTGGTAAACGGGCAGGGGAACTTCGGCAGCATGGACGGCGATCCGCCAGCGGCTATGCGCTACACCGAAGCCAAGATGCACCGTTTAGCCGACGAGCTATTGCAGGATATCGACAAGGAAACAGTTGATTTTCGTGACACGTATGACGGTGAAAACCAGGAACCGACCGTGATGCCTGCCAAGTTACCCAATCTGTTGTTAAACGGACAACTGGGTATCGCCGTTGGTATGGCTACCAATATCCCCCCGCATAATCTAAGTGAGGTGGTGGATGCGACGGTCTATAAGATAGAACATCCTGACGCGCCGCTCGACGACCTGCTGCAGTTCATCAAGGGGCCGGACTTCCCAACGGGCGGCATTATTTACGGTGCCGAAAGCTTGCGCCAAGCGTATGCCACCGGCCGCGGTGGCATAGTAAACCGGGGTGTAGCCGAAATAGTGGAAGGCAATAAGGGTCGTCACCAGATTGTTATTACAGAAATTCCGTATGCTTTGAATAAAGAGTCACTGGTAATTAAGATTGCCGATCTGGTGAACAATAAAATTATCACTGGGGTTAGCGACGTCCGCGATGAATCTGCCCGTGGCAATGTGCGCATCGTGATCGATCTCAAGAAAGATGCCTACCCCAAGAAGTTACTAAACCAGCTGTACAAGTTGACGCCCCTGCAAACCAGCTTCCATTTCAATATGATGGCGCTAGTTGACGGTATTCAGCCACGTGTGCTGGGGCTGCAGGACATCTTGGGCGAACACATCAAGCATCGCCGGATTGTAGTGCGGCGGCGGACGGAGTTTGAGCTGCGCAAGGCACGCGAGCGCGCCCATATCCTGGAAGGGTTAAAAATCGCACTCGACAACATCGACGAGGTTATTAACGCCATCCGGGCGAGCGAAACGACTGAAGAGGCGCAGAAGAACCTCATTGCCAGGTTTTCTTTGAGCGAAATCCAGGCACGGGCCATCTTGGCTATGCAACTGCGCACGTTGGCGGGCTTGGAGCGTAAGAAGATTGAGGACGAGCTAGCTGAGTTGCGTAAGCTGATTACTAAGCTGGAGGGTATCCTGGCCGACGAGCAGAAGATCCTACAGATCATTAAGGATGAGATGCTGGAGCTTAAAGAAAGATACGGCGATGAACGCCGCACGCAGGTGGTGGCTGGCGAGCTGAACCGTTTAAGTGACGAAGACCTGGTGCCGGACGAGCAGGTCGTGGTGACGCTGACGAACGCTAACTACATCAAGCGTAGCCCAATTGCTGACTACAAGCGGCAAGGCCGCGGCGGCAAGGGTCGCCGGGGTATGGCTACGCGCGAAGAAGATGTGATCGAGCACGTTGTAAATGCGTCTACGCATGATTATCTGTTATTCTTCACAAATCACGGCCGAGTGTTCCGCCTGAAGACCTACGAGGTGCCGACATCTGGCATGGGGGCTAAGGGTGTCGCTATTGTGAATTTGCTGCAGTTGCAGCCGGAAGAAACAGTCAGTGCAGTCATTAACGTTAGTAAAACCGATAAAGCTGCGAATCTCATCATGTGCACCGTACACGGTGTGGTGAAGAAGACGCCGTTCGAGCAGTACGCCAACGTGCGCAGCAGCGGGCTGATTGCCATTAATCTTGATGACGGCGACGAGCTGAAGTGGATTCGGATGACAAGCGGTGACAACGAAGTTGTTATATCGACCCGCCAGGGACAGGCTATCCGTTTCCATGAAAAGGACGCCCGGCCGATGGGCCGTGTGAGTCGTGGGGTGCGCGGTATTCGGCTGCGCAGCGACGATCATGTAATTGGTATGGACGTGGTCGAAGAAGGGTCGAGTATCTTTGTGATCAGCAAGTTTGGCTATGGCAAGCAGACCAAAGTGGCACAGTTTACGCCGCACGCCCGCGGTGGTGTGGGTATCCGTAGTGCGGTAGTGAACGCAAAGACGGGCGAGCTGGTTGGGGTAAAGACGCTGGGTGGTGAAGACGGCCAAGAAGTGATCATCATCAGCAAAGCGGGGCAAACTATCCGCCTCGGCATAAAAGAGATCCCCGCGCTCGGCCGTGCCACTCAGGGCGTGCGGATTATGCGCCTCAATGACGGTGACGAGGTAGTGAGCCTGGCTCTGGTAGACAAGAGCGAAGAGCCCGAAGATGAGGACGAAGTCGTCCTGGAACCGGCCGCCACCTCTGAATAGGTGATGTACGAAAAACTACAAAAGTGTACAAATATATCCTTGACTTCAGAGGTGGTAGCCTGTACAATCATTGACTAGTGCTTAGAGGTTCTATTTAAGTGTCCCTAACAAAGGGTCTTCTGAGAACTCTCGAGGTGAACGTTAAAAATTGAATAGTGCAAATCAACGTCAGTTCACTTTTGTGAATTGTTTTAAACAAGTCCAACCTCTTCCGGAGGTTGGCAGTCAGTTTCG